>NZ_JBVHPY010000001.1:259100-391004 GCF_055567695.1 Streptomyces sp. NPDC026417
TCGACTTCAGCTCCAGGATCTCGCCCTGCGCGTCCACCGTGATCTTCTGGCTGAGGTCGCCGTTGGCGACGGCGGTGGTGACCTGCGCGATGTTGCGGACCTGGGAGGTCAGGTTCGAGGCCATGAAGTTGACGTTGTCGGTGAGGTCCTTCCAGACCCCCGAGACCCCGCGCACCTGGGCCCGGCCGCCCAACTGGCCCTCGGTGCCGACCTCGCGGGCCACCCGCGTCACCTCGTCGGCGAACGCGGAGAGCTGGTCCACCATCGTGTTCACGGTGAGCTTCAGTTCGAGCAGCTCGCCGGTGGCCTCGACGGTCACCGTCCGGGTCAGGTCGCCGCGCGCCACCGCCGTGGTCACCAGGGCGATGTCCCGCACCTGGGCGGTCAGCCGGGCGGCCATGGTGTTGACCGCCTCCGTCACGTCCCGCCAACTCCCGGACAGGCCCTGCGCCTTGGCCCGGCCCCCCAGCCGCCCCTCGGTGCCGACCTCGCGGGCCACCCGGGTCACCTCGCCCGTGAAGAGGGAGAGCTGGTCGACCATCTTGTTGACGGCGCGGCCCAGTCTGCGCAGGTCGCCCCGCAGCTGGCGGTTGCCGTCGTGCAGGTCGACCCGCTGGGTCAGATCGCCGCCGGCCACCGCGTCCAGCACCCGGGTCGCGTTCGCCGCCGGTGCCACCAGGGCGTCCAGCAGCTGGTTCACCTCGTCGACCCTCGACGTCCAGCTGCCCTGCCCCGGACTGGCCGACAGCCGCTCGTCCAGCCGCCCGTGCCGTACCAGCTCGCGCCGGACCCGCTGCACTTCGGCGTTGAAGTGCATGTTCCGGTCCATCACCTGATTGAAGGCCGTGTTCAGCTCGGCGACCAGCCCGTGCCCCGTCTCCGGCACCTTGGTGAAGTTGCCGTCCCTGACCGCGGTCAGCGCGGCGAGCAGCGGACGCAGATCCGATGCTCGAATCTGTCCGTCTCCGAGCACGTGCGTAGCACTGTTCTCACTCATGCTGGCCCACTTCGGTAACTCGGCGCTTATGGGCAGGGCCAGTCTGTCACCCTGTCCGCATCGGCTGAGGTGATTCGTCCGAACTGCTCAGGGAGACGCACAGTGGGGCCCATACCGACGCAGCGGGAGACCTCGTCCCGGGCTCGCGGCGCGCCCGCGCGCCACGGTGCGGGCCGACGTGCCACGGCCCGGACGACCCTGCCCGGCGGACCGCTCGCCCCCGGCGCAGCCCGCCGCTTCGTCCGCGCCACCCTCGGCGACTGGGCCGACCACGCGCTGACCGGCGCGGTCCCGGTCACCGAGCGGCTGGTCGACGACGCCGCCGTGATCGTCAGCGAACTCGTCACCAACGCCGTGGTGCACGCGGGGACGGACGTCGAGCTGCTGTGCCGCCTCGACCAGGGCGACCCGGAGGCGGCCGGTCCGGACGGGGCGTCCGGGGAGGACGCGGCCACCCTCGGCGAGGAGGGGACGGCCGGGCTCGTGGTGGAGGTCGCCGACCACCACCCGTCCCGGGCCGTGGGGGGCGACGCCACCGAGCGGCCGTACGGCATCTCCGAGTACGGGCGGGGACTCCGGCTGGTCTCCGCGCTCTCCGCCGAGTGGGGCGTCACCTACCGCACCGGCGTCAAGACCGTCTGGGCGCGACTGCCCGTCGGCGGGGCCGAGGGCGCCGAGGACGGGATCGGGACGTACGCCGTCGAGCAGGCCCCGGAGCACGGGGAGCCGGGCGCCGAACCGCTCGCCCCCGAGCCCGCCCGCAAGGCCCGGCGGGACCACGACTGGGTCAGCCGCGGCGCCCTCTCCTTCCTCGCCGAGGCCTCCGACCTGCTCGCCGGACAGCTCGACGAGGACCTCGTGGCCGCCCTCGCCGGACAGCTCCTCGTCCCCCGGATCGCCGACTGGTGCGCGGTGTGGCTGGAGGACGAGGCCACCTCCTGGCGGGGCTCCGACCGGGCCGGCGGCTCCGCCGGGCCGCGGCTCGCCCGGGTCTGGCACGGCAGCGAGAACCGCATCGAGGAACTGCGCCGGGCGTTGGAGAAGGACCCGCCGCGGCTCCCCGACTCGGTGCGCTCGCGCGCGGTGCCCGTGCCGTGGCCCGGCGAGGACCCCGAGGCCCCCCGGGCGCCCGGGGCGGCACTGGCCTACCGGCTGATCGCCGGCGGCCGGCCGCTGGGCACCCTGGTCATCGGACGCGCCGGGCTGAGCGCCTTCCCCGACGAGGTCACCGGGCTCGTCGAGGACCTCAGCCGCCGGATCGCCCTGGCCGTCGGCGCCGCCCGCCAGTACGCGCGCCAGGCCACCATCAGCCGGGTCCTCCAGCGCGGCCTGCTGCCCGGCGCCGTCGCCGAGATCCCCGGCGTGAGCAGCGCCCTCGTGTACGAGCCCTGCGACCAGGGCGGGCCGAGCGGCGACTTCTACGACCTCTTCCCGGCCGGGGACGGCCGCTGGTGCTTCGCCGTCGGCGACGTCCAGGGCAAGGGACCCGAGGCCGCCGTGGTGATCGGCCTCGCCCGCCCCTGGCTGCGGCTGCTCGCGCGGGAGGGCTACGCGGTCGCGGACGTGCTCGACCGCCTCAACCAGCTGCTGCTCGACGACGCGACCGAGGCGGCCGACGCGGCCGCCCGCGCGCTGGTGGCCACCGGCGGACCGGGGCTGGTCGACGCCGACGGCCCGCAGACGCGCTTCCTGTCGCTGCTCTACGGCGAGCTGGTGCCCTTCGACGGAGGCGTGCGCTGCACCCTGGCCTCCGCCGGACATCCGCTCCCACTGCTCCTGGGACCCGACGGGACCGTGCGCGAGGTGGCCGCCCCGCAGACGCTCCTCGGCGTCGTCGAGGACGCGGGCTACACCGCCGAGACCTTCGAGCTGCGCCCCGGTGACACCGTCCTGTGCGTCACGGACGGCGTGACCGAGCGCCGCAGCGGCTCCTGCCAGTTCGACGACGACGACGGCCTCGCGACCGCCCTCGCCGGGTGCGTCGGGCTCAGCGCCGGGCTGATCGCGGAACGCGTCCGGCGGCTCGTGCACGCCTTCGGCAGCAATCCGCCGGAGGACGACCTGGCACTCCTGGTCCTCCAGGCGGAACAGCCGGCCCGGGCGGACCGGCCGGCCCACGCGGACGGGACGCGGTGAGGCGTGCGGGACAATGGGGGACATGCCTTCCGCACTCCCCGACGGTGAGCCCGTCCCCGACGACGGGGCGCTGCCCGCGCACGCCCTGACCGGGGCCGCCGAGCGCGCCCTCGGGTTCTATCTGCACGTCCCGTACTGCGCGACCCGCTGCGGCTACTGCGACTTCAACACCTACACGGCCACCGAGCTGCGGGGCACCGGAGGCGTGCTCGCCTCCCGCGACAACTACGCGTCGACCCTGACCGACGAGGTCCGGCTGGCCCGCAAGGTCCTCGGCGACGACCCGCGCCCGGTCCGCACGGTCTTCGTCGGCGGCGGTACGCCCACCCTGCTGGACGCCGGCGACCTGGTACGGATGCTGGGCGCGATCCGCGACGAGTTCGGGCTCGCGGACGACGCGGAGATCACCACGGAGGCCAACCCGGAGTCGGTGGACCCGGCCTACCTCGCCACGCTGCGGGCCGGGGGCTTCAACCGGATCTCCTTCGGCATGCAGAGCGCCCGGCAGCACGTCCTCAAGGTGCTCGACCGCACCCACACCCCCGGCCGGCCCGAGGCCTGTGTCGCCGAGGCCCGGGCGGCGGGCTTCGACCACGTGAACCTGGACCTGATCTACGGCACCCCGGGGGAGAGCGACGACGACTGGCGGGCCTCCCTGGACGCGGCCCTCGGAGCGGGCCCCGACCACGTCTCCGCGTACGCCCTGATCGTCGAGGAGGGCACGCAGCTCGCCCGGCGCATCCGCCGCGGCGAGGTGCCCATGACGGACGACGACGTCCACGCGGACCGGTATCTCATCGCCGACGAGGTGCTGTCGGCGGCGGGCTTCGACTGGTACGAGGTCTCGAACTGGGCGACGTCCGACGCGGCGCGCTGCCTGCACAACGAGCTGTACTGGCGCGGCGCCGACTGGTGGGGTGCCGGACCCGGCGCCCACAGCCATGTGGGCGGGGTGCGCTGGTGGAACGTGAAGCACCCGGGCGCGTACGCGGGGGCGCTGGCCGCGGGGAGGTCGCCCGGGGCGGGGCGCGAGCTGCTCTCCCCGGAGGACCGCCGGGTGGAGCGGATCCTGCTGGAGCTGCGGCTCAGGGAGGGATGCCCGCTGTCGCTGCTGCGGCCGGACGGGGCGGCCGCGGCGCGGCGCGCGCTGGCGGAGGGACTGCTCGAAGCCGGGCCCTACGAGGCCGGGCGGGCCGTGCTCACCCTGCGCGGGCGGCTGCTCGCGGACGCGGTGGTCCGCGACCTGGTGGACTGAGAGCGCCTCCTGCCCGTCGCAGGGCGCCTCCTGCCCGTCCCGGTGCGGCGCCCTCGGATCACCGGTCGCGGTGCGGCGCCCCGGACCCCGGTCGCCAGGGGCACCCGCACGCCCATGCCCACGCGCTCGCCCCGGCCGCCGCCCGGGCTGAACCTCGGCCCGTCCGGCGGGGAGGCGGTCGGTGCCTACTCCGGGGCGGTGACGAAGTCGATGAGTTCCTCGACCCGGCCGAGGAGTTCGGGCTCCAGGTCCTTGTAGGAGCGGACGCGGGACAGGATGTGCTGCCAGGCCGCGCCGGTGTTCTCCGGCCAGCCCAGGGCCCGGCAGACCCCGGTCTTCCAGTCCTGGCCGCGCGGGACCCGGGGCCAGGCGGGGATGCCGACGGAGGACGGCTTCACGGCCTCCCAGATGTCGATGTACGGGTGGCCCACCACGAGGGCGTGCTCGCTCGTGACCGACTCCGCGATCCGGAACTCCTTGGAGCCGGGGACCAGGTGGTCGACGAGGACCCCGAGCCGGGCATCCGGACCGGGCCCGAACTCCTCGACGACCGAGGGGAGGTCGTCGACGCCCTCCAGATACTCGACGACGACGCCCTCGATGCGCAGGTCGTCGCCCCACACCCGCTCGACGAGCTCCGCGTCGTGCCGGCCCTCCACGTAGATGCGGCCGGCCCGGGCCACGCGGGCCCGGGCGCCGGGCACGGCGACCGATCCGGAGGCGGTGCGGCTGGGGCGGGCCGGTCCGGCGGCGGGGCGGACCAGGGTGACCACCCTGCCCTCCAGCAGGAAGCCCCGCGGCTCCAGCGGGAACACCCGGTGCTTGCCGAAGCGGTCCTCCAGCGTCACCGTGCCCGCCTCGCAGCGGATCACCGCACCGCAGAATCCGGTGCCGGGCTCCTCCACCACCAGACCCGGCTCGGCCGGGACCTCGGGCACGGGCTTGGGCTTCTTCCACGGCGGGGTCAGGTCCGGAGAGTACTGGCGCATTCGGATGACGATAGGAGAAGAGCCGCGCCGTGACCCCCGCCCGCGCCTACGACACGCCGAAGCGCGTGGCCAGCGCGTCCCGCTGCGCCCGGACGAACGCCGCGTCGACCGCGGCCCCGTGGCCCGGTACGTAGACCGCGTCCTCGCCGCCCAGGTCGAGCAGCCGGTCCAGAGCGGCCGGCCAGCGGGACGGCACGGCGTCCGGACCGGCCTGCGGTTCGCCCGACTCCTCCACCAGGTCACCGCAGAAGACGACCTCGGGACCGTCCCCTCCGGGCACCAGCACCACGAGGTCGTGCCCGGTGTGCCCGGGCCCCACGTTCGCCAGCAGGACCTGCACACCCCCGCCGAGACCCAGCGTCCACTCCCCGGAGACGAGGTGGCGGGGCCGCACCAGCAGGTCCGCCGCCTCGTCCGCCGCGCGTCCGTCCAGCCCGTTGCGCACGGCGTCCGCGCGCAGTTCCTCGCGGCCGTGCGCGAAGACGGTGTCCAGGCCCACCGCGCCGAACACCTCCACCCCCGAGAAGGCGGCTGCGCCGAAGACGTGGTCGAAGTGCGGATGGGTGAGTGCGAGGTGCGTCACACGCCGGCCGGGGCCGAGCAGCCGCCCGGCCTCGGCGCGCAGCCGCGCTCCCTCCGCGAGGCTCGACCCCGCGTCGATCAGGAGTGCCGCCCCCTCGCCGACCACGAGCCCCGCGGTGCAGTCCCAGCCCGGGAGCCGGCACCGTCCGGCCCGCGGGGAGAGTTCCTCCCACCCCGGCTCTTCCCAAGTCACGTTCACACGGTGACGCTAGCGGCAAGGGGGTACGACGGCGCGACATCGCAGGACACGTCCGTACTCCCCGGCAGGACATCGCGGGCCCGCCCTTGCCGGGGCCGTACCTCACCGCCGTACACTGGGCCGGGGCACGCTGGCACTCGCACGCGCTGAGTGCCAGGAAGACGACCGCGACGACCACGGTGCGACATCTGGAGGTGTGCGCGATGCTCAGTGAACGCCGGCTCGAAGTGCTGCGCGCCATCGTCCAGGACTACGTCGGGACGGAGGAGCCGGTGGGCTCCAAGGCGCTGACCGAGCGCCACCGGCTGGGCGTCTCCCCGGCCACCGTCCGCAACGACATGGCCGCCCTGGAGGACGAGGGGTACATCGCCCAGCCGCACACCAGTGCCGGGCGCATCCCCACCGACAAGGGCTACCGGCTGTTCGTCGACAAGCTCGCCGGCGTCAAGCCGATGACGGCGCCCGAGCGCCGCGCGATCCAGAACTTCCTCGACGGCGCCGTCGACCTCGACGACGTCGTGGGGCGCACGGTGCGGCTGCTCGCGCAGCTCACCCGGCAGGTCGCCGTCGTCCAGTACCCCTCGCTGACGCGCTCGACGGTGCGGCACGTGGAGCTGCTCTCGCTGGCCCCGGCCCGCGTGATGCTGGTGCTCATCACGGACACCGGCCGGGTCGAGCAGCGCATGATCGACTGCCCGGCGCCCTTCGGCGAGACGTCGCTCGCGGATCTGCGGGCCCGGCTCAACAGCCGCATCGCGGGCCGCCGTTTCGCGGACGTGCCCCAGTTGGTGCAGGATCTGCCGGAGGCCTTCGAGACGGAGGACCGCGGTACGGTCGCGACGGTGCTCTCCACCCTGCTGGAGACGCTCGTCGAGGAGAACGAGGAGCGGCTGATGATCGGCGGAACCGCCAATCTCACCCGCTTCGGACATGACTTTCCCCTCACCATCCGGCCGGTTCTCGAAGCCCTGGAGGAGCAGGTCGTGCTCCTCAAGTTGCTTGGTGAGTCGACGGATTCGGGCATGACCGTACGGATCGGTCACGAGAACGTCCACGAGGGACTCAACTCCACGTCCGTGGTCTCGGTCGGCTACGGTTCGGGCGGCGAGGCAGTCGCCAAACTCGGCGTGGTCGGACCGACCCGCATGGATTACCCGGGAACGATGGGAGCGGTACGCGCAGTGGCACGGTACGTCGGACAGATCCTGGCGGAGTCTTAAGTGGCCACGGACTACTACGCCGTACTCGGCGTGCGCCGCGACGCGTCCCAGGACGAGATCAAGAAGGCGTTCCGGAGGCTCGCCCGCGAGCTGCATCCGGACGTCAACCCCGATCCGAAGACGCAGGAGCGCTTCAAGGAGATCAACGCCGCCTACGAGGTGTTGTCGGACCCGCAGAAGAAGCAGGTCTACGACCTCGGCGGCGACCCGCTCTCGCAGAGCGGCGGCGGAGGCGCGGGCGGCTTCGGCGCCGGTGGCTTCGGGAACTTCTCCGACATCATGGACGCGTTCTTCGGTACGGCGTCGCAGCGGGGCCCCCGGTCGCGCACGCGCCGCGGCCAGGACGCCATGATCCGGCTGGAGATCGACCTCGACGAGGCGGCCTTCGGCACCACGAAGGACATCCAGGTCGACACGGCCGTGGTGTGCACCACGTGCAACGGCGAGGGTGCCGCGCCCGGGACCTCGGCGCAGACCTGCGACATGTGTCGCGGTCGCGGTGAGGTCTCCCAGGTCACGCGGTCCTTCCTGGGCCAGGTCATGACCTCCCGCCCCTGCCCCCAGTGCCAGGGCTTCGGCACGGTCGTGCCGACGCCGTGCCCGGAGTGCGCGGGCGACGGGCGCGTGCGTTCGCGCCGCACCCTGACGGTCAAGATCCCGGCCGGTGTCGACAACGGCACGCGGATCCAGCTCGCGGGCGAGGGCGAGGTCGGCCCCGGCGGCGGCCCCGCCGGCGACCTCTACGTCGAGATCCACGAACTGCCGCACTCGACCTTCCAGCGGCGCGGCGACGACCTGCACTGCACGGTCACCATTCCGATGACCGCCGCCTCCCTCGGCACCAAGGTGCCGCTGGAGACCCTGGACGGCATGGAGGAGGTCGACATCCGCCCGGGCACCCAGTCCGGCCAGTCGATCCCGCTGCACGGCCGCGGTGTCACGCATCTGCGCGGTGGCGGCCGGGGCGACCTGATCGTCCACGTCGAGGTCATGACGCCGTCCAAGCTGGACGCCGAGCAGGAGCGCCTGCTGCGCGAGCTGGCCAAGCTGCGCGGCGAGGAGCGGCCCACGGGCCAGTTCCAGCCGGGGCAGCAGGGCCTGTTCTCGCGCCTGAAGGACGCGTTCAACGGACGCTGACGGCGGCCCGCACAGGCCGCCCCGGAGGTGCTCGGAGAGGCACATTCCGGTGGCCTGTGCCGGGTGGACCGCCGGATTCGGACTTGTACGGAGGACGTGACAACATGCCGTCATGTCCTCCGCGCTGACCGATCTCTTTCGGTGTCCGATCGTGCAGGCCCCCATGGCGGGCGGTGTCTCCGTGCCGCAGCTCGCCGCCGCCGTGTCCGAGGCCGGCGGGCTCGGTTTCCTCGCCGCCGGATACAAGACGGCCGACGGCATGTACCAGGAGATCAAACAGCTGCGTGGCCTCACCGGGCGCCCGTTCGGCGTGAACCTCTTCATGCCCCAGCAGGAGCACGCCGACCCCGCCGCCGTCGACGTCTACGCCCACCAGCTCGCCGGTGAGGCCGGCTGGTACGGCACCGAGCTCGGCGACCCCGAGAGCGGCCGCGACGACGGGTACGACACCAAGCTCGCGGTCCTCCTCGACAACCCCGTGCCCGTGGTCTCCTTCCACTTCGGCTGCCCCACGCCCGAGGTGCTCGCCTCCTTCGCCCGGGTCGGCACGCTGACCCTGGTCACGGCGACCACGGCCGAGGAGGCCCAGGCCGTGCAGCGGGCGGGCGCCGACGCGGTGATCGTCCAGGGTGTCGAGGCGGGCGGCCACCAGGGCACCCACCGGGACGTCCCGGAGGCGGACGGCGCCGGCATCGGGCTGCTCTCGCTGGTCGCCCAGGTCCGCGAGAGCGTGCACCTGCCGATCGTCGCGGCGGGCGGCATCATGCGCGGCGCGCAGATCGCCGCGGTCCTCGCGGCCGGCGCGAGCGCGGCCCAGCTCGGCACGGCGTTTGTCGCCACGCCCGAGTCGGGCGCTGCCCCCGTGCACAAGGAGGCGCTGACCAACCCCCTGTTCGTCCGCACGGAACTGACCCGGGCCTTCTCCGGGCGTCCGGCCCGCGGCCTGGTCAACCGCTTCATGCGCGAGCACGGCCCCTACGCCCCCGCCGCCTATCCCGAGGTCCACCACCTCACCTCCCCGCTGCGCAAGGCCGCCGCCAAGGCGGGCGACCCGCAGGGCATGGCGCTGTGGGCCGGACAGGGCCACCGCATGGCCCGCGACCTGCCCGCCGCCCGGCTCGTGGAGGTCCTGGCCGCCGAACTCGACGCCGCGAAGACAGCGTTGTCCTCGTTCCCGGCCGGGGGGACGGCCCGATGACCGCGCCGGTGTTCGTGGTCGAGGAGCTCCGCGCGGACGCGGCCGGACGCCATGTGCTCGACGGCCCCGAAGGGCGGCACGCCGTCTCCGTGAAGCGGCTCCGGCCCGGCGAGGACGTCGTCCTCACGGACGGGGCGGGCCGCTGGGCCGAGTGCGTCGTGACGGACACCGAGGGCAAGGACCGGCTGATCGTCCGCATGGGCGCCGTCGCCGAGGAGCCGCAGGAGTCCCCGCGCATCACCGTCGTGCAGGCCCTCCCCAAGGGCGACCGCGGGGAACTCGCCGTCGAGACCATGACCGAGACCGGCGTGGACCGCGTCGTCCCGTGGGCCGCCGCACGCTGCATCACGCAGTGGAGGGGCGACCGGGGACTGAAGGCGCTCGCCAAGTGGCGGGCGACCGCGCGGGAGGCCGGCAAGCAGTCCCGCCGGGTGCGCTTCCCCGAGATCGCGGACGCCATGACGACCCGGCAGGTTGCCGCACTTCTCGCCACGGCCGACCTCGCCGCGGTGCTGCACGAGGACCGGGACCATGACAGCGAGCCGCTGGCCACGGCCGAACTCCCCGCCACGGGCGAGATCGTGCTCGTGGTGGGCCCCGAAGGGGGTGTCTCCCCGGAGGAGCTGGCGCTGTTCGCCGAGGCCGGCGCCGGTGCGTACCGCCTGGGGCGTAGCGTGCTGCGTACATCCACCGCCGGGACCGCGGCGACGGCCCTGCTGCTCGGCCGCACCGGCCGCTGGTCCTGACCGCACCGTTCCTGGGGGACGCGTTGGAACTCGCACACGTACGACTGCTCGTCACCGACTTCGCCGCCTGCTACCGCTTCTACGCCGACGTCCTCGGCCTGAAGCCCCAGTCGGGCGCGACGGGCGGACCGTACGAGAAGTTCAGCCCCGTCACCGGCTCGGCCGGCATCGCCCTCCAGGACCGCGCCATGATGGCCGAAGTCCTCGGTGAGCTGGGCGAACCGGCGACCGGGCACCGCTCCCTGGTCGTCCTGCGCGTCGACGACCTGGACACCTACTGCACCACCGTCGTCTCGCGCGGGGCCGCTCTCCTGCACGGCCCGGTCCCCATGACCGCCCGGATGCGCGTCGCCCATCTGAGGGACCCCGAGGGCAACCTGGTGGAGCTTCAGGAATGGCTGCTGCTGCGCGGCTGACGGACACGGTGGCCGCATGCGGTCTACCGCCCGGCCCCGGACGGTGGCACGCTGCCGTCCATGGGGGTTTTGAGGCATTCGAGGCAACGGGCGGACCGCAGGAGGCTGTGGGGCGCTGCCGGACTGGCCGCGGCCGCCGTGTTCGGTGTGGCCGCGTGCGAGCCGGGTGACGGACTCAGCTCCGCGTCGGTGGCGTACACGACGGACCAGGCCGGCACCAAGGAGCTGGAGCGGCGGGGCGTCGACGTGCAGTGGCTGAGCTGCACCGCCCACTACGACGACGGCGGCAGGGCGGCCACGCCCGGGAAGTCGCCCTCGCCCACCGTACGGACCGTGGCGGACGTCGACTGCCAGGGGGAGACGAAGAACGGGCAGGACATCACCATCACCGGCGAGGTCACCCGCGAGGTCAACGGCAAGTGCGTACGGGGCGACCTCACCGCCAAGGTCGCCGGCAAACAGCGCTTCCACCTCAGCGTGCTCGGCAACTGCGACGCCGCGGGAACCCCGCCCGTGAGCTACGACCCCCAGCGCCCCGGTTCCACCGTGACCGTCACCGAGACGCAGACCATCTGGTGCCAGGACTACCCCTCCTGCCGCCCCGTCGAGGGCAAGTGAGGCGCGGGTCCGCGGGCACCAAGTGATCCAAACCCCTGTCCGGGCGGCCGGGCGCTGCATAGGGTGATCGGGTGACACAGTCCGTACCCCCCGCGTACCTCCGGTTCCCGCACCTGCACGGCGACCTCGTCGTCTTCACCGCCGAGGACGACGTCTGGGCCGCCCCGGTCGACGGCGGCGGCCGCGCCTGGCGGGTCAGCGCCGACAACGTCCCGGTGAACCATCCGCGCATCTCGCCCGACGGCACCACCGTCGCCTGGACCTCCACCCGGGACGGGGCACCCGAGGTGCACGCGGCCCCCCTCGACGGCGGCCCCGCCAAGCGGCTGACCTACTGGGGGAGTTCGCGGACCCAGGTCCGCGGCTGGACCCCGGACGGCGAGATCCTCGCCCTGAGCACGGTCGGGCAGGCCTCGCTGCGCCGCAGCTGGGCCCGCGCCGTCCCGCTCGACGGCGGCCCCGCCACCACCCTTCCGTACGGGCCCGTCGGCGACGTCGCCCACGGCGGCCCCGGCACCCTCCTGCTGTCCGCCCCCATGGGCCGCGAGGCCGCCTGGTGGAAGCGGTACCGCGGCGGCACGGCGGGCAAGCTCTGGATCGACCGCGACGGCGACGGCGAGTTCGTCCGGCTGCACGAGGACCTCGACGGAAACCTCGAATACCCGATGTGGGTGGGGGAGCGCGTCGCGTTCCTCTCCGACCACGAAGGCACCGGAGCCCTGTACTCCTCCCTCGCCGACGGCTCCGACCTGCGCCGGCACACCGGGATCGAGGACGGCTTCTACGCCCGGCACGCGTCCACCGACGGCAGCCGGGTCGTGTACGCGTCCGCCGGTGAACTCCACCTCCTGGACGACCTGGACGCCGCGGAGCCCCGCAGGCTCGACGTCCGGCTCGGCGGCCAGCGCGTCGACCTCCAGCCGCACCCCGTCAGCGCCGCCCGCTGGTTCGGCGCCGGCGCGCCCGACCACACCGGCCGCGGCAGCGCGATCTCCGTACGCGGCGCCGTCCACTGGGTCACCCACCGCGCGGGCCCGGCCCGCGCGCTCGCCGCCGAGCCCGGTGTCCGCGCCCGGCTGCCCCGCACCTTCCGCGCCGACGGCGAGGAGTACGTGGTGTGGGTGACCGACGCCGAGGGCGACGACGCCCTGGAGTTCGCGCCCGCCACCGGAACCGCCCCCGGCGCCACCCCGCGCAGGCTCGCCGCCGGACAGCTCGGCCGGGTCCTCGGGCTCGCCATGGCACCCGACGGCAGCCGCGCCGCCGTCGCCACGCACGACGGACGCGTCCTGCTCGTCGAGCGGGAGACCGGCGAGGTCAGGGAGGTCGACCGCAGCGAGGACGGCGAGGTCTCCGGACTCGTCTTCTCGCCCGACTCCGCGTGGCTCGCCTGGTCCCACCCCGGCCCGCGCCCGCTGCGCCAGCTCAAGCTCGCCAACGCCGCCGACCTGTCCGTGACCGAGGCGACCCCGCTGCGCTTCCGCGACTACGCCCCGGCGTTCACCCTGGACGGCAAGCACCTCGCCTTCCTGTCGGCCCGGTCCTTCGACCCCGTCTACGACGAGCACGTCTTCGACCTCGCCTTCGTCGGCGGCGCGCGGCCCCACCTCATCACCCTGGCCGCGACGACCCCCTCGCCCTTCGGCCCGCAGCGCCACGGGCGCCCCTTCGACGCCCCCGACAAGGACGAGACACCCGACAGCGAGGGGACCCCGACGACCCGGATCGACCTCGACGGGCTCGGCGACCGCATCGTGCCGTTCCCGGTCGAGGCCGCCCGCTACTCCGGGCTGCGCGCCGCCAAGGACGGACTGCTGTGGCTGCGCCACCCGGTGCGCGGCGTGCTCGGGGCCTCCCGTGCCACCCCGGACGACCCGGACCCCAGGACCGAGTTGGAGCGCTACGACCTCGTCCAGCAGCGCATCGAGCATCTCGCCGCGGACGCCGACCACTTCACGGTCAGCGGCGACGGCAAGCGGGTCCTGCTGTGGACCGACGGCAAGCTCAAGATCGTACCGAGCGACCGCCGCGCCTCGAACGACGACGAGAGCGACAGCAACATCACCGTCGACCTCTCCCGGGTCCACCAGACCGTCGACCCGGCCGCCGAATGGCGGCAGATGTACGAGGAGACGGGCCGCCTCATGCGGGACAACTTCTGGCGGCCCGACCTCGGCGGGGTCGACTGGGACGGCATCCTCGACAAGTACCGGCCGGTCCTGGAGCGCGTGGCCACCCACGACGACCTGGTGGACCTCCTCTGGGAGGTGCAGGGCGAACTCGGCACCTCGCACGCCTACGTCACCCCGCGCGGCGGCCGGCGCGGCGGAAGCCACGCCCAGGGGCTGCTCGGGGCGGACATCTCCCGTCACGAGGACGGCAGTTGGCGCATCGACCGGATCCTGCCCTCGGAGACGTCCGACCCCGACGCACAGGCGCCGCTCGCCGCGCCCGGTGTCGCCGTACGCGCCGGGGACGCCGTCGTCGCCGTCGGCGGACGCCCCGTCGACCCGGTGGCCGGCCCCGGACCGCTCCTCGTCGGGACCGCGGGCAGACCCGTCGAGCTGACCGTCTCGCCGTCCGGCGGCGGCGACCTGCGGCACGCCGTGGTCGTCCCCACCGACGACGAGGAACCGCTGCGCTACCACGCCTGGGTCGCGGACCGCCGGGCCTACGTCCACGAGAAGTCCGGCGGACGCCTCGGCTATCTGCACGTGCCCGACATGCAGGCGCCCGGCTGGGCCCAGATCCACCGCGACCTGCGGGTCGAGGTGGCCCGTGAGGGGCTGGTCGTGGACGTCCGCGAGAACCGCGGCGGCCATACCTCGCAGCTGGTCGTCGAGAAGCTCGCCCGCCGCATCGTCGGCTGGGACGTGCCCCGCGGCATGCGCTCCTCCAGCTACCCCGAGGACGCGCCCCGCGGTCCCGTGGTCGCCGTCGCCAACGAGTTCTCCGGCTCGGACGGCGACATCGTCAACGCCGCCATCAAGGCGCTCGGCATCGGCCCCGTGGTCGGCACCCGGACCTGGGGCGGCGTGGTCGGCATCGACAGCCGCTACCGGCTCGTCGACGGCACCCTCGTCACCCAGCCCAAGTACGCCATCTGGCTGGAGGGTTACGAGTGGGGCGTGGAGAACCACGGCGTCGATCCGGACGTCGAGGTGGTCCAGACACCCCAGGACCACGCGGCCGGACGCGACGTCCAGCTCGACGAGGCGATCCGCATCGCACTGGCCGCGCTCGCCGAGAACCCGGCCAGGACGGCGCCCTCCCTGCCCGAGCTCTGACCCGCCCGACCTCACCGGCCCCGGCCGCCGGTGAGGTCGGGCGGCGGCCGACCCCGGAACCCGGCGGGCCGATACGATGCCGACAACAGTGATCAGCGGGCGCGAGGAGGCACACGCATGTCGGGAGAACCGCAGGACGACTGCCTGTTCTGCAAGATCGTCGCAGGGCAGATCCCGGCGACCGTGGTGCGGGAGACGGAGACCACCTTCGCCTTCCGTGACATCAACCCGCAGGCGCCGACCCATGTGCTGGTGATCCCCCGGGCGCACCACGCCGACGCGGCCGCACTCGCCGCCGCCGACCCCGCGCTCGCCGCGGACGTGCTGCGCGAGGCCGGCGGGATCGCCGCCGAGGAGAAGCTGGACAGCTACCGGATCGTCTTCAACACCGGCAGCGGCGCCGGCCAGACCGTCTTCCACGCGCACGCCCACGTCCTGGGCGGACGCGGCCTGCAGTGGCCCCCCGGGTAACGGCCGCTCCCCGTGTCCGTACGTGAACTGGTGGTCCTCGGAACCGCCAGCCAGGTCCCGACCCGCCACCGCAACCACAACGGGTACCTGCTGCGCTGGGACGGCGAAGGGCTGCTCTTCGACCCCGGCGAGGGCACCCAGCGGCAGATGCTGCGCGCCGGGGTCGCCGCGCACGACCTGCACCGGCTCTGCGTCACCCACTTCCACGGCGACCACTCGCTCGGCCTCGCGGGTGTGATCCAGCGGATCAACCTCGACCGCGTGCCGCACGAGGTGACCGCGCACTACCCGCGCTCCGGACAGCGGTTCTTCGACCGGCTGCGGTACGCGACGGCCTACCGCGAGACCGTCGCCCTCACCGAGGCCCCGGTCGACGCCGACGGGGTGCTCGCCGTCACCCCCTCCTACACCCTGGAGGCCCGGCAGCTCTCCCACCCGGTGGAGTCCTACGGCTACCGGCTGGTCGAACCCGACGGCCGGCGCATGCTGCCGGAACGGCTCGCCGAGCGCGGCATCAGGGGCCCCGACGTCGGACGGCTGCAGCGGGAGGGCTCGCTCGGCGGGGTCACCCTCGACGAGGTCAGCGAGGTGCGGCGCGGGCAGCGGTTCGCCTTCGTGATGGACACCCGGCTCTGCGACGGCGTACACGCGCTCGCCGAGGGCTGCGACCTGCTCGTCATCGAGTCCACCTTTCTCGACGAGGACGAGCGACTCGCCGTCGAGCACGGGCATCTGACGTCCGGTCAGGCGGCGCGGGTCGCGGTGGACGCGGGCGTGCGGCACCTCGTGCTCACGCACTTCAGCCAGCGCTACTCCGAGCCGGAGGAGTTCGAGCGGCAGGCCCGGGCGGCCGGCTTCGAGGGGGAACTGACCGTGGCGCACGACCTGGTCAGGGTGCCGGTGCCCAAGCGCGGCTGAACCCACCGCGGGGCGGCGCGACGGGGTCCGGCACGGCCGGACGGCGCTTGGTCCGGCGGCGCCGCGTCGGTTTCGGAACGCCGGGGAGCCGCCCGTACGATGCTGCGATGCCCCTCCCCAAAGCTGAACTGCACCTGCACATCGAAGGCACCCTGGAGCCCGAACTCGCGTTCGCGCTCGCCGCGCGCAACGGCGTCACGCTGCCCTACGCCGACACCGAGGAGCTCCGCAAGGCGTACCTCTTCGACGACCTCCAGTCGTTCCTGAACCTGTACTACGAGCTCATGGCCGTGCTGCGGACGGAACAGGACTTCGCCGACCTGGCCGACGCGTATCTCGCGCGCGCCGCCGCCCAGGGCGTACGGCACGCGGAGATCTTCTTCGACCCGCAGGCACACCTCGCGCGCGGCGTGGAGATGGGGACGGTCGTGGAGGGGCTCTCCCGCGCCCTCGGCCGCAGCGAGGAGACGCACGGCATCTCCACCCAGCTGATCATGTGCTTCCTGCGGGACGAGTCCGCCGAGTCCGCCCTGCGCACCCTGGAGGCGGCCCGGCCCCACCTCGACCGGATCATCGGCATCGGCCTCGACTCGGCCGAGGTCGGGCACCCGCCGGCCAAGTTCCGCGAGGTGTACGAGGCCGCCGCCGCGCTCGGACTGCGGCGCGTCGCCCACGCGGGCGAGGAGGGGCCGCCCGCCTACATCACCGAGGCGCTCGACGTCCTCGGCGTCGAGCGCATCGACCACGGGCTGCGGTGCATGGAGGACGACGCCCTGGTCGAACGGCTCGTGCGGGAACGGGTGCCGCTGACCCTCTGCCCGCTGTCCAACGTGCGGCTGCGGGCCGTGGACGTCCTGGAGGACCATCCGCTGCCCGCCATGATGGACGCCGGGCTGCTGTGCACGGTCAACTCCGACGACCCCGCCTACTTCGGCGGGTACGTCGGCGACACCTTCCACGCCGTGCACGAGGCGCTCGGTCTCGGCCACGAGCGGCTGCGCGAGCTCGCCCGCAACTCGTTCGAGGCCGCCTTCCTCGACCGGGACGAGGAGCGCCGGGCCCGGTATCTCGCCGAGGTCGACGCCTACGAGTTCGGGCCCGCCGCACCCGGCGCCGAGTAGCCGCCCCGGGCGGGCGTCCGCCTCCTCCTGCCGGGTGGGGCGGCGCGGACGGCTCCGCCTCGGTCCGGCAGGGCCGCGGGGGGCCGGGCCCGGGGCCGGGCGGAGGGTCAGCCCGGGCCGGGGCCCGGGGCGGCCGCGTGGCGGGGGCCCGCCGTGTCGTACGCCGCCCGCTGGGCCGGGATGCCGTCCAGGGCGATCTCCACGACCGGGTGGTCCGGGATGCGGTGCGCCCGGCGCACCAGGCCCGGAAGGACCCGGCCGCCGCCCGTGTGACGGGCGACCGCCGCCATCGGGACGGCGAGGACGAGCAGACCGAGCGCCAGGACCCGGCCCATCGCCGGGTAGCCCGCCCCGGCCGACAGCAGGCTGCCCGCCAGCGGACCGCAGGCCGTGCCCAGCGAGGAGGCCGAGCCGACCAGCACCGCCCATCGGCCGCGCGGGTCCATCGACGCGGCCAGGCCGATCAGGTACGACAGCACGATCGGGTACACCGTGTTCCAGGCGATCTCGCCGGCCGCGAACGACGGGAGGTCGTCGGCCGCCGCGCTGAGCGCGATGCAGCACGCGATCACGGCCGTGCCCGCACCGATCGGCAGCGCCCGGCCGAGGCGCGGGCCCAGGGCGCCCGCGCCGATCACGCCGAGGAGTCCGGCCCCGAGGGCGATCGCGAACACGGCACCGACGGTGACCTCGGTGAGGCCGGCCTGGCTGGTGCCGATGCGGCCGCTGACCCCCCACAGCGCGTTCTGGGCGAGGGACCACAGGAGCATGGCCGCGGCCAGCACGAGTCCCGCGCGCGGGTACGGGCGGTGCGGTGCCGTCGTCGCCGACGGGCGCGGATGTGCGGGGCGGCCGGGGTCGTCGGCCGGCGTGTCCCCGTGGGCGCGGGTCCGGGCCGGGGTGTCCAGACGGCCGGTGGCCGGCCACGCCGCGAGGGCGACCAGGGCGATCGCCGCCAGCGGGAGGCCGTGGCCGGGGCCCAGGTGGGGGACCGTCAGGTACACCGCGCCGGCGAGCGCGGAGACGCTGAGCAGGCCGAGGGTCGAGGCGCGGTGGGGGTCCCGGTGGGCGGCGATGCCGGTCGCGGCGACGGTGGTGGCCGTGCCGGAACCGAAGCCGCCGGCCAGGGCGCCGGCGATCACCGCGGGGACGGTGGTCGTCATCGCGGCCGCGCCGTAGCCGACGGCGGCGAGCAGGAGGCCGGCGCGGGCCACTCGGCGGGGGCCGAGGCGGTCCACGCGGGACGCGAGGAGGAAGCCTGCCGCGGCCGAACTCAGCAGCAGGGCGCTGCCGATGGTGCCGGCCTGGGTGGCGGAGAGCGGAAGCCCCGCGTCCAGCCGGCCGACGGTCGTCGGGAGGAGGTAGGGGGCGAGGTACCCGGCCGTGAAAAGGGCGACGAGGGGCCAGGGAGGGGTGGTGCGGGCGGACACGGGCGTTCCCAGGGCATGCGAAAGGAGCGGCTCAATGAGGGGGTTGGGCGGCTGTCGACGGACAGGAACGCGCGGGCAATTTGTATCAAGGGGGTGGGCCCGGGTAGAAGGCGGGGCGGTGTGATCTGGGGCACGTTGCGTTTGGGGTGGGGGAGGCGGGGTAGATGGGCGCGTTTGCGCTGGTGGGTATGGGTATGGGTATGGGTATGGGTGTGGGTGTGGGTGCGGGTGCGCGGTCGGCGGGGGTGCGCTGTCGGGCAGTGGGGGGTCGGGGCCGTGCCGGTACATCCGCCCGTCGCCGGTTGGCACCTCCGTCCGTCACCAGCGTTCCTCGGTGGGGCGTGGCCCCGTCTCGACGGGCATCTGATGTACCGGCACGGCCCCTTGCGCCGGAGGGCGGCTGCGGGCGCGTACGGATTGCGCCGCGGGCACGCGGTGCGTCGTCAACTGCGGGTGGGCGTGCGGGGAGTGGGGCGGCCCCCGGTCAGCCGCCCTGGCTGCGGGCAGGCGGCGGGGGGTGAGGCTCGGTCGGCCGTAGCTGCGGGCAGGCGTGCCGCAAGGGGCGGCACGGGTGGGCGCAGGCGGCACCCCGTCGGCGCCGGGCTCGCCGTCCCACCCCGGCGCCAGCGGGGGCCAGGGGTGCCGGTGTGCGCGGGGGAGTTGGCCCACCCGGGCGGCATCCCGTCAGGCGAGGCGGGGTGCCGGGTGGAGGCTTCCGCGCCATTGACGGGCCCGCGGCCACTCTCTACGCTCCATCTTCATACGTGAATGACGTCTACATACGGAGATGGCGATGGCTGCGGACACGGAAGCGGACGTCGTCGGACGCCTGCGCGGCGGAATGACGCACGGAGTGCTGTCGTTCCCGCTGACCAGCTTTCACGGCGACGGCTCCCTCGACCTCGACGGCTTCCGCACCCACCTGGAGGCCCAGCTCGCCACCGGCCCCGGCGCCGTGTTCCCGGCCTGCGGCACCGGAGAGTTCTTCTCCTTGGACGAGGACGAGTACCGGCAGGTCGTCGCGGCCGCGGTCGAGGTGACGGCCGGCCGCGTCCCCGTGGTGGCGGGAACCGGGTACGGCTGGGCGCAGGCCGCCCGCTTCGCCCGCGTCGCGGAGGAGGCCGGCGCCGACGCCCTGCTCGTCCTGCCGCACTACCTCGTCGCGGGCCCGCAGGACGGCCTCGTCGGGCAGCTTGAGCAACTGGCCGCCCGGACCCGGCTGCCGCTCATCGCCTACCAGCGCGGCCAGGTCGCCTTCACCGCCGACGCCCTGCGGCGGATCGCCCGCATCCCCGGGGTCGTCGGGCTCAAGGACGGCCACAGCGACCTCGACCGGCTCCAGCGGCTCACCCTCGCCGCACCCGAGGGGTTCCTGTTCTTCAACGGGGCCGCCACCGCGGAGATCCAGGCCCGCGCGTACGCCGCCGTCGGCGTCCCCGCGTACTCGTCGGCCGTGCACGCCTTCGCCCCCGAGATCGCCGGCCTGTTCTTCGCGGCCCACCGGCGCGGCGACGACGCCGTCATGGACCGGCTGCTGCGGGAGTTCTACGTTCCGTTCGTGGAACTGCGCGACCGGCGCCCCGGCTACTCCGTCTCGCTCGTCAAGGCCGCCGCCCGGCTGCGGGGCCGTCCCGTGGGTCCGGTGCGCGCCCCGCTCACCGACCCCACGCCCGCCGACCTCGCCGACCTCGAAGCGCTGCTCGCCGCCGGTCTCGGCCTCGCAGCCGCCCTCACCCCCGTAGGAGCCGCCCTGTGACCCGCGACCTGACCATCGCCGAGGTCCGGCTGACCCCGGTCCTGGTCGCCGACCCGCCGCTGCTCAACACCCAGGGCGTGCACCAGCCGTACACGCCCCGCCTGATCGTGGAGGTCGTCACCGCGGACGGTGTGACGGGGGTCGGCGAGACGTACGGCGACGGCAAGTACCTGGAGCTCGCCCGGCCCTTCGCCGACCACCTGGTGGGACGTCGGGTGTCCGATCTCAACGGGCTGTCCACGGTCGCCGACACAGTGGCCGTCGACCGCGGACGGATCGTCGACCAGATCGACGTCGGCGGACTGCGCGGCGTGCAGACCGCCGACAAACTGCGGCTCTCGGTCGTCTCCGGCTTCGAGGTGGCCTGCCTCGACGCGCTCGGCAAGGCGCTCGGGCTGCCGGTGCACGCACTGCTCGGCGGCAAGGTGCGGGACGCCGTGGAGTACAGCGCGTACCTGTTCTACAAGTGGGGCGGGCATCCCGACGGCGTGGCCGCCGAGAAGGACGACTGGGGAGCCGCCCTCGATCCGGCCGGAGTCGTCGAGCAGGCCCGCAGGTTCACCGAGCGGTACGGATTCACCTCCTTCAAGCTCAAGGGCGGCGTCTTCCCGCCCGAGGAGGAGATCGCCGCCGTACGCGCCCTCGCGAAGGCCTTCCCGGGCCGGCCGCTGCGGCTCGACCCCAACGGCGCCTGGTCCGTGGAGACCTCGCTGCGGGTCGCTGAGGAACTGGGGGACGTCCTGGAGTACCTGGAGGACCCCGCGCTCGGCACTCCGGCCATGGCCGAGGTCGCGGCGCGCACGAACGTGCCGCTCGCCACCAACATGTGCGTGACGACCTTCGCCGAGATCCGGGAAGCCTTCACCCGCGGCGCCGTGCAGGTCGTGCTCTCCGACCACCACTACTGGGGCGGCCTGCGCAACACCCGTGAACTCGCCGCCGTGTGCCGCACGTTCGGGGTCGGGGTGTCGATGCACTCCAACACCCACCTGGGCATCTCGCTCGCCGCGATGACCCACGTCGCCTCGACGGTCCCCGACCTGCACCACGCCTGCGACTCCCACTACCCCTGGCAGTCCGAGGACGTGCTCACCGAGCGCCTCGCCTTCCGGAACGGCTCGGTCACGGTGTCCGACGCCCCCGGACTCGGCGTCGCACTCGACCGCGACAGGCTCGCGTTCCTGCACCGGCGGTGGCTGGACGACGACGGCTCCCTCAGGGACCGCGACGACGCGGCCGCCATGCGCGTCGCCGATCCCGGCTGGGTCGCACCCGCCGTCCCGCGCTGGTAGCCCGGCGTCGTGGGGCGTCCCGACACAGGCCCCGGCGTCCCGGAGGTGAACCGGGCGCCGGTGCAGGGTGGTGGCACACTGGCCTGAATCCGCACCACGTCAGGGAGCCCACCGTGATCGCGTCCAACGGAGAGGAACCGCACCGCCAGGCACAGGTCGACCCGCTCGCCGGGCTGCGCACCCCGCACGATCCGCCGTACGACGTCTACCTCACGGGCACCGTCTTCCTCGACATCGTCTTCACCGGGCTCGACTCCGCCCCGGTGCGCGGGACCGAGTCCTGGGCCCGCGGCATGGGATCGAGCCCCGGCGGCGTCGCCAACATGGCCACGGCACTCGCCCGGCTCGGACTGCGTACGTCCCTGGCGGCGGCCTTCGGCGACGACCACTACGGGGAGTACTGCTGGGACGCCCTCGAACAGGGCGAGGGCATCGACCTCGGCGCCTCGCGCACGGTCCCCGGCTGGCACTCCCCGGTCACCGTGTCCATGGCCTACGAGGGCGAGCGGACGATGGTCAGCCACGGGCACGAGCCGCCCCCGGAGGAGCCCGCCCCCGAGCACGCCCCCCGCGCGCGTGCCGCCGTCGCCTCGCTGGCGCCCGGTGTCCGCGCGCCCTGGATCGCCGAGGCGGCGGCCGCCGGTACCCGCATCTTCGCCGACGTCGGCTGGGACGACACGGGCCGCTGGGACCTGGCCGGACTCGCCGACCTGGAGCACTGCGAGGCCTTCCTGCCGAACGCCGAGGAGGCCATGCGCTACACCGGCGCGGACTGCCCGCGAGCCGCGGCGCACGCGCTGGCCGAGCACGTCCCGCTCGCCGTGGTCACCCTCGGTGCGGAAGGCGCGTATGCCGTGGACGGCCGGACCGGCGAGAGCGCCGTGGTCCCGGCGATCGCCGTGGAGGCCCTGGACCCGACCGGCGCCGGCGACGTCTTCGTGGCGGGGTTCGTCATGGGCACCCTCGCCGACTGGCCGCTCGCCGACCGGCTCGCCTTCGCGGGGCTGACCGCGGCGCTCTCCGTCCAGGAGTTCGGCGGCTCCCTCTCGGCGCCCGGCTGGGCCGAGATCGCCGCCTGGTGGCGGCGCGTCCAGTCGGTCGACGACCAGGACCCCGCCGCGCTCGCCCGGTACTCCTTCCTGGAGGGCCTGATCCCCGGGGTGGGCAGGCCGTGGCCGCTGCGGCGGGCGGTCCCCACGATCGGATTCGGCCGCCTGGCCTGACACGCGTGCGGCCGGTGTGAAAAAGGCCTACGGCGTTGTCGGTGCACCGACGTACCCTTGGCAGTGCGAGGGCGGCCCACGCCGAGCGGCCCCGGTACGAGGAGGACGAGCAAGGCCTACAGAGCCGGCCCATGACTGACACACCCACAGTGCACGACCCCGCACAGGGGCAGGCGAGAGCGCAGTTCACCGTTCCGGCCGCGCACCCCATGGTGACCGTGCTGGGGTCCGGGGACGCGCTGTTGCGCGTGATCGAGAAGGCCTTCCCGGCGGCCGACATCCACGTCCGGGGCAATGAGATCAGTGCGGTCGGCGACGCCGGTGAAGTCGCGCTCGTCCAACGTCTGTTCGACGAGATGATGCTCGTGCTCCGCACGGGACAGCCGATGACGGAGGACGCAGTGGAACGCTCGATCGCCATGCTCAGGGCGAGCGAGAACGGGGAGGGCGACGGCCAGGAGACCCCGGCCGAGGTGCTCACGCAGAACATCCTGTCCTCGCGCGGGCGCACCATCCGCCCGAAGACGCTCAACCAGAAGCGGTACGTCGACGCCATCGACAAGCACACCGTCGTCTTCGGCATCGGCCCCGCCGGCACCGGCAAGACGTATCTGGCCATGGCCAAGGCGGTCCAGGCCCTGCAGTCCAAGCAGGTCAACCGGATCATCCTCACCCGCCCGGCGGTCGAGGCCGGCGAGCGGCTCGGCTTCCTGCCCGGCACGCTCTACGAGAAGATCGACCCCTACCTGCGCCCCCTGTACGACGCGCTGCACGACATGCTCGACCCCGACTCCATCCCGCGCCTGATGGCGGCGGGCACGATCGAGGTCGCCCCGCTGGCCTACATGCGCGGACGCACCCTGAACGACGCCTTCATCATCCTGGACGAGGCCCAGAACACGAGCCCCGAGCAGATGAAGATGTTCCTCACCCGCCTCGGCTTCGACTCGAAGATCGTGATCACGGGCGACGTGACGCAGGTCGACCTCCCCAGCGGGACGAAGTCCGGTCTGCGCCAGGTCCAGGACATCCTGGAGGGCCTCGACGACGTCCACTTCTCGCGGCTCACGTCCCACGACGTCGTCCGGCACAAGCTCGTCGGCCGTATCGTCGACGCGTACGAGAAGTACGACAGCACGCACGGCACCGAGAACGGCACGCACAAGAGCCGCGGCAAAGCCGGACCCAAGGGGAAGTAGAACCGCACGACCATGTCGATCGACGTCAACAACGAGTCCGGAACCGAGGTCGACGAGCAGGCGATCCTCGACATCGCCCGCTACGCGCTCGCGCGGATGCGCATCCACCCGCTCTCCGAGCTGTCGGTGATCGCGGTGGACGCCGACGCCATGGAGCAGCTGCACATCCAGTGGATGGACCTGCCCGGACCCACGGACGTGATGTCCTTCCCGATGGACGAGCTGCGTCCGCCGACGAAGGACGACGACGAGCCGCCGCAGGGGCTGCTCGGCGACATCGTGCTCTGCCCGGAGGTCGCCGAGCGCCAGGGCAAGGACGCCCCGACGGAGCACTCCATGGACGAGGAGCTGCAGCTCCTCACCGTCCACGGAGTGCTGCACCTCCTCGGCTACGACCACGAGGAGCCGGACGAGAAGGCCGAGATGTTCGGGCTGCAGGCGGCCATCGTCGACGGCTGGCGCACGGAGAAGGGCCTGACCGGCCCGTCCCCCGCCCCGACCGTCTCCTAGAGTCGGCAGTCATGAGTCCTCAGCTCGTCATCGGTGCCATCGCGCTGGTCGTGGTCGCCTGGCTCGCCGCCTGCGCGGAGGCGGGCCTCGCGCGCGTCTCCAGCTTCCGCGCCGAGGAGGCCGTCCGCAGCGGCCGGCGCGGCAGCGCCAAGCTCGCCCAGATCGCCGCCGACCCGACCCGCTACCTCAACGTCGCCCTGCTGGTGCGCATCACCTGCGAGATGGCCGCCGCCGCGCTCGTCACGTACGCCTGCCTGAAGGAGTTCGACGAGACCTGGCAGGCCCTCGCGGTCGCCCTCGGCGTGATGGTCCTCGTCAGTTACGTGGCGGTCGGGGTCTCCCCGCGCACGATCGGCCGCCAGCACCCGATGAACACGGCGACCGCGGCCGCCTACGTCCTGCTGCCGCTGGCCCGGATCATGGGGCCGATCCCGCCCCTGCTGATCCTCATCGGCAACGCGCTCACGCCCGGCAAGGGCTTCCGCCGCGGCCCGTTCGCCTCCGAGGCCGAACTGCGTGCGCTCGTCGACCTCGCCGAGAAGGAGTCCCTCATCGAGGACGAGGAGCGCCGCATGGTGCACTCCGTCTTCGAGCTGGGCGACACCCTGGTCCGCGAGGTGATGGTGCCGCGCACCGACCTCGTCGTCATCGAGCGGTACAAGACCATCCGGCAGGCGCTGACGCTCGCTCTGCGCTCCGGCTTCTCGCGCATCCCCGTCACCGGGGAGAGCGAGGACGACATCGTCGGCATCGTGTATCTGAAGGACCTGGCCCGCAAGACGCACATCAGCCGGGAGGCCGAGAGCGAGCTGGTCTCCACGGCGATGCGGCCCGCGGCCTTCGTCCCCGACACCAAGAACGCGGGCGACCTGCTGCGCGAGATGCAGCAGGAGCGCAACCACGTCGCCGTCGTCATCGACGAGTACGGCGGCACGGCCGGCATCGTCACCATCGAGGACATCCTGGAGGAGATCGTCGGCGAGATCACCGACGAGTACGACCGCGAGCTTCCCCCGGTCGACGAACTGGGCGAGGACCGCTACCGGGTGACGGCCCGTCTGGACATCGGGGACCTCGGCGAGCTGTACGGCTTCGAGGCCTACGACGACGAGGACGTGGAAACGGTCGGCGGACTGCTGGCCAAGGCGCTCGGCCGGGTGCCGATCGCCGGGGCGTCCGCGGTCGTGGAACTTCCCGACGGCCGCGAACTGCGGCTCACCGCCGAGGACTCCGCCGGCCGCCGCAACAAGATCGTGACGGTGCTCGTGGAGCCCGTGACCCCGGTGAAGCCGCCGGAGGGGGAGGGGGGCCCGGAGTGAAGCCCCGGGAACTGCGCGCGTTCTGCCTGTCCTTCAACGCGGTCGTCGAGGACTTCCCCTTCAATCCGGACACGTCCGTCTTCAAGGTGCTCGGCAAGCTCTTCGCGCTCACGAACCTGGACGCGCGTCCGCTGACGGTCAATCTGAAGTGCGACCCCGACGACGCGGTGCGGCTGCGCGACGAGCACCCCGGGCTGATCGTGCCCGGCTACCACATGAACAAGCGGCACTGGAACACCGTGACGGTGGACGGCGGACTGCCCGACCGACAGGTCCGGGAGCTGATCGAGGACTCGTACGACCTGGTGGTGGCGGGCCTGCCGAGGGCCGAGCGGCTGCGGCTCGACCGGCCGTGAGGGATCGATAAGCTCCCCGTATGACCGAGACTCCCGCCCTCGACCCCGAGGACCGCAAGATCGTCACCCTGGCCCGCTCGGCCCGCGCCCGCAACGGTGTGCCCGAGGGGGCCGCCGTACGGGACGAGACCGGACGCACCTATGTCGCCGGGACCGTCACCCTGGACTCCCTGAAGCTGAGCGCGCTGCAGACCGCCGTGGCGATGGCGGTGGCGTCCGGCGCGAAGTCGCTGGAGGCGGCGGCGGTGGTCACGGACGCGGAGACCGCGTCCGCGGAGGACCTGGCCGCGGTACGGGATCTCGGCGGAGCCGGGACGCCGGTGCTCGTCGCCGGGGGCGACGGGGTGGTCCGGGCCACCCTCGGCGCGGGCTGAACCCGCTCCGGGCCGGGGCCCGTCGGCCGTCCTCAGAGGGCGTCCGGGCCCCGCTCGTCGGTACGGACGCGGACCACCGTCTCCACCGGCACCGACCAGACCTTGCCGTCGCCGATCTTGCCGGTGTGGGCCGCCTTGACGATCGCGTCGATGACGGGGTCCGCGTCGGCGTCCCCCACGACGACCTCGATCCGGACCTTGGGCACGAGGTCGACCTGGTACTCCGCGCCGCGGTACACCTCGGTGTGGCCGCGCTGACGCCCGTAGCCGCTGGCCTCGGTGACGGTCATCCCGTGCACTCCGAGTTCCTGGAGGGCGGTCTTGACCTCGTCGAGGCGGTACGGCTTCACGATCGCGGTGATGAGTTTCATGCCTGGGCCTTGACCTTCTGGGCGTGGGTGGCGGACGACGAGACCGGGGCGCCGTGCCCCAGAACCCCGTGATCGTAAGCGCTCTCGGCGTGCACCGTAAGGTCGAGACCCGTCTGCTCCTGCTCCTCGTCCGCCCGGAAGCCGATGAGCCGGTCGAGCAGCTTCCCGAGGCCGTAGGTGACGAGGAAGGCGTACGCCCCGACGGCGAGGACCGCGACCAGCTGCCGGCCGAGCTGGCCGAGCCCGCCGCCGTACAGCAGCCCCTCGGCGCCCCCCGTCATCGACTCCGTCGCGAAGACGCCGATGAGGACGGTGCCGATGATGCCGCCGACGAGGTGGACGCCGACCACGTCCAGGGAGTCGTCGTAGTTCAGCCGGAACTTCCAGCCCACCGCGTACGAGCAGACGACACCGGCGGCGAGACCGACGACCAGCGCGCCGACCAGCGAGACCGACCCGCAGGACGGGGTGATCGCGACGAGGCCGGCGACCGCGCCCGACGCCGCGCCGAGCGTGGTGGGGTGGCCGTCGCGCCGCTGCTCCACGAAGAGCCAGCCCAGCAGACCGGTGCAGCCGGCGGCGAGGGTGTTGAGGAAAGCGGCGGCGGCCAGCCCGTTCGCGCCGAGCGCCGAGCCCGCGTTGAAACCGAACCAGCCGAACCAGAGCAGACCGGCGCCCAGCACCACCATGGGGAGGTTGTGCGGCCGCATCGCGTCCTTCTTGAAGCCCATGCGCGGGCCGAGGACCAGGCACAGGGCCAGCCCGGAGGCGCCGGAGGTGATCTCGACGGGCAGTCCGCCGGCGAAGTCCAGCGCGCCCAGCCGGTCGAGGATCCAGCCGCCCGGGCCCCACACCCAGTGGGCGACGGGAACGTATACGAGCAGCGCCCACAGCGGCACGAAGGCCAGCCACGCCCCGAACTTCGCGCGATCGGCGATCGCCCCGCTGATCAGCGCCGCCGTGATGATCGCGAAGGTCAGCTGGAACGTGGCGAAGAGCAGGGTGGGGACGGTGCCCTGGACGCTGTCCGGGCCGAGACCCGCCATCCCGGCGTGCTTCAGGCCGCCGATCAGTCCGCCGAAGGCGTCGTCGCCGAACGCGAGGGAGTACCCGGCGGCCAGCCAGACCACCGTGACCAGGGCGATCGACACGAAGCTCATCATCAGCATGTTGAGGACGCTCTTCGTGCGGACCATGCCGCCGTAGAACAGGGCGAGGCCCGGCGTCATCAGCAGGACGAGTGCGGTGGCGGCGAGCAGCCAGGCGGTGTCGCCGGTGTCGAGGTGCGGGGCGGCCAGAATCACGGTCTCTCCAGCGGTGCGGGGCGTCGTCCGACGGGCGGGGCGTCGTCCGAGGGTCACCGGCCCGCGTTTCGGGTTGTGCACACGCACGTTTCCGGTGTGTTTCGTGTTGCGCGGGCGTTTCCGGAAGCTCACCGGGCCGCGCCGGGACGCAGCCCGGGGCGGGCGACGGATTCCCCGGGGACCGGGCCCGCGGCCCCTTGGTGCGGCGGGCGCCCGACGATCAGGGACAATGGGCGCCATGAGCGTTCGTACCGAGTCATCCGAGCCGTCCGAGGCCACACACCGCGCCGGCTTCGCCTGCTTCGTGGGCCGCCCCAACGCGGGCAAGTCCACCCTCACGAATGCTCTGGTCGGCCAGAAGGTGGCCATCACCGCGAACCAGCCGCAGACCACGCGGCACACCGTGCGCGGCATCGTGCACCGGCCGGACGCCCAGCTGATCCTGGTGGACACCCCGGGGCTGCACAAGCCGCGCACGCTCCTCGGCCAGCGGCTCAACGACGTCGTCCGCACCACCTGGGCCGAGGTCGACGTGATCGGCTTCTGCCTGCCGGCGAACGAGAAGCTGGGCCCCGGCGACCGGTTCATCGCCAAGGAGCTGGCGTCGATCAAGAAGACGCCGAAGATCGCGATCGTCACGAAGACCGACCTCGTGGACAGCAAGACGCTCGCCGAGCAGCTCATCGCCATCGACCAGCTCGCCACGGAACTGGGCTTCGAGTGGGCGGAGATCGTGCCCGTGTCCGCGGTCGCCGACCAGCAGGTCGATCTGCTGGCCGACCTGCTGATCCCGCTCCTCCCCGAGGGGCCGGCGCTCTATCCCGAGGGCGACCTCACGGACGAGCCGGAGCAGGTCATGGTCGCGGAGCTGATCCGCGAGGCCGCGCTGGAGGGCGTGCGCGACGAGCTGCCGCACTCCATCGCCGTCGTCGTCGAGGAGATGCTGCCCCGCGAGGACCGGCCCGCCGACAAGCCGCTGCTGGACATCCACGCCTTCGTCTACATCGAGCGGCCCAGCCAGAAGGGCATCATCATCGGCCCGAAGGGCAAGCGGCTGAAGGACGTCGGCATCAAGTCCCGCAAGCAGATCGAGGCGCTGCTCGGCACGCCGGTCTTCCTCGACCTGCACGTGAAGGTCGCCAAGGACTGGCAGCGGGACCCGCGGCAGCTGCGCAAGCTCGGATTCTGAGCCCCCTCAGGTCCGCCTCGGGGACAGGTCCTGCAGGCCCACCACCCGCAGCAACCGCAGGCGTTCGTGCGCCTCGGTGCCCGGGCGGGCGGTGTGCACGACGAGCAGCTGGCGGTGCTCGTCGCTGAGCAGCACCTCGCAGTCCAGCTCCAGCAGCCCCACCACCGGGTGCCGGAAGCGTTTGACCGAGGTGCGGCGCACCGCCACCTCGTGCCGCTCCCACAGCGCCGCGAACTCCTCGCTCGCGGCACGCAGTTCGGCCACCAGCGCGGCCGGCCCGGGATCGGCGGGCCGGGCGGCGGCGACGGCGCGCAGGTTCGCCACGTGCCCGCGTGCCAGGTCCGCCACGTCCTCCGGCGGGAACAGCTCACGTGCCGACGGGTCCGTGAAGAAGCGGCGCACCAGATTGCGCTCGCGCGCCGGACGGGCCAGGACGTCGCCGGCCAGCGCCACGGCCATGGCGTTCTGCGCGAGTACGTCGCCGCAGTCGCCCACCACCTGGGCGGGCGTGTCGTGCAGCCGGTCCAGCACGAGCAGCAGACCGGGGCGCACATGGGAGGAGGACGTCCCGTCGCGGGGCGGCTCCTCGCCGGCCAGATGGAAGAGGTGGTCGCGCTCGTCGCCGGTCAGCCGCAGCGCCCGCGCCAGTGCGCCCAGCATCTGCCGGGACGGGTGCGGGCCGCGCGCCTGTTCGAGACGGGTGTAGTAGTCCACGGACATCCCGGCCAGTGCCGCCACCTCCTCGCGGCGCAGCCCCGGTGTGCGGCGGCGCGGCCCGGCGGTCAGCCCCACGTCGGAGGGCTCGAGCCGGGCACGTCCGCGGCGCAGGAAGTCGGCGAGTTCGGCTCGGTTCATGCCTTCAGCCTGGCCGATCACGGCCCGCTCATCCAGGGACTGCCGATCCCCGGATGAGGAGGTCTCTGCCGCCGGACGCGTGCCGGGGCGAGGCTCGTGACCGACGAGAGGAGCATTCCATGCTGACGTTGGTGACAGGCACGACGGGGCAGGTCGGCAGGCGTTTCGTGCCGCGGCTGCTGCAGCGGACCGCCCCCGGGGACCGGGTGCGGGTCCTGGTCCGCGAGGAGTCGCAGGCGGCGCCCGCGGCGGCGCTGGGCGCCGAGGTGGCGGTGGGCGACCTGCGGGACTCCGAGGCGCTCGGCAAGGCGCTGGCGGGCGTGGACGCGGTGGTGAACGTGGCCGCGGCGTTCCGGGGTGTCCCCGACGAGGAGGCGTGGACGGTCAACCACCACGCCGCCCGCGACCTGGGCCGGGCCGCCGTCTCCTGCGGAGTCCGCCGCTTCGTCCAGGTGAGTACGAACCTGGTCTACGGCACCGGCCGCGGCCGTCCCCTGACCGAGGAGGACCCCGTGGTGCCCGGGGGCTCCATGTGGGGCGCGTACGCGGAGTCCAAGGCGGCGGCAGAGCGGGACCTGCTGTCCCTGGAGGGCCTGGACGTACGCGTCGGGCGGCTGGCGTTCGTGTACGGCGAGGGCGATCCGCACCTGTCCCAGTCCCTGCGGTGGGCCGGCGGCTGGGCGGCGGCCCAGCGCCTCCAGATGGTCCACCACGCGGACGCCGCCCAGGTCCTGCTCCGCCTGCTGTACGCCCCGGGTGCGGACGGGAGGGTCTACAACATCGCCGACGACGCCCCCGTGACGGCGGTCGACCTGCACGCGCTCAACGGCGTCGACGTCCCGGACGCCCTGTACGACCGCACCGATCCCGACCCGTGGCACGGCATCGTGTCGACGTCACGCGCCCGCCGCGAGCTGGGCCACCGCCCTCTGTATCCGTCGGTGTGGACGGCGGTGGACGCGGGCGCCCTCTGACCGGCCGGGACCAGCCGGCCCCCCCCCCCGGGCCGGAGGGGGCTCTCCGGGCACCCGGGCCGGAGGTGGCCCGCCGGGGCACCCCCGGCCGGGCGGAGCCCCGCCCGGGCACCCGGGTCGACGGGCCTCTCCGGGCGCCCCCGGTCGACGGCGACCTGCCGGGTCCCCTAGTCGGCGGGTTCCGCGATCAGGGCGGTGGCGACCCGGCGGAAGCCCAGGCGGCCGTACATGCGGGCCACGTCCTCGTCCCCGGCCGAGAGGAAGACGGTGTCGACGCCGCGGGTCTGCGCGTCGGCCACCAGGGCGGCGGTGACGGCGAGACCCAGGCCGCGCCGGCGGGCGGACGGCAGGGTGCCGACGCCGGCCACCTCGGTCACGGGGCCGACCGGCAGATGCATCCCGGAGCAGACCGCGACGCCGTCCTCGACGGCGGCGGCCAGCACGGTGCTGCCCGCCCGGATCCGCTCCGCCGCGGCGGGCACGTCACCGGCGCGGGCGGTGATCTCGGCGGCCAGTTCGGCGGGGCCGGCCTCGCCGACCGCGGTGCCGGGCACCGCGAAGGCCACGTGGGGGAGCGCCAGGGCACTGGCCAGGAACGGGTCCTCGGGGCCGAGGATCCGGACGAGGGGGTGCGGCGCGGGCAGCGGGACGTCCGTGTCCCGGACCATCAGCGGGTGCTCGTGCACCCGCAGCCCCGACGCCTCGACGGCCCGCCGCAGCCCGGGCGTCACCTCCGCCACCCACTCGACGGCCTCGGGCAGGCCGAGTTCGCGCTGCCGGGCCCGGACCCGGTCGACGTCCTCGGCGGTGGCCGCGGGGCCGGGCCGGGCGAACGCGGGCCGCGCGTAGTACGGCCAGCCCGGTCCCTCGCGGACGAACAGGGTCAGCGGTCCGAAGTCCTCGGTCCGGGCCGCGGCCCGCGGCACCGAGTCGTAGTAGCGCTCCAGGCGGTCGAGAGTCTGATGAGGGGTGGTCATGACCCACCATCCAAGACGACGGTGTCCGGTCACCGCACCCGTATTTCGTCCGCCCCTGCGCCGGTGCGCCGGTGCGCCGGTGCGCCGGTGCGACGGTGGCACGGGCAGCGGCAGGGCGGGCCCGGCCCGGCCGCCGTCATCCCCGCGCGCGCAGGGCGTCCCGCAGCCAGGCGTACGACGCCTTGGGCGTCCGCTCCTGGGTGGCGAAATCGACGTGGACCAGGCCGAAGCGGCGCGCATACCCCTCCGCCCACTCGAAGTTGTCCAGCAGCGACCAGACGAAGTAGCCGCGGACGTCGACGCCCGCCTCCGACGCCCGGTGCAGCGCGCGGACATGGCCGTCCAGGAAGGCGATCCGCTCCTGGTCGTCGAGGCCCTCGTACGAGCAGCCGTTCTCGGTGATGACGATCGGCGGCAGCCGGTCGCCGTACCGCCCGGCGAAGCCGGTGAGCAGCTCGGTCAGCGCCTCGGGGACCACCGGCCAGCCGAAGTCGGTGACCGGATATCCCTCCAGCTCCCTTACGGAGAAGGGGAGTTCGGCGGGGAGGGTCAGTCCGCCGAACTCGATCTCCGAGCCCTGCGGGGCACCCACCCGGGTCGGCTGGTAGTAGTTGACGCCGTACCAGTCCAGCGGCTCGGCGATGGTACCGAGGTCCGCCTCGACGTCCCCCGGGAGCAGTTCGGCGATGCCCTCCGGGTAGCGGCCGAGCAGCAGGGGGTCCGCGAACAGGCGGTTGAGGAGGAGGTCGTAGAAGTCCGCAGCCGCCACGTCCTCGGGTCGGTCCGAGGCGGCCCAGGTCGGTCCGTGCGAGTTGGCGATGCCGATGTCGCGGACGCCGGCGGCCCGCAGGGCCCGTACCGCCAGTCCGTGCGCGAGGAGTTGGTGGTGGGCCACCGGCAGCGCGTCGAAGAGGAGCCGGCTGCCGGGTGCGTGGGCGCCGAGCGCGTGGCCGAGCAGGGTGTGCTCGGCCGGTTCGTTGAGCGTGATCCACTTGTCCACGCGGTCGCCGAGGCGGGCGACGACGACGGCCGCGTACTCCGCGAAGCGGGAAGCGGTGTCGCGGTCCAGCCAGTCCAGCTCCACCGGCAGGTCCCAGTGGAAGAGCGTGGGCACGGGGCGCACCCCCGCCGCCCGGAGCTCGTCGACCAGCCGGTCGTAGAAGTCCAGCCCGCCCGGGGAGTTCACCCGCGGCCAGGACACCGAGAAGCGGTACGCGTCCACGCCCAGATCGCGCAGGAGCGCCACGTCCTCGCGGTAGCGGCGGACGTGGTCGCAGGCCACCGCCGCCGTCGAGCCGTCCTTCACCCGCCCCGGCTCCGCCGTGAAGGCGTCCCACACGGAGAGCCCGCGTTCGCCGGACGCCCCCTCGATCTGGTGGGCCGAGGTGGACACGCCCCAGAGGAAGCCGGGCGGGAACTGCGGGAGGGGGTTCGTCGCCATGCGCGCGATCATCCGTACCCGCGGCGAGGGAAGTCAACGGGCGCGCACGGCGGGCGAGTTACGCACCCTCCTTCAGTACGCGGGAGACCAGCTCCCGCTGCTCCTCGGTCAGCCGAGGGTCGGCCGCGTACACCGTCGTCCCGTCCACCGTGATCTCGTAGCCGAAGCCGTCGGGCACCCCCGGCGGAGGGGTGCTCCGGCCGGCGGCGATCGCCCGCTCGGCCAGGGCCTGCCAGGCGCGGGCATCGGCCCGCCCCGAGGTGTCCACCTCGGCGCACCGCTCGATGCCCGCGAATCCGCCCGTGCGCCGTACCTGAATACGCATGGGTCCTGTCTAGTACGAAAGGGGCCGGCGGGCCACGGTCACAGGGTGCGCACGCCGACCTGCTCCCACGCCTTGGCCACCGACTGGAGCTCCTCGCCGTCCCCGTACCGCCCGCGCGCCGCGGCGACGGTCAGCGTCGCGAAGTCGGCGAAGAGCGCGTCCGACCTGAGCTCCCCGCCGGTCAGGACGTCGTACCAGACCTGTCCGGCGCGCTCCCAGGCGTGGCCGCCGAGGGCCTGCGCCGCGAGGTAGAAGGCGTGGTTGGGGATGCCGGAGTTGATGTGGACGCCGCCGTTGTCGCGGCCGGTGCGGACGTAGTCGTCCATCGTCGCGGGTTGCGGGTCCTTTCCGAGCACGTCGTCGTCGTACGCGGTGCCGGGCTCCTTCATGGAGCGCAGCGCCTGGCCGGTGACGCGCGGCGCGAGCAGTCCGGCGCCGATCAGCCAGTCGGCCTCGGCGGCGGTCTGGCCGAGCGTGTACTGCTTGATGAGCGAGCCGAAGACGTCCGACATCGACTCGTTCAGGGCGCCGGGCTGACCGAAGTAGGTGAGGTTCGCGGTGTACTGCGTGACGCCGTGGGTCAGCTCGTGGCCGATGACGTCCACCGGGAGGGTGAAGTCGAGGAAGATCTCCCCGTCACCGTCGCCGAAGACCATCTGCTCGCCGTTCCAGAAGGCGTTGTTGTAGTCCCGGTCGAAGTGCACGGTGGCGTTCAGGGGCAGGCCCTCGCCGTTGATCGAGTTGCGGGCGTAGGCCTTCAGGAAGAGCTCGAAGGTGGCGCCGAGTCCCGCGTACGCCCGGTTGACGGTGGCGTCCTTGACGGGCTCGTCGCCCTCGGCGCGCACCTTCCTGCCGGGCAGGTCCTGGTGGTGGCGGGCGTCGTGGATGGTGCGGTGCGGCTGCTCGCTCTCCGCGTCCCGTGGAGCGGCCACCGGCGGGGCGCCGAGGACCGTGGTCAGCCGGCGGCGGGTGCGTTCGAGGGCGTCGCGCTCCAGGGTGCGGCGCGCGGGTCCGGCGAGCGCGGGGTCCTCGTGCCGGGCGAGGGTGTCGAGGACGTGGGGCGGCACGATGCTGCAGAAGACAGGCTCGAATCCTGCCGGGTTGGCGGTCATGCCGGGCACCATTGCACTGCGTCACGACGCTGTCACCCCCTGCAACCATGATTGGTGAAAACCGGGCGATTGGGAACCCTGGCGTCCACTCCTTCGTGGTATAGAGCACTGTTTGTCCCCTATGGGCGAGCGATCCCGCATACTGATACAGGCCCCCGTACGGAGCGTGGCTCGGCTAGGCTGCGGAGCATCATGCGTTTCGGGCTGCTTCTCCTTAGCTGCCGCGGCGAGGGCCTGTAGTCGAGGCCGACCCCCTCCCCGCGGAGTCTGGCGTTGCGCCGTCGGCCGTCCTTTCGGACACCTTCGAGGAGCCCTCGCATCATGCCGAACCGCCAGCAGCCCACCACCATGCCGGTCCACAAGTACCGCCCGTACGACCAGGTGGACATCCCCGACCGCACATGGCCGGACAACCGGATCACCGTCGCCCCCCGCTGGCTCTCCACGGACCTGCGTGACGGCAACCAGGCGCTGATCGACCCCATGTCGCCCGCCCGCAAGCGCGAGATGTTCGACCTGCTGGTGAAGATGGGCTACAAGGAGATCGAGGTCGGCTTCCCCGCCTCCGGGCAGACGGACTTCGACTTCGTCCGCTCCATCATCGAGGACGAGACCGCGATCCCCGACGACGTGACGATCTCGGTACTGACCCAGGCCCGCGAGGACCTGATCGAGCGGACCGTGGAGTCGCTGGTCGGCGCCAGGCGGGCCACCGTCCACCTGTACAACGCCACCGCTCCCGTCTTCCGCCGGGTGGTCTTCCGCGGCTCCCGGGACGAGATCAAGCAGATCGCCGTCGACGGCACCCGCCTGGTGGTGGAGTACGCCGAGAAGCTGCTCGACGAGCGCACGGTCTTCGGCTACCAGTACAGCCCGGAGATCTTCACCGACACGGAGCTGGACTTCGCCCTGGAGGTCTGCGAGGCGGTCATGGACGTCTGGGAGCCCGGGCCGGACCGCGAGATCATCCTGAACCTGCCCGCCACCGTGGAGCGCTCGACGCCCTCCACGCATGCGGACCGCTTCGAGTGGATGTCGCGCAACCTGTCCCGCCGCGAGTACGTCTGCCTGTCGGTCCACCCGCACAACGACCGCGGCACGGCGGTCGCGGCGGCCGAGCTGGCGCTGATGGCCGGCGCCGACCGCATCGAGGGCTGCCTGTTCGGCCAGGGCGAGCGCACCGGCAACGTCGACCTGGTGACCCTGGGGATGAACCTCTTCTCGCAGGGCGTGGACCCGCAGATCGACTTCTCGCAGATCGACGAGATCCGCCGCACCGCCGAGTACTGCAACCAGATGGAGGTCCACGCCCGTCACCCGTACGTCGGCGACCTCGTCTACACCTCCTTCTCCGGCTCCCACCAGGACGCCATCAAGAAGGGCTTCGACGCCATGGAGGCCGACGCGGCGGCGCGCGGCGTCACCGTCGACGACATCGAGTGGGCGGTCCCGTACCTGCCGATCGACCCGAAGGACGTCGGCCGCTCCTACGAGGCCGTCATCCGCGTCAACTCGCAGTCCGGCAAGGGCGGCATCGCGTACGTCCTGAAGAACGACCACAAGCTGGACCTGCCGCGCCGGATGCAGATCGAGTTCTCGAAGATCATCCAGGCCAAGACGGACGCCGAGGGCGGCGAGGTCACCCCGAAGGACATCTGGGCGATCTTCCAGGACGAGTACCTGCCGAACCCCGAGAACCCGTGGGGCCGCATCCAGGTCAAGACCGGCCAGACCACGACGGACACGGACGGCGTGGACACCCTCACCGTCGAGGCGTCGGTCGACGGCGCGGACACGGTCCTGAGCGGCACCGGCAACGGTCCCATCTCCGCGTTCTTCGACGCCCTGCAGTCCATCGGCATCGACGTACGCCTGCTCGACTACACCGAGCACACGATGAGCGAGGGCGCGTCCGCGCAGGCCGCCTCGTACATCGAGTGCGCGATCGACGGCAAGGTCATGTGGGGGATCGGCATCGACGCGAATACGACACGTGCCTCGCTGAAGGCCGTGGTCTCCGCCGTCAACCGCACGGCGCGCTGACGAGCCTGACCGGCGCTTTTCGGAGCCCCTGCCGCCTTCCGGGGCGGTGGGGGCCCCGTCGTTTACCGGCCAATCCCGGACCGTGTCACGGAGCGGTCCCGCCCGGGGTACTGACTCCGCGTCGACAATGTGGCTAACATCACGCCAACGCGGCGATGTTGCCGCGGGGTTACGGAGGTGCGACGTGCTGCCAGGATGGGGACGAAACGACCGTATTGTCCGTGTTGGTCGTGTGTCCCGCGTTCTAGGCATCCGCACCGCGTGGACCGCCGTCGGCGACGGCGAGTTCTTCTGCCCCGGCTGCGGGGGCGACCGCAACTACCAGCGCCTGACCGGCCGCCGGCGCTTCACGCTCCTCGGCGTCCCGGTCGTCGCGCGCGGCGAGACCGGACCGGTCGTCGAATGCGCCGCCTGCGGCGGGCACTTCGGCGCCGACGTCCTGGACCACCCCACCACGACCCGCTTCTCGGCGATGCTCCGCGACGCCGTGCACACGGTCGCGCTCGCGATCCTCGCGGCGGGCGGCACCTGCTCCCGCGCCGCCCTGGAGACGGCCGCCGCCACGGTGCGCGCCGCCAGCTTCGACGACTGCACCGAGGAGCAGCTGAACGCCCTCGTGGAGGCCCTCGCCGCCGACACCGGCCGCCTCTTCGGCGAACCGTGCGGAGCGGGACTGGCCATAGAGCTCCACGAGGCCCTGGACCCGCTGGCACCGCACCTCGCCGCCGTCGGCAGGGAGGCGGTCCTGCTGCAGGGCGCCCGCATCGCGCTGGCCGACGGCCCCTACACACCGGCCGAGCGGGACGTGCTCGCCACGGTGGGCGCGGCGCTCACCATCTGCTCGGACGATGTGACCCGGCTGCTGGCGGCGGCGCGCACACCCTCGTAGCCGCCCCACGGCACCCGCCCCGCCGTACTCCCCGGGGAGTAGTGCCGTCTCTCCGTCACCCCCCGCAGTAGAGCCGAACTCGCCCTCCCGCGCGACGAAACCCCCGGCGCGCGACGGGAGTCTGGAGCGTGTCCAGACACCCGTCCAGGAGGGGAGGACCCCGACATGGGGCCCGGAAAGACAACGACGCGTAAGCGCAGCAGGGCCGTGCCCTGGGCGCTGCTCGGGCTCTGGGTGGCCGTACTGGCCGTCGTCGCGCCGTTCGCGGCCAAGCTGGCGGACGTGCAGCACGACCGGATCGTGGACTACCTGCCGGCGAACGCCGACTCCACCCGGGTCGCAAAAATCCAGGACCGGCTGCCGGGCGGCGAGGCGACCGAACTGGTGCTGGTGTACCACCGGGACGGCGGGCTGACCGCCGCCGACCGGACGACCGCGCACCGGCAGGTGGAGCAGGTCGCCGACCGGCACGAGCTGACGGGCGCCCCCGAGGGCATCCCGTCCAAGGACGGCACGACCCTGATGTACCCGGTCTCCTCCACCGAGCCCGGCCAGGACGAGGACCTGCGGGACGCGCTCGTCGACGACGTACGCCGGATCACGCACGGCGACGGAGGACTGGACGTCGAGGTGGGTGGACCGGGCGCCCTCAACACGGACGCCGCCCAGGTCTACGACTCCCTCGGCGGACCGCTGCTCTACACCACCGTCGCCGTGGTCGCCGTCCTGCTGATCCTCATCTACCGCAGCCCCTTCCTCTGGCTCGTGCCGCTCGTCGTCGCGGGCGTCGCGGACTACCTCTCGATGGGCGTCGCCTACGGGCTCCACCAGGCGTTCGGGACCACCGTCTCCGGGCAGAGCTCCGGCGTGATGACGATCCTCGTCTTCGGCGCGGGCACCGACTACGCCCTGCTGCTCGTGGCCCGCTACCGCGAGGAACTGCGCCGCTTCGAGCGGCCGTACGACGCGATGCGGGCCGCCCTGCGCGGCTGCGGGCCCGCCGTCCTCGCCTCGTCCGGGACCGTGGCCGCCGGGCTGCTGTGCCTGCTCGCCGCCGACCTCAACAGCAGCCGCGGCATGGGCCCGCTGGGCACGGTGGGCGTGCTGTGCGCGCTGGTCGCGATGCTGACGCTGCTGCCCGCCGTACTCGTGCTGCTCGGGCGCCGGGTGTTCTGGCCGCTGGTGCCGGCGTACGGGAGCCGGCCGGTCCAACGGCGCAACCTCTTCTCGGCGATGGGCAGTTCGGCCGGGCGCCGGCCCCTCGCCGTCCTCGCCGGCGGGGCCGTGCTGCTCGGCGCGCTGGCCCTCGGCGCGCTGAACCTGCCCGGCCCGCTCAAGCAGCAGGACGCCTTCGTCGACAAGCCCGAGTCGGTCGCCGCCATGGAGACCCTGGCCGCGGCCTATCCCGAGCGGGGCACCCAACCCCTCACCGTGATCACCCCGACGGAGGAGGCGGACGCCACCCTGGCCGCGGCCCGCGCCCAGCACGGGGTCGCCGGCGCCGAGCGGGGGCGGACGGCGGACGGCTGGACGGAGATCACGGTCACCGCCCAGGACGCGCCGCAGTCCGCCGGGGAGACCAGGACCGTCGAGGACCTGCGCGCGGCGCTCGACGGGTCCTACGTCGGCGGCCCCAGCGCCCAGCAGATTGATCTGGAGGACACCAACGCCCGCGACCGGCTCGTCGTCGTCCCGATCGTCCTGCTCTCGGTGCTGCTCATCCTCGTCGTCCTGCTGCGCAGCCTCGTCGCGCCGCTGCTGCTGGTGGCCGCCGTGGTCGCGGTGTGGGGTGCCGCGCTCGGCATCGGGGGGCTGGTCTTCGGGCCGGTCCTCGGATTCGAGGGGACCGACCCCGGCCTCGGGCTGCTGTCCTTCGTCTTCCTGGTCGCCCTCGGCGTCGACTACGGCATCTTCCTCATGCACCGGATGCGGGAGGAGTCGCTCGCGGGCGCGGAACCGACCGCGGCGGCGCTGACCGCGCTGCGCACCACCGGGGGAGTGATCGCCTCCGCCGGTCTGGTCCTCGCCGCGACGTTCGCGGTGCTGACCAACATGGGCCTGGTGCAGCTCGTCGAGCTGGGCTTCGTCATCGCGGTCGGGGTGCTGCTCGACACCTTCCTCGTGCGGACCTACCTCGTGACCAGCGCGAGTGTCGCCCTGCGGCGCAGGATGTGGTGGCCCGGCCGGCTCTCGCGCGAGCCGGGCACGGCGGGACCCGGGACCCCGCCCGGTCCGCGGGAGAAGGAACCGGCCGCCGTCGGCTGACCGCCGGCCCCTCGACAGGCGCCCCTCCCGGAGGCGCGCCGGCGACCGCCCGCCCCTCGACAGGCGCCCCTCCCTCCCGGAGGGGCGCCTCCTACCGGAAGATGAACCCCGTGCAGGCAATCCCGGCAGAGACGGCGACCGCGACGACCGCGGCGAGCGCACCGGTGCCCGACCGCGGCCGGACGCGCCCGGGCGCGCTGCTGCGGACCGCCGTCGGGCGCATGGCCGGCGGCCCGCCGCCGCGGTCCCTGCGCGCCGACGCCTGTCTCGCCGCCGCCCTCGCCGTCCTGGCGGTGGTGATCGGCGCGACCTTCGGGGACGGGCGCGCACCCGACGCGCTCGGCTGGCCGCTGCTGCTCTGCGGCCATGTGCCCCTCGCCTGGCGCCGCCGCCGTCCGCTCACCGCCCTGCTCGCCATGCTCGCCTTCATCGGGCCGTACCACGCCCTCGACTACAACCACACCGCCGCCACCGCGCCGGTCATGCTGGCGCTCTTCACCATCGCGACGATGTACCCCCCGCGCCGGACGCTGCGCATCGGCCTGGCCCTCATCGCGCTGATCCTGGGGGTGAACGCCGCCGTACCCCCGCACCAGGTGATGGAGGTCCTGCGGATCACCGGCTGGATCGTCGCCTTCCTGCTCCTGGGCGGATACGTCCGCGTGAACCGCCAGTACGTCGCGTCGGTCGTCGAGCGCGCCGAACGGGCCGAGCGCACACGGGAGGAGGAGGCGCGCCGCCGGGTCGCCGAGGAGCGGCTGCGCGTCGCCCGCGACCTGCACGATCTGCTCGCCCACAGCATCACGCTGATCGGGGTGCAGACGTCCGTGGCCGCGCACGTGCTGGCCGCCGACCCCGACCGTCTGGACCGCGCGGCGGTGGCCCGGGCCCTCGACGACATCGCCGACACCTGCCGGGCCGCCCGCGGTGAGCTGCGCGGCACGCTGGAGGTGCTGCGCGAGCCGGACCACGCCCCCGGCGGCGACGGGCGCGGACCGCTGCCCGGCCTGGACGGGATCCCGGACCTGGTGGCGGCGGCGACGACCGCCGGTGCCCGCGTCCGGGCCGAGGTCGGGGCGGGGGCGGCCGAGGTCCCGTCCGCCGTCGGTGCCGCCGCCTACCGGATCGTCCAGGAGGCGCTGACCAACGCGGTGCGGCACGCGGGGCCCGGTGTGACGGTCCTGGTGGACCTGCGGGCGGAGGCGGGGGCGCTGCGGGTGACCGTCACGGACGACGGCGGGGGAGCGGACGACGGCGGGGGAGCGGGGGACGGCGACGGCACGGAAGCCGACGGCGGCCGGGGAGCGGGCGACGGTCGCGGGGCCGTCACCGGGGCCGGGCCGGGCGGCGGCCGGGGTCCGTGGGAGGAGGACGGAACGGGCGGCGGGGACTCTGTTGCCGTCCCCGGATTCGGGCTGGTGGGCATGCGGGAGCGGGCACGGAGCGTGGGCGGCGCGGTGGAGGCGGGGACCCGCCCGGCCGGCGGGTTCGAGGTCGCGGCGGTACTGCCGCTGGCCGGACGGCCGGCGCCGGGACCGCGGCGGCCGTCGGCGACGGTGCTGCCCCGGCAGCCCGGAGAGGGGACCCTCCGATGACCGTCCGGGTCCTCCTGGCCGACGACCAGACCCTCGTGAGGGCCGCGTTCGCCATGCTCGTCGAGTCCGCGCCCGACATGGAGGTCGTGGCGCAGGCGGGCACCGGCAGGGAGGCCCTGGAACTGGCCCGCGGCGCCCGCGCCGACGTGGTGGTCATGGACGTCCGCATGCCCGATCTCGACGGCATCGAGGCGACCCGGCTGATCGCCGCCGACGAGGATCTGGCCGGGGTCCGGGTCCTGGTCCTCACCACCTACGACACCGACGAGCACATCGTCGAGGCCCTGCGCGCGGGCGCCTCCGGCTTCCTGGTGAAGGACACCCGGCCGGCCGAGCTGCTCGACGCCATCCGTACCGTGGCCGCCGGCGACGCACTGCTCTCGCCGGGCCCGACCGCCCGGCTGATCGCCCGCTTCCTGCGCAGTCCCTCCGTGCCGGCGACCGACGGCGGGCCGGAGTGCCTGTCGGAGCGCGAGCGCGGGGTGCTCGCCCTGGTCGCGCGCGGACTGACCAACACCGAGATCGCCGAGTCGCTGGGCCTGAGTCCGCTCACCGCGAAGACCCACGTCAGCCGCATCATGGGCAAGCTGGGCGCACGCGACCGGGCCCAGCTGGTGATCGTGGCGTACGAGTCGGGACTGGTCACTCCGGGCACCCCCTGACCCGGCGCACCGTCAGTACGCCCTGTGCGCACGGAGGTTGCCACGGCACCCGGTGCGCATCCGTCCGGCCCCCCGTGCGGACCGCCGGGCAGTCGACGACCGCCGGGCAGTCGACGACCGCCCGGCACGGCCCTCCGTCTCGCGCCCGCGGAGAGGGCCGAACGCCCTACAGCAACCCCGCCGCCGCCAGGTACTTCCCCACCCGTTCCACCTCCGCCTCCGACAGGGGCACCTGCGGCTCGGCCGTCACCGGGCACGCGATGATCCCCCGCAGCCACAGCGCGGCCTTGAACGCGCCGAGCGCGGACGAACTGCTCCCCATCCGGGCCGGATCCCCCACCCCCACCATCCCGAACAGCGCGCACAGCCGCTCCTGCTCGGCCCGCGCCCCCGCCCAGTCCCCCTCCCGGCAGAGCCGGTCCAGCCGCACGTACCCGGCGGGGTCCACGTTCCCGAGGCCTGGCACCACCCCGTCCGCCCCGAGCGCCAGCGCGGAGTCGGTGATCAGCTCGGAGCCGGTCAGGACGGTGAAGCGGGGGATGTCCGGGTGCGCCCGGGCACCCAGCACGACGGTACGGAAGGCGCCCAGGTCGCCGCTGGAGTCCTTGAGGCCGAACAGCGTCCCGTCGGCGGCCAGTTCGAGGACCAGCTCGGCGGGCAGCTTGGTGTGGACGCCCGAGGGGAGGTCGTACGCGAGGACCGGCACCGGCGAGCGCTCCGCGACCAGCCGGTAGTGGCGGGCGATCTCGGCGGGATGGGTGCGGGTGTAGAAGGGCGCGGTGGCCACCACCGCGTCCGCGCCGGCGGCGGTGACGGCCGCCACGTGGTCCAGGACGCGGGGCGTCGTCATGTCGATCGTCCCCGCCAGCACGGGGAGCCGGCCGGCCACGTGACCGGCCACGGTCTCCACCACGAGCCTGCGCTGGGCGTCCGTCAGGTAGGCCGCCTCGGACGTCGAGCCCAGCACGAACAGCGCGTGCACCCCTCCGGCCACCAGGTGGTCCACCAGCGCGACCAGCGAGCGTACGTCCACCTCGCCGTCCGGTGTCAGCGGGGTGCAGACGGGCGGTACGACACCGGTCAGCGGGGCGGGGATCGACATCGGTGCTCCCTAGGGCTGGTGCTGGGCCGGGATGCCGGCCGGGGCGGTGACCGGGGAGGGCGCACCCGACGCGGCGGCGGCCTCGGCCACCAGGTCCCGTGTCGGCCGGCCCTCCTCCACAGGATGGTGACAGCGGAAGCGGTGCTCCGGCGAGGCCGCCGCCTCGAAGTCCGGCATCCGAGCGGCGCAGACGTCGTCCGCCTTCCAGCAGCGCGTGCGGAACGGGCAGCCGCTCGGCGGGCGGGTCGCCGAGGGCACGGGTCCGGCCAGCGGGATGGGGTCGACGGGGTGCAGCAGCCCCGGAGTCGCCGAGAAGAGGGCACGGGTGTACGGGTGCCTGGCCCCGTCGGTGACCTCGCCGGCCGGGGACTCCTCGACGATCCGGCCCAGGTACATGGTGACGACCCGGTCGCTCATCCGGCGCACCGTCTGGATGTCGTGCGAGACGAAGACCAGCGCCAGACCGAGCCGCTCCTTCAGGTCGAGGAGGAGGTTGAGGATCTGCGCGCGCACCGAGACGTCCAGGGCGCTGGTCGGCTCGTCGGCCACCACCAGCCGTGGATCGAGCGCCAGGGCCCGGGCGATCGCCACGCGCTGGCGCTGCCCGCCCGACAGTTGCCCCGGCAGGCCGTCGGCCAGCGCCGCCGGCAGCCCAACCAGTGACATCAGCTCCCGCACTCGGTCCTCCCGTTGAGCGGGGCTGCCGCGGCGGTGCACGTCCAGCGGGTCGCGGAGGATCCGCCGGACCGTCAGCCGGCGGTTCAGCGCGGTCGACGGGTCCTGGAAGACCATTCCGGTACCGGCGCCGACGGCCGACCGCCGTTCGGCCGGCTTCATGGTCCACAGGTCGCGGCCGCGATGGGACACCGTGCCCCCGGTCGGCCGCTCCACACCCACCAGCACCCTGGCGAGCGTCGACTTGCCGCAGCCGGACTCGCCGACCACGCCGACCGTCTCCCCGTGGGCTACGGAGAGGTCGGCGCCGGTCAGCGCGTGGACCCGGTCGCGGGTGAACAGGCCGCCGCTGCGTGCCCGGTGGACGACATGGACGCCGGACAGTGTGACGAGCGCGCTCATGTGGCGGCCTCGCTCCCCGTCGTGGTGGCGGCCTCCGCGCCCGGGTCGGGCACGGGGTGGTGGCAGGCGGCCGTGTGCGCGGGCCGCCCCAGCAGAACGGGTCTCGTCGTGCGGCAGACCTCGCTCGCCGACGGACAGCGGTCGGCGAACCGGCAGCCGGCCGGGAAATCGGCGGGCGAGGGCACCACCCCGGTGATCTGCGTCATCCGCACGGCCGCCGACTCCAACGACAGCACGCTGCCGGGGAGGCCCCGCGTGTAGGGGTGGGCGGGCGCCCCGACCAGGTCCGCGGTCACGCCCGTCTCCACGATCCGGCCGCCGTACATCACGGCCACCCGGTCGGTGACGTCGGCGACGAGGGCGAGGTCGTGCGAGACGAGGACCAGGGCGAAACCGAGCTCCGCGCGCAGACGCAGCAGCAGTTCGATGATCTGCGCCTGAACCGTCACGTCCAGTGCGGTGGTCGGCTCGTCCGCGACGATCAGCCGGGGGCCGCGGGAGAGCGCCAGGGCGATCAGGACGCGCTGGCGCTGGCCCCCCGACAGCTCGTGCGGGTAACTGCGCAGGGTGCGTCCGGGTTCCAGGCCCACCAGGGCGAGCAGTTCGGCGGGCGTGCGGTCACCGCCCCGGCGGACGACCTGCCCGAGCTGCGCCCGGATCGTCATGGCGGGGTTCAGGGACGACAGCGCGTCCTGGTAGACCATCGCCATCTCGTGGCCCAGCAGACGACGCCGTACGCGCATCGGTTCGCCCACCAGCTGCCGCCCGTCGAAGAGCACCCGGCCGCGGACACGGGCGCCCTTCGGTTCCAGGCCCATCACGGCGAGCGCGGTGAGCGACTTGCCGCAGCCCGACTCGCCCACGAGGCCGAGGACCTCGCCCGGGCGGACGTCGAAGCTGATGCCGTCGACGATGTCCACCCCGCCGTGCCGGGCGTCGAAGCCGATGGCCAGGTCCTCCACGGAGAGCACCGGGCGACCGGCCGGCAGTGGCCGGGCCCGGGCGCGCAGCCGCCGCGCCGCCTCGGTGAGCCCCGGAAGCGGCAGCACCTTCCCGCTGCCGGGCCGGGGCGCCTCCAGGGGGTCCGCGGCCCCGCGCGCCGCCACGTCCCGCGCGGCCGGGGCCGCCCAGGCGTCGGAGATCCCCTCGGACAGGATGTTCAGCGACAGGACGGTGACCAGCATCAGCAGCCCGGGGAAGACGGTCGCCCACCAGCCGCCCGTCAGCACCATGTTCTTGCCGTCCGCGATGACGCTGCCCCACGAGGGGTCCGGCGGCCGTACGCCCGCGCCGATGAACGACAGCGACGCCTCGAAGACGATGGCCTCGGCGACCTGGACGGTGCAGAAGACCAGCACGGGGGCTGCGCAGTTGACGGCCACGTGGCGCAGCACGATGTGCGGGGTGCGGGCGCCGATCACCCGTTCCGCGGTGACGTAGTCCTCGCCGTACTGGTCCAGGACGTTCGCCCGGACCACCCGGGCCACGGGCGGTGTGAACAGGAACGCGATCGCGCCGATCAGGACGGTGACGCCGCCGCCGAACACGGCGACCAGGACCGCCGCCAGCGCGATGCCCGGGAAGGCCATGACGACGTCGAGGCAGCGCATCAGGGTCTCGTCGACCGCTTTGCGGGAGGTCGCCGCCACCGCGCCGAGGAGCGCCCCCGCGACCAGGGCGAGCGCGGTCGCGCCCAGGCCGATGGCGAGGGACCAGCGGGCGCCGTACATCAGGCGGCTGAGGATGTCGCGGCCGAGGCTGTCCTGGCCCATCCAGTGCGCGCCGGACGGGTGGCCGCTGCCGTCGACGGGGGTCTGCTGGTCGAGCGGGTCGTGCGGGGCGAGCAGCGGCGCGCACACCGCCGGCAGGACGACCACGGCGAGGAAGCACAGAGCGGCCCTGGAGAGCGGCGGCAGCCGGCGCGGGCCGCGCAGCCGGACGCCGGGACGGGCGAGCGCCCGCGCGAGGTGCGCACGCGTGGTCATCGGACTCCGTTCCCCGGGCCGGCCGCCGGTCCGCGGGCCCCCGCCCTCACCGGGCCGCGTCCCGCAGGCGGGGGTTGACCAGCAGGTGCAGGAGGTCGATGACGAGGTTGACCACCACGAAGCCCGCGGCCGTGGTCAGGACGACCCCCTGGACGACCGCCGGGTCGCCGTTCTTCACCGCGTCGATCATCAGCTTCCCCATTCCGGGCAGGGCGAAGACCGTCTCGATGACGACCGCCCCGCCGAGCAGATAGCCGACCCGCAGGCCCAGCACGGTCAGTGGATTGATCAGGGCGTTGCGCAGGACGTTCCGGCCGACCACGACGACGGGTGGCAGGCCGCTCCCGACGGCCGTGCGCACGTAGTCCTTGTCGAGTTCCTCCACCACGGCCGTGCGCACGATCCTGGTGAGCTGGGCGGCGACCGGCAGCGACAGCGCGAGCGCGGGCAGGGTCATCGTCCGCAGCCAGCCGCCGGGCGAGTCGCCGGGATTGACGTATCCGCCGGTCGGGAACCAGCCCCGGCCCACCGCGAGGTACTGGATCATCAGCAGCGCCAGCCAGAATCCGGGGGCCGCGACGCCGGTGAGCGAGACGACCCGGATGACCTGGTCGGGCAGCCGGTCCCGGTGGAGGGCGGCGGTGACCCCGCCGAGCAGCGCGAGGACCACCGCGATGCCGAGTCCGAGGAAGGTGAGCTGGAGGGTGAGGGGAAGCGCGGTGACGACCTGCTCGGCGACCGGTGCCCGGGTCAGCGCGCTGGTGCCCAGGTCACCGTGCAGCAGGTCGCCGACGAAGTGGGCGTAGCGGACCGGGAGCGGGTCGAGCAGGCCGTTCTCCGCACGGAAGTCGTGCAGTTGGCGCGGTGTCGGATTGGCGCCCTGGAAGAACGCGGACGCGGGGTCGACGTCGGAGAAGCGCATCACCAGGAAGACGAAGAGCACGATGCCGAGCGTCAGCGGCACCAGCAGTGCGATGCGGCGGGCCAGGATCCGGGCGACGGTGACCACTGCGGCTCCTCCTCCCGGCCGGCTAGGCCCACCTGGCCTGGAGGAGGTTGATGCCCGGATAGGGCTGGGCGCGCACGCCCGTGAGGCGCTCGGGGTCCCACGCCGTCATCAACTCGGTGTGCACCACGGGGTAGAGGACCGCCTGCTCCGCCACGACGTCGATGCAGTCCTGGATCATCGTCCTCTTGCGGTCGGCGTCGGGCTCCCGCGTCGCCTGGTCCATGTCCCTGAAGAGCTTCCGGGCCACGGGGTTCCCGGCCCAGCGGGCGTAGCCCATCCACAGGTTCTGCGGGCCGTGGTTGTAGTGCATGATCAGATCGGCGTCGAGACCGAACTGGTTCGGGTTCGAGGCGGCGGCCACCACCTGGTAGTCCCGCTTCTGGTCCAGCTTCGTGAAGACGGCCGTGGTCTCCTGCGGCGACAGGGTGGTCCGCACGCCGATCGCGTCCCAGGACGCCTTGATGGTCGGCAGGCAGTCCACGACCCAGCTGACGTTGACGGCGAGGATGTCGATCCGCAGCCCTTCGGCCCCGGCCTCCCTCAGGAGCTTCCTCGCCTTCCCCGGGTCGTACGTGTAGACCGTCTTCGCGGGCCGGTGGGCGGGGTTGGCCTCGTTCAGGAAGGAGGTCGACGCCCTGCCGTGCCCCTTGAGGGCGACCTCGATCATCTTGTCGGTGTCGATGGCGTAGTGCAGCGCCTGGCGGACGCGCACGTCGTCGAAGGGCTTGTGGCGGGTGTTGAACATGAGGAACAGGTTGTTCATGCCGGCCCCGCCCCGGACGGTCATGCCGCTCCTCTTCAGCTGTCCGATGTCGGCGTAGGGGATGTTGTCGGCGATCTGCGCTCCCGCGCTGGCGCCCGAGATCTTCGCGACGCGGGGTGCGGCGTCCACGACGGTCAGCCAGTTCATCCTCTCGAAGGCGGCCTTGCGCGGGCCGTTGTAGTCGGCGAACGCCTCGAAGGTGGTGTTCGACTTCGGGTGGTGGGCGGTCTGCCGGTACGGGCCCGAGCCCACGGCCTTGCCCTTGATGGCGTCGTCCCAGGCGCCCGGCTCGGAGAACACGTGCCTGGGCATGATCTTCGCCAGCGTGAGCCGCGAAAGCCCCTCCGGGAAGGGGAACTTGAGGATCAGCTCGACGTTCTGCGCGTCGATCTTCCGGACCGTCCTGAGCCAGCCCGCGAAGAAGCCCTTGGCGAGCGTCTGCGTGTCGGGGTCGAGGATCCGGTCGAAGACGAACACGACGTCGTCCGCGGTCACGGGCCTGCCGTCGTGGAATCTCGCGCCCGCGCGCAGCTCGAACTTCCAGGAGATGCCCGACAGGTCGGAGGGCACCTCGGTGGCGAGTGCCGCGTACGGTTCGCGGGAGATCGGGTCGGTGTCCAGCAGACCCTCGTAGATGTGGTGGTTGGCGGCCATGCAGAAGGCGGACGCGGTCTGGGTCGGGTCCCAGCTGCCGTCGTTGCCGTAGCCGATCACGGCGGTCAGCGTGCCGCCCCCGCCCTTCCCGCCGTCGGTGTCGTTGGTGGACTCGGGTCCGGCGGAGCAGGCGGACAGCGATGCGGAGACGGCGGCGGCCGCGCCGAGCGCGCCGCCGTACTTCAGGAACGACCGGCGGGGCGGTGCGGGAGTGGGGGGCACGTCGCGCACGGTTCCTCCAACGGGAAGCGGGAGAGCGGCTCGAACGAGAGGGAGATACGACGTCCTACGTCATGGGTGGCAGCGTGACCTTAGGAGGGGCCGGGGGACCGGTCAAGGGATCCTGCACGAATGGCGCGTCTGCCACAGGTGCGACCAATGGAGCCGGTGCGGCAGGGCAGTTGACGGTGTGAACCGTCCGAGGTGGGACGTCCGATGTCGAGCGGGCGTACGATGCGGCCCATGCTTGAGGAGACCGGGAACCGGCCGAGGCCCGCCGGGACGCGCATCGCCCGTGAGCGCCGGGTGAGCGGCCAGATCCAGCGCGAGGTCGTGCAGCTGATCCTCGACCGCAGGCTCCGGGCGGGCGCCTCGCTGCCCACCGAGACGGAGCTGATGGAGGACCTCGGTGTCAGCCGCAACTCGGTCCGTGAAGCGCTCAAGGCCCTGCAGGCCCTGGACATAGTGGAGATCAGGCACGGCTACGGCACCTATGTCGGCCAGGCGTCCCTCACTCCGCTGGTCGACGGTCTCACCTTCCGCACCCTCGCCCGGCCGGACGACGACACCAGCGCGCTGACGGAGATCCTCCAGGTCCGCGAGGTTCTGGAGGAGGGGCTGATCCGCCGGGTCGCGGCCACGCTCTCCGAAGCGGAGCTGGACCGGCTCGAATCCGTCGTCTCCCGGATGGAGGAGGCGGGCCGGGAAGGCCTGCCCTTCCCGGAACTCGACCGCGAGTTCCACGAGTTGCTCTACGCCTCGCTCGGCAACGCCCTCGTCCCGCAGCTCCTCGGCGCCTTCTGGACCGTCTTCCGGCGGGTCGCCGGAGCCCGTGGCTGGACCGACGACCCCTCGCCCGAGCTGACGGTCCGCCGCCACCGCGACATCGTCACGGCGCTGCGTGCCCGCGACGTCGAGGCCGCGCAGCGCGCCATGGCCGACCACTTCCGCGGCATCGAGTCCCGGGCGGCCCAGGAGACCCACGGAGTGGGCTGACCCGCCCCGCCGGACCGCCGTCCCGCCGGACCCGCCCGCCCCGCCGGGCCCGCCCGCCCCGGTCCTCGTCCGCGCGGATTGCCCCGCTCTACGCTGGGGCCTGTGAGCGACACCTGGAACCCGGCCGGCGCCGGCGTGCTGCGGCTGCCCTCCGGTCGCCTGGTCCGCGGTCGCGCCCTGCGCCGGCCAGTCCCTGCCGACGCCCCCGGCCCGGCGTTCGCCGTACACCTCCTCGGCGGGCGGCCGCCCGAGGTGCCCTGGGACTCGTACTGGCTGCGCTGGCCGGACTTCCGTCTGCCCGCCGACCGCACCGAGGCCCGCGAGGTGCTCACCGCGGCCTGGGAGCGGGCCGCCGCCGAACGCGTCGAACTCGCCTGCGGCGGCGGCCGCGGCCGGACGGGGACGGCGCTGGCCTGTCTGGCGGTCCTCGACGGGGTGCCCCCGCGGCAGGCCGTCGCGTTCGTCCGTGCCCACTACGACCGCCACGCCGTGGAGACGCCCTGGCAGCGGCGGTACGTGCACCGCTTCGGCGAGGGATGAAACCGCCGCCCGGCGGCCGACGCGTCCGGGTGAGCCCCTGCGGGACGCCTCGCAGTTGTGAAGCACAGACTCCGGACGAGTGTAGGTGCAGTGCGTCACGCCGGACATGCGAAGAGTGAAACTCGCAGGCAACGGGGAGCAGGGGGAGGGCAGTACACGTACCACTCGGGGGCGGGTCCCGGCGCCCCGCGTCGAGGAGGCGGAGGAAACAGTGAACGCATTGCGGACAGCAGTAGCAAAGACCGGGAAGACCCCGCCGGCCGTCCGGGACTCCCGGTGAAGCCCCCGATCGGTGCGTACGTCGTCGACCTCCTCACCGGACGGGTGGGCATCGTGATGGGGCACGAGGGGCCCTACGTCCAGCTGCGGCCGCACGGCGGAGGCAAGGAGTGGGACTGCGCACCGGACGCGCTGCGGGGGGCCACCGCGGCGGAGCGGCTCGGCGCGGCCACGGCGTACGCCGACGCCCGCAGCCGCGGCGAGGTGCCGTGAACGGGCGGCCGAGGGCGACGGGCGGGCCCCGGCCGCGAAAGCGACCCGTCCGGCCCGGAGCAGGGGCGCCGTAGGCGAGAATGGACGCATGAGTCTGTTCCGCGACGACGGCACCGTGCTGCGCACCCGGGAGCCGGGTGAGGCGGGCCGGACCGTGCCGCGGGCTCCCGGAGGACACCTCCGCGCCCCCGGGCCGGACGGCCGCGGGAGCGAGCGATGAGTCTCTTCCGGGACGACGGCATCGTCCTGCGGACGCAGAAGCTCGGCGAGGCCGACCGCATCATCACGCTGCTCACCCGGGGTCACGGGCGCGTGCGGGCCGTGGCGCGCGGGGTGCGGCGCACCAAGTCGAAGTTCGGGGCGCGGCTCGAACCCTTCTCCCACGTCGACGTGCAGTTCTTCGCGCGGGGCAGCGAGCTGGTCGGGCGCGGACTGCCGCTGTGCACGCAGAGCGAGACGATCGCCCCGTACGGCGGCGGGATCGTCACCGACTACGCGCGCTACACCGCCGGCACGGCCATGCTGGAGACCGCGGAGCGGTTCACCGACCACGAGGGCGAACCCGCCGTTCAGCAGTACCTGCTGCTGGTCGGGGGGCTGCGCACGCTGGCCCGCGGTGAGCACGAGCCGCACCTCGTCCTGGACGCCTTCCTGCTGCGCTCCCTCGCCGTGAACGGCTACGCACCGAGCTTCACCGACTGCGCGAAGTGCGGAATGCCCGGACCGAACCGGTTCTTCTCGGTGGCCGCGGGCGGCTCCGTCTGCGTCGACTGCCGGGTGCCGGGCAGCGTCGTACCCTCGGCACAGGCCCTGGAACTGCTCGGCGCGCTGCTCACGGGAGACTGGGAGACCGCGGACGCCTGCGAGCCGCGGTACGTCCGGGAGGGCAGCGGGCTGGTGTCGGCCTATCTGCACTGGCACCTGGAGCGCGGCCTGCGCTCCCTGCGGTACGTAGAGAAATGACGCACGGAATCAAGGAGACGAGAAACACATGGTCGTACGCGGGATCCTGGGACGCCAGCGCCGCGAGTACAGGACGCCGGAGCCGCACCCGTCCGGTGCCACCGCGCCCAAGCTCCCCGGCGAGCTGATCCCGAACCATGTGGCGGTCGTCATGGACGGGAACGGCCGGTGGGCCAAGGAGCGCGGGCTGCCGCGCACCGAGGGGCACCGCGTCGGCGAGGGCGTCGTCATGGACGTCCTCAAGGGCTGCCTCGAGCTGGGCGTCAAGAACCTCTCCCTGTACGCCTTCTCCACGGAGAACTGGAAGCGGTCCCCCGAGGAGGTCCGCTTCCTGATGAACTTCAACAAGGACGTCATCCGCCGCCGCCGGGACGAGATGGACGAGCTGGGCATCCGCATCCGCTGGGTCGGCCGGATGCCCAAGCTGTGGAAGTCGGTCGTCCAGGAGCTCCAGGTCGCCCAGGAGCAGACGGAGAAGAACGACGCGATGACGCTCTACTTCTGCGTCAACTACGGCGGGCGGGCCGAGCTCGCGGACGCCGCGAAGGCGCTGGCCGCCGACGTCGCCGCCGGCCGGCTGGACCCGGACAAGGTCACCGAGAAGACGATCCAGAAGTACCTGTACTACCCGGACATGCCGGACGTCGATCTCTTCCTGCGGCCCAGCGGCGAGCAGCGCATCTCCAACTACCTGATCTGGCAGTCGAGTTACGCCGAGATGGTGTTCCAGGACGTCCTGTGGCCCGACTTCGACCGCCGCGACCTGTGGCGTGCCTGCGTCGAGTACGCCTCCCGCGACCGCCGCTTCGGCGGCGCCGTCCCGAACGAGGACCTGCTGGCCATGGAGGCGGCCATGCGGGGCAACCCGGAGTAGCGGACACGGACGAGGGCGGGGCCACCGGTCTCCTGGACCGTGGCCCCGCCCTCTGCCGTTCTCGCGTCGTGCCGGACGGGTCGCCCGTCAGCTCTCGGCCGCCGCCGCGCACTCCGCGCAGGTGCCGAAGATCTCCACCGTGTGGGCCACGTTCACGTAGCCGTGCTCGGCGGCGATGGCCTCCGCCCACTTCTCCACCGCCGGGCCCTCGACCTCGACGGCCTTGCCGCAGACGCGGCAGACGAGGTGGTGGTGGTGCTCGCCGCTGGAGCAGCGGCGGTAGACGGACTCGCCGTCGGAGGTGCGCAGGACGTCCACCTCGCCCGCGTCGGCGAGCGACTGGAGCGTGCGGTAGACGGTGGTCAGGCCGACCGAGTCGCCCTTGTGCTTGAGCATGTCGTGGAGATCCTGGGCACTGCGGAACTCGTCCACCTCGTCGAGCGCCGCCGCCACGGCGGCACGCTGCCGGGTGGAGCGGCCCTTCACGGACGGTCCAGCGGTCGTCACCGGTTGCCTCCTCGCGTCTGCACTTGCCGGGCCATTGTGCCAGTCCGGTCTCCGAGCGGTCAGACGCCGACCGTGCCGTCGGAGGCACGGCTGGCCGGAATCGCACACTCCGCGGGGTCCCCGGCGGGTTGCGCGGCGGCCAGTGCCCGCGCGCGCCGCCGGGCCAGCGGGGCCGCCAGGAGCGTGAGCGCCAGGAAGACGCCGATGGCCAGCAGCACGATCGTCGCGCCCGGCGGTACGTCCTGGTAGTACGACGTGACGGTGCCGCCGATCATCACGCTCACGCCGATGGCGACGGCGATGGCGAACGTGGCCGCGAAGCTGCGGGTCAGCTGCTGGGCCGCGGCCACCGGGACCACCATGAGCGCCGACACCAGCAGCAGCCCGACGACGCGCATCGCGACGGTGACCGTCACCGCCGCCGTGACCGCGACCAGCAGGTTCAGCGCGCGCACCGGCAGACCCGTGACCCGCGCGAACTCCTCGTCCTGGCTGACCGCGAAGAGCTGGCGGCGCAGCCCCACGGTGACCAGCACCACGAAGCCGGCCAGGAGGCAGATGGCGCTCACGTCGGACTCCGACACCGTGGACAGCGAGCCGAAGAGGTACGAGAGGAGGTTGGCGTTGGAGCCGCCCGACGCGAAGCTGATCAGCATCACACCGCCGGCCATGCCGCCGTAGAAGAGCATCGCGAGGGCGATGTCGCCGCGGGTCCTGCCGTACCAGCGGATCAGCTCCATGAGGACGGCGCCGAGGACGGAGACGAGCGTCGCCATCCACACCGGGGACCAGGAGAGCAGGAAGCCGAGGCCGACGCCGGTCATCGCGACATGGCCGATGCCGTCGCCCATCAGCGCCTGGCGGCGCTGGACGAGGTAGATGCCGACGGCGGGTGCCGTGATGCCGACCAGTACGGCGGCGATCAGGGCCCGCTGCATGAAGGCGTAGTTCAGGATCTCCATCAGCTCAGCAGTCCCGTGCGGATCGGTTCGGCGCCCGCGGGTGCGTGCGGGTGCACGTGGTCGTGACCGGGCAGCGCGTGCTGGCCGAGTGCCTGCGGCGGCGGTCCGTCGTGCGTCACGCAGCCCTCGCGCAGGACGACGGCCCGGTCGATGAGGGGCTCCAGGGGGCCCAGTTCGTGCAGGACGAGGAGGACGGAGACGCCCTGGGCGACCTGCTCGTGCAGCGTCCGGGCGAGCACCTCCTGGCTGGCCAGGTCGACGCCCGCCATCGGCTCGTCCATGATCAGCAGCTCGGGTTCGGCGGCGAGCGCGCGGGCGATGAGCACCCGCTGGTGCTGGCCGCCGGAGAGGGCCTCGACGGAGTCCTTCGCGCGGTCGCTCATGCCGACCATGTCCAGGGCCCGGCGGACGGCCTGGTGGTCGGCCCTGCGCATGATGCCGAAGCGGGTGCGGGAGAGCCGGCCGGAGGAGACGATCTCGGTCACCGTCGCCGGTACGCCTCCGGCGGCGGTCGTGCGCTGCGGCACGTACCCCACGCGCCGCCAGTCGCGGAACGCGTGCCGCGGGGTGCCGAACAGCTCGATGTCGCCGCCGGTGACGGGCACCTGTCCGATGACGGCGCGCACGGCGGTCGACTTGCCGGAGCCGTTGGCCCCGAGGAGCGCGACGACCTCGCCGCTGCGGACGGTGAGGTCGATGCCGCGCAGGACCGGACGCGCGCCCAGCTCGGCGCGGACGCCGCGCAGCTCGATGACCGGCTCACCCATGAGGTCCTCCTGGTGGGTCACTTGGCGCCCAGGGCGGTTTCGAGGGCTGTGAGGTTGGACCGCATGACCTGCAGGTAGTCGTCGCCCGCGGACCGGTCGGTGATGCCTTCGAGCGGATCGAGGACGGCCGTCCTCAGGCCCGCGTCCCGGGCGAGGGTCTTGGCGGTCTTGTCGGACACCAGCGTCTCGTAGAAGACCGTGGTGACCCCGTCGGCCTCGGCCTCCTCCTGGAGTTCCCTGATCCGGGCCGGGCTCGGCTCGCTCTCCGGGTCGAGGCCGGTGATGGCCTCCTGGGTCAGGCCGTAGCGCTCGGCGAGGTAGCCGAAGGCGGCGTGGTTGGTGAAGAAGACCTTGCTGTCGGTGTGCTTCAGGCCGTTCTCGAAGGAGGTGTTCAGGTCGTCGAGCCGGCCGGTCAGCGCCTCGGCGTTCTTCCGGTAGTCGGCCGCGTGGTCGGGGTCGGCCTTCTCGAAGGCGGCGGCGACGCCCTCGGCGACCTCGGCGTACTTCACCGGGTCCAGCCAGACATGCGGGTCGCGGGCGTGCTCCTCCTGCTCGGAGGAGGCCTCCTCGCCCTCGTGGTCGTGCTCGCCGGCCCCGTGGTCCTCCAGCCGGGTCAGCGTGGCGGCGTCGATCTTGGTGGCGACGTCGGCCTGCGAGACGGCGTCGTCGACGGCGGGTTGCAGGCCCTTGAGGTAGAGCACCGCGTCGGCCTCCTGGAGCTGCGCGGTCTGCCGGGCGCTGATCTCCAGCTCGTGCGGCTCCTGGCCGGGTTCGGTGAGCGTCGTCACATTCACGTGGTCGCCGCCGATCTCCTCGGCGAGGTACTGCATCGGATAGAACGACGCGACGACGTCGAACTTGTCCGTGTTGCCCGCGGCGGCGCTGTCGGAGGAGCAGGCCGAGAGGGTGCCGAGACCGACCGCGGTGGCCGCCGCGAGGGCTATGCCGGATATGTGACGTCGTCGTACGTTCATGACAGTCATTTTCAACTAAACTGGAAACCGTTGTCAACAAGCCCGGTGAGCGGTCCGAAGGCGGACCGATTTGATTGTGGGGGAGCCCCCGCCGGTAACCTGAAGCATTCGCTCTGAAGCAATGCTCCGCAGCATCTCGCTTCGTCGCCCGTCGTCGTAATGAAGAGAGCACCGTGGCCGCCGACAAGATCGACACCATCGTCAGCCTGAGCAAGCGCCGTGGCTTCGTATTCCCTTGCAGTGAGATCTACGGCGGCCAGAAGGCCGCCTGGGACTACGGGCCGCTGGGTGTCGAGCTCAAGGAGAACATCAAGCGCCAGTGGTGGCGCTACATGGTCACCTCCCGCGAGGACGTCGTCGGCATCGACTCGTCGGTGATCCTGGCCACCGAGGTCTGGGTCGCCTCCGGTCACGTCGCCACGTTCAGCGACCCGCTCACCGAGTGCACCTCCTGTCACAAGCGCTACCGCGCCGACCACCTGGAGGAGGCCTACGAGGCGAAGCACAACCGCCTCCCGGAGAACGGCCTCGCGGACATCAACTGCCCCAACTGCGGCAACAAGGGCCAGTTCACCGAGCCCAAGCAGTTCTCGGGCCTGCTCTCCACGCACCTCGGCCCCACGCAGGACAGCGGCTCGGTCGCCTACCTGCGTCCCGAGACCGCGCAGGGCATCTTCACCAACTTCGCCCAGGTGCAGCAGACTTCGCGCCGCAAGCCGCCGTTCGGCATCGCGCAGATGGGCAAGTCCTTCCGCAACGAGATCACGCCCGGCAACTTCATCTTCCGCACCCGCGAGTTCGAGCAGATGGAGATGGAGTTCTTCGTCAAGCCGGGCGAGGACGAGAAGTGGCAGGAGTTCTGGATGCAGGAGCGCTGGAACTGGTACACCGGCCTCGGTATGCGCGAGGAGAACATGCGCTGGTACGAGCACCCGGCCGAGAAGCTCTCGCACTACTCCAAGCGCACCGCCGACATCGAGTACCGCTTCCAGTTCGGCGGCAACGAGTGGGGTGAGCTGGAGGGCGTCGCCAACCGCACGGACTACGACCTGTCCGCGCACTCCAAGGCCTCCGGCCAGGACCTGTCGTACTTCGACCAGGAGGCCGGCGAGCGCTGGACCCCCTACGTCATCGAGCCCGCCGCCGGTGTCGGCCGCGCGATGCTGGCCTTCCTCCTCGACGCCTACGTCGAGGACGAGGCCCCCAACGCCAAGGGCAAGATGGAGAAGCGCACGGTGCTGCGGCTCGACCCGCGCCTGTCGCCGGTCAAGGTCGCCGTCCTGCCGCTGTCCCGCAACCCGGAGCTGTCCCCGAAGGCCAAGGGGCTCGCCACCGCGCTGCGCCAGCACTGGAACATCGACTTCGACGACGCCGGTGCCATCGGCCGCCGCTACCGCCGCCAGGACGAGATCGGTACGCCGTTCTGCGTCACCGTCGACTTCGACACCCTCGACGACAACGCCGTCACGGTGCGCGAGCGCGACTCCATGAAGCAGGAGCGGGTCTCCCTCGACCAGATCGAGGGCTACCTGGCCGCCCGCCTCATCGGCTGCTGACGCCCCGGCCTCCGGCCCCCGGCTCCGCGACGCGGAGCCGGGGGCTTCGTCGTGCCCGGGACCGTCCGGCGTCCGGCGCAACGCGCGGTCGGTGGCCGGCGGCGAGGCGGCCGGCGACGGCCCGCCACTCCACCGGTTGCCGCAGCCGCGGGCGGATTGGTCCTCCTGCCGCGGTGCCGATCGGACCTGTCCGCTGGCCCGGCGGCGCCCCAGGGTGTGAGCCGTGAGCCGACGCTCTTCTTCTTCGCGTTCCTGCCGCAGTTCGTGGCCCCCGGCGAGCCCGGCGCCCTGCCGCGGATGCCGGCCCCCGGCGGGGTCTTCATGCGCGCGACGTTCACCGCCTTCGCGGGGCACGGCATCCTGGCGGCCTCCGTCCGCGACCGGATCGCGGCGCGCCCGCGTGTGACGGCCCGGCTGCGCCGGGGCTTCGCGGGCTCCTCCTGGCACTGGGTGCGAAGCCGGCGTTCACCGCCCGCCAGGCGGTGTCCGTCGCCGCGCGCCCCGGACGGACGCGGGGCGCGCGGCGGCTCAACGGCCCTGCAGCGCCTTCACGTTGTCGCCGAAGGTCCAGTTCTTCGAGCCGTCCCAGTTGACCGACCAGGTCATCAGCCCCTTGAGGGCGGTGCCGTAGTGCCGCCACGCCTGGGCGACGAGGCTCGGGGACAGGTGGCCGCCGCCCGCGCCCGGCTGGGCCGGCAGCCCCGGGACCTGCTTGTCGTAGGGGACCCTGACGGTGGTGCCCTGGACGACGAGCCCCTGGTTCAGGCAGTCGGTCTGGGCGATGAAGCCCTGGACGGTGCCGGCCGAGTAGGAGTCGCCGGAGCAGCCGTACATGCTGCCGTTGTAGTACTGCATGTTCAGCCACCACAGCCGGCCGTTGTCCGCGTACTTCTTCACGATCGGCAGGTACGCGCCCCAGATGGAGCCGTACGCCACGCTGCCACCGGTGACGTAGGCGGTCTCCGGGGCCATGGTCAGGCCGAAGCCGGCCGGCATCCGGGACAGCACGCCGTCGATGATGCGGACCAGGTTCGCCTGCGAGGTGGACAGCTGCCCGATGCTGCCGCTGCCCACCAGGCCCGTCTCGATGTCGATGTCGATGCCGTCGAAGTTGTACTTCTGCAGGATCGGCACGACGGTCGCGACGAACCGGTCGGCGACCGCGCTCGAACTCAGGTCGATGCCGGCCGCGGCGCCGCCGATGGACAGCAGGATCGTCTGCCCGGCCGCTTTGGCCTGGCACATCTCGGCCGGCGTGGCGACCTTCACGCCGGAGTCCATCCCGTCCTCCCACAGCACGGTGCCGTCGGAGCGGATGACGGGGAAGGCGGCGTTGATCACGTTGTAGCCGTGGGCGGGGATGCGTGAGTCGGTGATCGGGGTCCATCCGAAGGGCGGGTGTACGCCGTTGGAGGAGCCGTCCCAGTTCTCCCAGTAGCCCTGGAGCACTTTGCCGGAGGGCCGCGGTTTCAGGGCGCAGGTGTCGGCGGCGGCCGCGCCGGGAGCGGCGGCGAGCGACAGGGGGACGAGGCAGGCCGTGGCGAGGGCGGCGGCCATCAGGCGCAGGGTACGGCGGATCATGCGGGGCCTCCTGGGTGGGGGACGCGGAGGTGGCACGGATGTCGCAGGCATGACAGTGCTGCGGTCCAGACCTTTCGTCAAGAGGTCTGGACCAAACTGCCGCGGTGTGAGCGGCGGCGAACATCGCGGACACATGACAGCTGACAGATGTTGAAATCTGTCAGCTGTCATGCCAAGGTGGAGGCACCTCACCCTCCGGGCACCCCGCCCGGGAACCCAAGGAGTCCTTCATGCACACGCGCCCTCTCGGTTCCACCGGCCCCCGGGTCTCCGTCCTCGGCCTCGGCTGCATGGGCATGTCCGCCCTGTACGGCGACGCGGACCGCGCCGAGTCCGTCGCCACGATCCACGCCGCCCTCGAAGCGGGCGTCACCCTGCTGGACACCGGTGACTTCTACGGCATGGGCCACAACGAGATGCTGATCGGCGAGGCCCTGCGCACGGCTCCGCAGGCGCGCCGCGAACAGGCGCTCACCAGCGTCAAGTTCGGTGCGCTGCGCGACCCGGACGGCGCCTGGTCCGGCTACGACGGCCGCCCGGCCGCGGTGAAGAACTTCGCCGCGTACTCGCTCCAGCGGCTCGGCGTGGACCACATCGACGTCTACCGGATCGCCCGGGTCGACCCCGAGGTGCCGATCGAGGAGACCGTCGGGGCGATCGCGGAGCTGGTGGAGGCCGGGCACGTCCGCCACATCGGGCTCAGCGAGGTCGGCGCGGACACCGTCCGCCGGGCCGCCGCCACGGCGCCGATCTCGGACCTGCAGATCGAGTACTCGCTCATCTCGCGCGGCATCGAGGCCGAGATCCTGCCGACCCTGCGCGAGCTGGGCATCGGCGTCACCGCCTACGGCGTCCTGTCCCGCGGTCTCATCTCCGGCCACTTCACCCCGGACCGGGAGCTGGCCCCGAACGACTTCCGGTCGTTCAGCCCCCGCTTCCAGGGCGACAACCTCCGCCACAACCTGTCCCTGGTCGAGGCCCTGCGGAAGATCGCCGAGCAGAAGGGCGTCAGCGTCGCGCAGATCGCGATCGCCTGGGTCCTCGCCCAGGCCTCGCGGCAGGGTGCGGACATCGTCCCGCTGGTGGGCGCGCGCCGCCGGGACCGGCTGAGCGAGGCGCTCGGCGCCCTGGACGTCACGCTGGACGCCGCCGACCTGGCCGCCGTCGAGGAGGCCGTCCCGGCGGACGCGGCGGCGGGCGAGCGCTACCCCGCGGCGCAGATGGCACACCTCGACAGCGAGCGCTGACCGGGCCGCCGGTACGGTTTCGTCATGTCGCCGACCGAGACCCTGACCGCCGAACGCATCCTCGAAGCCACCGAGGAGGTGCTGCGCCGGCACGGCCCGGCCAAGGCCACCGTGGTGGACGTGGCGCGGGCGCTCGGCGTCAGCCACGGCAGCGTGTACCGCCACTTCCGCACCAAGGCGGCGCTGCGCGAGGCGGTGACGGAGCGCTGGCTGGAGCGGACGTCCGGGGCGCTGGCGGACATCACCGCCGAGGACCGGGACCCCGAGAGCCGCCTGCGGGACTGGCTGTCGGCCCTGTTCGCGGCCAAGCGGCACAAGGCGGGCGACGATCCTGAGCTGTTCGCCACGTACATGGTGCTGATCGGCGAGACCAGCGAGGTCGTCGGCCGTCACGTCGTGGAGCTGACCGGTCAGCTCGCCCGCATCGTCGGCGACGGCGTGGCCCGCGGCACCTTCACGGCCGCCGACCCCGCGTCCGCGGCCCGTGCCGTCTTCGACGCCACGAACCGCTTCCACGACCCCTGCTACGCCCGCGACTGGCAGCAGCCCGGCATCGACGGCGAGTTCGAGGCGGTCGTGGACCTGGTGGCGCGCGGGCTGCGGGCCTGACGGCCGCCTGCCGGCGGCCCCGCCGGGCGGCCGCCCGCCCCGGGAGACGGCCGCCCGAACGCGCCTACGTCGCGCAGAACTCGTTGCCCTCCGGGTCCCGCATGATCCACCAGTGGCCCGCCGGGCCCTTGTCCAGTTCGCGGACGCGGGTGGCGCCCAGGCTCTCCAGGCGGACCACGAGCGCGTCGAGGCCGCCCGGTTCGCTGTGGATGTCGATGTGCAGACGGTTCTTCACCGACTTGGGTTCCGGGACGTCCTGGAACAGGAGGCGGCGGCCGCGGCCGATCCCGCTCACCTCGTCGTAGGGGTCCTCGGGGTGCCGGATCGCCGCGAAGCCGCGGAAGACGCGGCGGCCGCCGTGCTCGGTGACCGCGTCCTCGGTGAGCTGTCCCGCGTCCAGCAGGCGGCCGATGAGGACACCGGGATCCTCCACCTCGTACTCCAGCGCCGCCGCCCAGAAGTCCGCGAGGGCGGGGGCGTCCTGTGTGTCGATGACGAGCTTCCAGTTCAGTGCTGTCATGTAACCAGTTATATTGGTTACATGGCGGCCGAGTCCATCACCCGGGGCATGGTGCTCACCTCTCCCGCGGGGGCGACCTACCGGTTCGACCCGGGCGCGCTCTGTCTGGAGCTGCTGACGACGGGCGGCCCGGGAGCCTTCGCCCGGTACGAGACGCTGCACGCCCCCGCCGACCTGCTCGCCTGGGCCGCCCGCTCACGGCTCACCCCGACGCCCGCCCTGGACGTCACCGCGGAGGCTCTCGCCGAGGTCCGCCGGACGCGCGACGCGCTGTGGCGCACGGTGATCGAGCGCAGCCACGGCCGGCCGGCCGCCCCCGGCGACCTGGCCGTCCTGAACGGAGCCGCCGCGCCGCCCCCGCTCATACCCGCCGTCGGGCCGGACGGTGCCCGCCGCTGGGCGGGCCCGGCGGACGGCCGCCGGCTGCTCTCCACGGTGGCCCGCGACGCCGTCGACCTGCTCACCGGGCCCTGGGCCCACCGCATCCGGACGTGCGCCGCCGACGACTGCCACCTCGTCTATGTCGACACCTCACGGCCGGGCCGGCGCCGCTGGTGCTCGATGGAGCACTGCGGCAACCGCCACAAGGTGCGGTCCCTGCGCGCGCGCCGCGGCGACGGGCCCGCGCCCGAGGACTGAGCCCCGGCCCCGGCGGCCCGTCCCCTCCCGCCACCCTCGGCGCGGCCACGCCTAGGCCGTCGTGGGGTCCACCGTCGCCTGGTGCGCCTCCGTGAGGTGCTCCTCCGCCTTCAGCCAGGGCAGGAACTGTGCCGCCTTCCGCCAGCCGCACGTGTCGCATCTGATCGAGCGCTGCACGCCCGTGCGCTGGACTCTGACGACGTGTTCGCGCCCGTGCTGGTCCCAGCGGCTCACCTTGCTCGTGTTGATCTCAAGCATGGACACACCTCCACCTCGACCGCTCCGCTCGCGCAGCTAGGAGTGTGCAGCATGACCAACATCAACGGGGCTTCCCGCACGGCGAGTTGGCCACGAGGCCGGTCACGGTCACGGTCCGTCGCGATGGTTCGGGCCGATCTGACGCTCCGTGTCCGCCGGGCCGCCCGGGACGCCCTCTAGCCGACCGTGCGCGGCAGGCGCAGGCTCAGTGCCGTCGTCAGCGCCACCCCCGCCAACTGGACCAGGAGCGTGACGATCAGGGCGTCCCGCATCCCCGCACCCGGCACCAGGGTGAGGAAGAGCGAGCCGAGGGTCGCGATGCCCAGGGCCAGCGCCGCCTGCTGAGTGGTGATCATGACGCCGCCGCCGACACCCGCCCGCCGGGCCGGGACCTCGGAGAGGATGACCCGGAACAGGACGGGGAGCTGCAGCGCCTGCCCCGCACCGGCCACCGCCGCACCCGGCAGCAGCTCCAGCGGCCCGAGGCCGGGCCACGACCGCCAGGCCGCGAGGACGATCAACGCCACCCCGGCCGCCTGGACCAGACCGCCGGCCGTCACCACCCGCGTGCCGTACCGGGCGACCAGCCGCGGCCCGCACAGCGAGACGGCGAAGAACGCGGCCGCCATCGGGGCGAGCGTCAGCCCCGCGGCCACCGGGCCGAGGCCGGCGCCCTGCTGGAGCGCCACCGCGATCACGAACATGAAGCCGCTGAAGCCGATGGAGAACGGCACCACCATGACCAGGCCGCGCCGCAGCGACCGCAGCGCGAGCAGGCCCGGCGGCACGAGCGGTGTGCGGCCCAGCCGGTCCGCCCGGCGCTCCACCAGGCAGAAGGCCAGCGCCGCGAACGGGAACAGGATCAGCGACACCCAGGTCCACAGCGGCCACCCCGCGGCCCGGCCCTCGGTCAGCGGTGCCAGCAGGGCGAGCAGCGCGACCGCGAGCAGGACGGTGCCGGGGCCGTCCACCGGCTCCGGGTGCTGCGAGCGGGTCTCGGGGACGGCACGCGCGGCCAGTACCAGGCCCACGACCACCACCGGCACGTTCACAAGGAACACCGACCGCCAGCCGGTGCCCGCGACGTCCGCAGCGACCAGGACGCCGCCGAGGATCTGCCCCGCCACCATGGAGAGCCCGGCCGTCGCGCCGTACAGGCTCATCGCCCGGGCGCGCCGGGGCCCGGCGGTCGCCGACTGGATGGTGGCGAGCACCTGCGGCAGCATCGCCGCCGACGCGGCGCCCTGCGCGACGCGCGCCGCCACCAGCGTCCAGGCGGTGGGCGCCAGTCCGCAGGCGAGGGAGGTCACGCCGAAGGCGGCCATGCCGCCGAGGAACAGCCGGCGCCGCCCGAACAGGTCGCCGAGCCGCCCGCCGAGCACCAGCAGAACGGCGTACGAGACGCCGTACCCGGCGACCACGAGTTCCAGAAGGGCCTCGTCCGCGCCCAGGTCCCGGCCCATCGAGGGCAGGGCCACGTTGACGATGAAGAAGTCCACGAGGGGGAGTGCCGCGCCCAGCAGCACGGTGAACAGCCCGAGGCCGCCGAGCACGGGCGGAACGGCGGAGGAGCGGGCGGCGGCGCGGTCGAGAGTTCCGGTTTCGGTCACGCCCCCGAGCCTGGTCCGGTCGCGAGGCTGGTACCAGAGTCTGCTCATCCTGGTAGCGGCAGTACCTGGAAACAGGCTGGGAAGTGCGTCAGGCTGGGCCCATGACGACCTCGGCGCAGGAGCGGACCACGACAGGGACCCGGGCCCGGGGCCGCGTGTCCGACATCCGGCGGCACGAGCTGGCCGCCTTCCTCCGCCACCGCCGCGAGCACGTCGCCCCCGAACAGGTCGGTCTGCCCCGCGGCCCCCGGCGGCGGACCCCGGGACTGCGCCGCGAGGAGGTCGCGCAGCTCGCCGCCGTCGGCGTCACCTGGTACACGTGGCTCGAACAGGCGCGGGACATCCAGGTCTCCGTGCAGGTCCTCGACGCGCTCGCCCGGACGCTGCTGCTGGACCCCAGTGAGCGCGTGCACCTGTTCCAGCTGGCCGGCGCCGTCGATCCGGCGCCCACCTCGGCCTGCCCCTCGGTCACGCCCGCCCTGCGCGGCGTCCTGGAACAGCTGGAGCCGGTCCCCGCCTGCATCCAGAACAGCAGGTACGACATCCTCGCCCACAACCGCACGTACGGCCTGCTGCTCTGCGACCTGGACGCGGTGCCGCCCGAGGACCGCAACTGCCTGATCCTCGCCTACACGCACGAGGAGTGGCGCGCGTCGATCGTGCACCTGGAGGAGGCGACCCGGCTGATGGCCGCCAGGTTCCGCGCGGCGATGGCCGGTCATCTCGCCGAGCCCGCCTGGAAGGCCCTGCTGCAGCGGCTGCGGACGGAGTCACCGGACTTCCGCGAGGTGTGGGACCGGCACGAGGTGGTCGGTGCGCGCACGAAGCGCAAGGAGTTCCGCAACAAGTACGTCGGCCGCCTCACCGTGGACCACACCGACCTGTGGCTGGGCCCGGAGACCGGCCCGCGGATGGTGACGTACGTGCCCGCCGACGCGGAGTCCCGCGAGCGGCTGGAGAAGCTGCAGGCGATCGCCGAGGAGCGCGCCGCGCCGGGGAACTGAGCGGAGGAGTCCCTCTGCGGCCGTCCCCGGCAGCCCGCGCGGCCCGGACGCGGGGCGCCCGCCGGTGCGATCCGCTTGCCGGGCGATGTCCGACCCGGCGGCAGCGACGCCCTCGCCGGAGCGCCGCGGCTACGCCCGGACGCCCGGCGTCTGCCCGGTCTGCGCCGTGCGGAGCTGCTCAGCGGTCCGTTCCGCGGTGCGGCGGGCCCACTGCCCGCTGGTGAGGGCGCCGAGCACCAGCACCAGGAAGCCGCAGCCCGCGATGATCCACCAGCCCGGCCGGGCGGCCGCCACGAAGGTGTCCCGGTACGACGACGCGCTGACGCCCGACGCCAGGACCGCCCCGATCACGGCGACTCCGAGGGTCTGGCCGACCTGCCGGCTGGTGGAGGCCACGGCGGCGGCGACGCCGGCCTGGGCGCGGGGCATGCCGGAGACGGCGGTGTTGGTGATGGGGGCGTTGACGAAGCCGAACCCCAGCCCGAACAGGACGTAGCCGATGACGAGCGTGACGTTCGACGTCTCCGCCTCGAAGGCGGCGAAAAGCACCCCGCTCGCGGTCATCGCGACCCCGGCGACGAGCAGCGACAGGCGCGGGCCCCGGCTGCCCACCAGCCGCCCCGAGACCGGCGCGGTCAGGAAGCACACGGCGGCCATGGGCAGCATCCACAGGCCCGCGTGCAGGGCGTCCAGACCGCGTACGTTCTGGAGGTAGAGCGTGGAGAGGAAGAGGAAGCCGCTGAGCGCGGAGAAGGCGCTGACCGCGACCACCGTGGCCCCGCTGAACGGCGCCGAGCGGAAGAAGCGCAGGTCGATGAGCGGCTCGGCCCGGCGCGGCTCGTACCGCAGCAGCCCGACCAGCGCGGCGAGGGCGAGGGCGCCGAAGGCGCAGGTCCTGGCGGCGCCGGTGTGGGGCGCCTCGATGATCGCGTAGGTCAGCGAGCCGAGCAGCACGATCACCAGGAGCTGGCCCACCGGGTCCGGGCGTCGCGCCCTGGGCGCCCGCGACTCGGGCACGAAACGCAGGGTCAGCAGCAGTGCGGCCAGCCCGACCGGGAGGTTGACCCAGAAGATCGACCGCCAGCCGACCGAGTCCACGAGCAGCCCGCCGACCACCGGCCCCGCGGCCAGCGCGATGCCGACGACGCCGCTCCACACGCCGATCGCGCGGGCGCGTTCCCGGGGATCCGTGAAGGTGTTGGTGATGATCGACATCGCCACCGGGTTCAGCATCGAGCCGCCGACCGCCTGGACCATCCGGAAGACGACCAGGGAGGCGAGGTTCGGGGCGAGGGAGCACAGCAGCGAGCCGAGCGTGAAGACGACCAGACCGGCGACGAAGACCCGGCGGCGGCCGACGCGGTCGGCGGTCGACCCCGCGAGCATCAGCAGCGAGGCGAGGACGAGCGTGTACGCGTCGATCGCCCACTGCAGCCCCGCGACGTCGGCGTGCAGTTCCCGTTGCATGGAGGGGAGCGCGACGTTCAGCGCGGTGTTGTCGAGGCTCACGATCAGCAGGCTCATGCAGCAGATTGCGAGCACCAGCATGCGGCGGCGATGGCTCGGCTCGGGCATCCCCACAGCCTACGCCGTCTTCAGTAGTGCGCCTAACTAATGACCGCTACATGATCTGTCCTCCGCCGGGCCGCTCCCTCCGTACGAGCACGCGCCGCCGTGCGCGACAATGGGGGAATGTCCGCGCCCACCCTCGCCTCCGCCGCCCCGCTGTCGATCGGCCCCCACACGGTGCAGCCGCCCGTCGTCCTCGCCCCCATGGCCGGGATCACGAACGCGCCCTTCCGCACGCTCTGCCGGGAGTTCTCCGGCGGCAAGGGCCTGTTCGTCAGCGAGATGATCACCACGCGAGCGCTGGTCGAGCGCAACGAGAAGACCATGCAGCTGATCCACTTCGACGCGAGCGAGCAGCCGCGCTCGATCCAGCTGTACGGCGTGGACCCGGCGACCGTCGGCAAGGCCGTCCGCATGATCGCGGAGGAGGACCTCGCCGACCACATCGACCTGAACTTCGGCTGCCCGGTGCCCAAGGTGACCCGCAAGGGCGGCGGCTCGGCGCTCCCGTTCAAGCGGAACCTGCTGCGCGCGATCCTGCGCGAGGCCGTCGCCGGCGCCGGGGACCTGCCGGTGACGATGAAGATGCGCAAGGGCATCGACGACGACCACATCACCTATCTCGACGCCGGACGGATCGCCGTCGAGGAGGGCGTGACGGCCATCGCCCTGCACGGCAGGACCGCCGCGCAGCACTACGGCGGCACCGCGGACTGGGACGCGATCGCCCGCCTCAAGGAGCACGTGCCGGAGATCCCGGTCCTCGGCAACGGTGACATCTGGTCGGCCCCGGACGCGGTCCGCATGGTGCGGGAGACCGGGTGCGACGGGGTCGTCGTCGGCCGCGGCTGCCTGGGCCGGCCCTGGCTCTTCGGCGACCTGGTCGCCGCCTTCGAGGGACGCCCGGAGTACGCGGCCCCGACGCTGCGCGAGGTCGCGGCCGTCATGGTCCGGCACGCCACCCTGCTCGGCGAGTGGATCGGCGACGAGGCACGCGGCGTCATCGACTTCCGCAAGCACGTGGCCTGGTACCTGAAGGGTTTCGCGGTCGGCTCGGAGATGCGCAAGCGTCTCGCGATCACCTCGTCCCTGGCCGAACTGCGCGCCGGACTGGACGAGTTGGACCTCGACCAGTCCTGGCCCAGCGGAGCCGACGGCCCTCGCGGGCGCACCTCGGGCAACAACCGGGTGGTCCTGCCGGACGGCTGGCTCAAGGACCCGTACGACTGCGCGGGCCTCACCGAGGACGCGGAACTGGACACCTCCGGCGGCTGACCCCGCCGCACCGACCCCACCCGGATCACCTCCCGGGGACGAGCCCGCCCAGACCGGCGCCCCGCCGCCCCTCCCACGGCGGATCCGGCCCGCGAGACCGCGCGCCGGCACGCGCCGGCGCCCCACGACGGCCAGGCCCGCGATGCCCGGCCGGCGCGCCCACTCGCGGTGCCTGGCCGTGCGGCCCCGGTGAAGCGGCGCCGACCCGCGGCCCGGACGGCGGCGCGACCCGGGGGCCCGCTCGCCGTGCCGCCGCAGGTGGCCGGCGCGGTGGTGCACGCGGCGTCCGGCCGGCGGCGCTCCGGGGCCGCCGCCTCGCCGTGTTCTCCGTACGCGCCGGGCGGCTTCGCCGTGTCGCCCCCGGTCGGGCGCGGGTACGCCGCCCCCGGCGCCACGCCTCGGCCGGACGGCGGTGCCCGGTCCCCACCGGGGGCTCCCGTCGGCCGGGCGGCCGACGCACCGCGGCCCCGTCGGGCGGCCCGCTCACCGCGGGCGCGGCCTACGCGCCGCCCACCGCCGTGAGGAGGGCCAGCGGCGCTGCCGCCGAGCGGGATTCGCGGATGCAGGCATGCGGGTAGGGGACCGGCTCCGCGTGGGTGTCGCGGCCGTAGCCCGCGATGACCTCCGGGAGCCGGTGGCCGGCCACCGTGGCCGCGTCGACCAGGGCGTGGGCGACGGTACGGGCCTCGTCGTGCAGGCCGTACCGGGCCAGGCCCAGGCAGATCAGGGCGTTGTCGTGCGGCCAGACCGACCCGCGGTGGTACGAGAGCGGGTGGTACGCCGACTGGCCCGCGGCGAGGGTGCGCACGCCCCAGCCGGAGAAGAAGTCCGGCGCGAGCAGGCGGCGGCCCACCAGCTCGCCGTACTCCTTGTCCAGCAGCCCCGACCAGAGCAGATGGCCCGCGTCGGAGGCGAGCGCGTCGACCTGGCGGCCGTCGCCGTCCAGCGCCAGCGCGGGGAAGGAGTGCTCCGGCATCCAGAAGTCCCGCTGGAATCGGTCCCGCAGATCGCCCGCCGCCTGCTCCAGCAGCGCCGCGTACACCGCGTCGTCCCACACCGTCCGCGCCAGGTGCGCGGTCCGGCGCAGCGCGTCGTAGGCGTACCCCTGCGCGCCCGCCGCCATCACCGGACCCGTGGCCCGGTTGCCCTCGGCCGAGCAGATGGCGCCGGGGGAGTCCTTCCAGTTCTGGTTGGCGAGACCGCCCTCGTCCGCCCGGTAGACGAGGTAGCCGCGCGAGGTGAGCCCGCCGTGGTCCAGCATCCAGCCGATCGCCGCCCGCGCATGGGACTCCAGCCGCCGGGCCGGCTCGACGTCCCCGGTCTGTTCCACATAGGAGCCGAGCAGGACGAGGAAGAGCGGTGTCGCGTCCACCGAGCCGTAGTAGCGGCCGTACGGCACCTGCCCGAAGTGCGCCAGCTCCCCGTGCCGCACCTCGTGCACGATCTTGCCGGGCTGGGCGACCGGGCCCGTCCCGGTCTCGGTCGCCTGCGTGGCGGCCAGCGCCGGCAGCGTGGCGGCGGCCAGCCGAGGCCGGTACGGGAGCGCGAAGAGCGAGGTGAGGAGGGCGTCGCGGCCCAGCAGGGTGAGGAACCAGGGGACCCCGCCCGCCGGGACCCGCAGCTCCTCGCCGTCCGGGCCCCGCGCCGGCACCTGGAGCGCCGCGAGGTCGGACAGCCCCCGCGCGCAGGCCGCCGCCAGCTCGGGCCAGCCGGTCGGGAAGGGCACACCTTGGGCGAACTCGCCCTCCAGGGCGAGGAGTTGCTCGTTGGCCGCCGCGGGGGTGGGCGGGACGTCCGGCATCCGGGGGACCCCGTGCGGGCGGGCCGCGACCCGCAGCGCCAGCTCGGCCGAGCCGTGCGGTGCGAGGTCCAGCGACCACACGAGGCGCCGCGCGCCCGTGCCGGTCTCCTCCACGCCGTCCGGCGCGGGCTCCGAGGTGACGGTCGTACAGGACCGCCACTCGCCGCGCCGGTAGCCGAACTCCACGCCGTCGTCCAGGATCTCGCGGGAGCGGACGGCGCCCCGCTTGGCGTAGGTGCGGTAGTCGGAGCGCAGCTCGAACTGGTCCGCGAAGTCGGCGTCCGCGGTGACCGCGATGCGGACCGTCGTCGGCGTCGGCCGATTGCTGGTGACCCGCAGCGACTCCACGAACGCACCGTCGGCGACCGCCTGTTCACGGAAGAGCGTGTACGCGGGCGGCTCCTGGCGGCCACCGCGCGGTACGAGCACGCAGCGCGCCGTGTCCCCGTCCGCGACCGGCGTGAGCGCCTCGGGCACCGCGCCGTCGACGGTCAGCTGCCAGCGGCTCAGATGCCGTGCGTCGCGCACGAACAGACCGTCGGGCGAACTGCCGCCCCGCACCCCGCTGATGTCCCCGCCGTCGCCCACGGCGGCGAACGTGCCGCCCCGCACGAGCAGATGATGCCGCTCCGTCATCCCCGGTCCCCTCCCTGGTCGCTCATGTCGGACGTGCCGCCCCCCGCGCGGATGCCGCCCCGCGCGCCGTGCCCCGGGGGCTCGTGCAGCAGATCGAGGGTGAGCGCGGCCGTCCAGCTGAAGCCGCGCGCCCCGCAGCCGTCGCCGGTGCGGGGGTCCACGTACTCGGCGAACCCCGACTCCCCGGCCGTGTCGAGCAGCGCGGCCCGCAGACCGTCCGCCCGTCCGTGCTCCCCGTGCAGCCGGAGCCCGCGCTCCAGCAGCCAGTTGGTGTTGAACCAGGCGGGTCCCCGCCAGTACCGGTGCGGGTCGAATGCCTCGCCGGTCAGGTCGTAACTCGGCACGAGCCGGGCGGCGGTGCCGAGCCCGAAGTGGGGACCGGCCAGAGTGGAGACGAGCCCCGCGACGACCTCGCGGGGGAGACCGGGCAGCACCAGCGGCAGCAGCCCGGCGACTCCGCGCTCCGGGATCGCCTCCCCGTGCACGTCCCGGCAGAAGAACATCCCCTCGGCCGGGTCCCACAGCCGCTCCACCAGGGCCGCCGTGAGGCGCTCCGCGCGTCCGCGCCGGGCCGTCCCCGGCGCGCCCAGTTCGCGTGCGATCGAGGCCAGCGCGTACTCGGAGGCGATCAGCAGGGCATTGAAGGCGGGGTCCTCGACGGCGAACTCGCCCCTCCCGTCCGCGTATCCGCGGTCGCGGTAGTCCGCGGCGAGGCGCACGTACCGTCCGTAGTCGAGATCCGTGGGCCGGTCCTCCGCGGCGCCGTGGTCGAGGTCCGCGCGGCGGAACGACCGGGACGGCGCGGGAGTGACCCGGCTCAGCGGGGCGTCCCAGCAGGGGCTGTTGTCCATGCCCTGCTCCCAGGGGTGGACCACCGAGGCCAGGCCGCCGCCGCCGAGGTCGCGGCGGTGCAGGAGGTAGCGGTGCCAGGCGGCGAGGCGCGGGTAGACCCGGGAGAGGAAGCCGCGGGCCCCGGACAGCACCGGGTCGGCGCAGTGCACCAGCCAGGCGGCGAGGGCGTGCACCGGTGGCTGCACGATGCCCGACGTCTGTACGGTGCGCGGGGCGCCCGCAGCGCGCCCCGCGGTCGAGGAGCGCCAGAAGTCGGGGCTCGGGAAGTACGCGTCGAGCGGGACGGAGGGGTTGAAGACGATGTGGGGCACCCGCCCGTCGGCCCACTGGGCGCCGAGCAGCGTCTCCAGCTCGGTCTGCGCCCGTAACGGGGAGAGATGGCGCAGGCCGATCGCGACGAACGCGGAGTCCCAGGACCACTGGTGCGGATACAGACCGCGCGAGGGCACCGTCGACGTCCCCGTCCAGTTGCCCGCCAGCACACGCTCGGCGGCGCGGTGCAGCGCGCCCGCCGGACCCCCCGGGTCGTATACGGCCGGTCCGGAGACGGCGGTCCCGCCCGGGCCGGCCGGGGGAGGCGGCTCCGCGACGCGCACGGGAGAGGCGATCTCCGTGCGGTGGGCGGCGAGTTGCGCAGTGCGGTCCACTCAGGTCTCCCCGAAGACGTCCGGCCGACCAGTTCGGCAGTACCTACCGTAGGGTTACGTCTATTTAACACGCAAAACTCAATATGTAATGCAGAGTTGGTGAACGCAAGAGGGTGGGCATGACGGGAAGGGCGGCGAAGGCCATGAGAGCCGGGAGCCAGGCGAGCGCCGGACAACTGCTCCAGCTGGTGCGCAGCGGCCGGGCGACGACCCGCGGAGCGCTGCAACAGGCCACCGGTCTGTCCCGGGCCACGGTCGGGCAGCGCCTGGACCGGCTGTTCCGGGCGGGCTGGCTGCGCGAGGGCTCGGGCGGTCCGGTCGACTCGCCGCTGGGCGGCCGGCCGTCCATCACGCTGGAGTTCGACGACGCCCACGCGGTCGTCCTCGCGGCGGACCTCGACACCCGGCACGCCCGGGTGGCCGTCCTCACCCTGGGCGGCGAGATCCTCTCCGAGCACGCCGGCGTCCTGGTCGTCGAGGACGGACCGGACGTGGTCCTCGACGAACTCGGGCGCCGGTTCGCCGAGTTGCTGGACAAGGCAGGACAGCGCGCCGACGCGGTGTGCGGGATCGGGCTGGCCGTCCCGGGCCCCGTCGACAGCGAGACCGGCCGGGTGGTGCAGCCGCCGATCATGCCGGGCTGGGACGGCTACGACATACGCGGCAGGCTCGGCCGCGCCTTCGCCGAGCACGCGGGCACCGACGGCGGTGCCCGCGTGCCGGTCCTGGTCGACAACGACGCCAACCTGATGGCGTACGGCGAACAGCGCACCGGCTACCCGGACTGCTCCGCCTTCGCCCTGGTCAAGGTCTCCACGGGCATCGGCGCCGCGGTGGTGGTGGGCGGCGCGATCTACCGGGGCATCGACGGGGGTGCCGGAGACATCGGGCACATCCGCGTCCCGCAGGGTGCCGACGCGCTGTGCACATGCGGTTCGTACGGCTGCCTGGCCGCCCTGGCGAGCGGGGGCGCGGTGGCGCGGCGGCTGACCGAGACGGGGGTGCCGGCCGCGTCGGGCTCGGACGTACGGGATCTGCTCGCGGCGGGTCATCCCGAGGCGGTCACCCTCGCCCGGGAGGCGGGGCGGCACGTCGGCGACGTTCTGGCCACCGTGGTGACGCTGCTCAATCCGGGCGTCCTGATGATCGCCGGCGATTTGGCCGGAACCCACTTCCTGACCGGGGTCCGCGAGCTGCTGTACCAGCGTGCGCTGGTCCGCTCCACCGCTCATCTGGACGTGGTGACCTCCCGGCTCGGTGACCGGGCCGGGCTGGTCGGGGCGGGGGCACTGGTCGTGGAGCACCTGTACGCACCCGAGCGGGCCGAGGAGCGGCTGGCCGCGATGGGCCTGTGAGGGCTCGGCGGCCCGGCGTGTGTCGTCCGTGTGACGCGTCCGCGACGTCGTCCGCATGATGAAATTCCGGCCCGGTCGGCGGCGTGATTCTCGCCACCCCTGATAGGGGTAGCGCTCAGATGAGCGATTTACGGCCGGATGCATTTTCCAAAGGGGTGGCACTGAGTGCCACCTCTTGATTGTTCACGGCATGAACTCAGGCGTGCCAGATGGTGCTCACTTGAGCGCCCTGGGCCGCCTATGGCGTTTGCTCCGTTCAAGAGATGAAAGCAACCTGGTCCGCTCCTTACCCACCGGCGACTTTCGATCTGCTGGCGGACGAGTGGTTACGGGCGCATGACGCGCAAGTGGACGTACCCAGGTGCCTTCGATCTGGGTATGTTCCTCGCCGTCAGGGCAGCCACCGTCACGTCGAGGAGTCGAGACCCGTGTCGGAAAACAAAGATCCCCACGTAGCTCAGAGCGGTGCCGAGGACGTGAAGTTCGTTTACGACTTCACGGAAGGCAACAAGGACCTCAAGGACCTGCTGGGCGGCAAGGGCGCGAACCTCGCCGAGATGACCAACCTGGGTCTTCCGGTCCCGCCGGGCTTCACCATCACGACCGAGGCCTGCAAGACCTACCTCGACAGCGGCGAGGAGCCGGCGGCACTGCGTGACGAGGTGAGTGCACACCTCGACGCCCTCGAGCAGAAGATGGGCAAGAAGCTCGGGCAGGCCGACAACCCCCTCCTCGTCTCCGTCCGTTCCGGCGCGAAGTTCTCCATGCCCGGCATGATGGACACCGTCCTGAACATCGGGCTCTCCGACAAGTCGGTGCAGGGCCTGGCCAAGCAGGCCGGCGACGACCGCTTCGCGTGGGACTCCTACCGCCGCCTCATCCAGATGTTCGGCAAGACGGTCCTCGGTGTCGACGGCGACCTCTTCGAGGACGCGCTGGAGGCCGCCAAGGAGGCGAAGAAGGTCGCGGTCGACACGGACCTCGAGGCCGCCGACCTGAAGAAGCTCGTCACCAAGTTCAAGAAGATCGTCAAGACCGAGGCCGGCCGGGACTTCCCGCAGGACCCGCGCGAGCAGATGGACCTCGCCATCCACGCGGTCTTCGACTCCTGGAACACCGACCGCGCCAAGCTGTACCGCCGTCAGGAGCGCATCCCGCACGACCTCGGCACGGCCGTCAACGTCTGTTCCATGGTCTTCGGCAACCTCGGCCCCGACTCCGGCACCGGCGTCGCCTTCACCCGCGACCCCGCCTCCGGCCACCAGGGCGTCTACGGCGACTACCTGCAGAACGCCCAGGGCGAGGACGTCGTCGCGGGCATCCGCAACACGGTCCCGCTCGCGGAGCTGGAGCAGATCGACAAGAAGTCGTACGACCAGCTCATGCAGATCATGGAGACCCTGGAGAACCACTACAAGGATCTCTGCGACATCGAGTTCACCATCGAGCGCGGCCAGCTCTGGATGCTCCAGACCCGCGTCGGCAAGCGGACCGCCGGTGCGGCCTTCCGCATCGCCACGCAGCTGGTCGACCAGGGCCTGATCGACGAGGCCGAGGCGCTCCAGCGCGTCACCGGCGCGCAGCTCGCCCAGCTGATGTTCCCGCGCTTCGACGACGGCGCGAAGGTCCAGCAGGTCGGCCGCGGCATCGCGGCCTCGCCGGGCGCGGCGGTCGGCAAGGCCGTCTTCGACTCGTACACCGCGGTGAAGTGGTCCCGCTCGGGCGAGAAGGTCATCCTGGTCCGCCGCGAGACCAACCCCGACGACCTGGACGGCATGATCGCGGCGGAGGGCATCCTCACCTCGCGCGGCGGCAAGACCTCGCACGCGGCCGTGGTCGCGCGCGGCATGGGCAAGACCTGTGTGTGCGGCGCCGAGGAGCTGGAGGTCGACACCAAGCGGCGCCGGATGACGGTGCCGGGCGGACACGTCGTCGAGGAGGGCGACGTCATCTCCATCGACGGCTCGACCGGCAAGGTCTACCTGGGCGAGGTCCCGGTCGTCCCGTCCCCGGTCGTGGAGTACTTCGAGGGCCGGATGCACGCCGGCGCCAACGACGCCGACGAGCTGGTCGAGGCCGTGCACCGGATCATGGCGTTCGCCGACCGCAAGCGGCGCCTGCGGGTGCGCGCGAACGCGGACAACGCCGAGGACGCGATGCGCGCGCGGCGCTTCGGCGCGCAGGGCATCGGCCTGTGCCGCACCGAGCACATGTTCCTGGGCGACCGCCGCGAACTGGTCGAGCGGCTGATCCTGGCCGACACGGAGGCCGAGCGCGAGGAGTCCCTCAAGGAGCTCCTCCCGCTCCAGAAGCAGGACTTCGTGGAGCTGTTCTCGGCGATGGACGGCCTGCCGGTGACGATCCGGCTGCTGGACCCGCCGCTGCACGAGTTCCTGCCCGACATCACCGAGCTGTCGGTCCGGGTGGCCCTCGCGGAGTCCCGCAAGGACTCGAACGAGAACGACCTGCGCCTGCTCCAGGCCGTCCACCGCCTGCACGAGCAGAACCCGATGCTGGGCCTGCGCGGCGTCCGCCTCGGCCTGGTCATCCCCGGCCTGTTCACGATGCAGGTGCGGGCGATCGCGGAGGCCGCGGCCGAACGCCGCAACGCCAAGGGCGACCCGCGCGCCGAGATCATGATCCCCCTGGTGGGCACGGTCCAGGAGCTGGAGATCGTCCGCGACGAGGCCGACCAGGTCATCGCCGAGGTCCAAGAGGCCACCGGGGTCCAGCTGAACCTGGCCATCGGCACGATGATCGAGCTGCCCCGGGCCGCGCTGACCGCCGGTCAGATCGCCGAGGCCGCCGAGTTCTTCTCCTTCGGCACGAACGACCTCACCCAGACGGTGTGGGGCTTCTCCCGCGACGACGTGGAGGCGAGCTTCTTCACCGCGTACCTGGAGAAGGGCATCTTCGGGGTCTCCCCCTTCGAGACCATCGACCGGGACGGCGTCGGCTCGCTCGTGCGCAGCGCGGTCGAGGCCGGCCGGGCCACCCGCCCCGACCTCAAGCTCGGCGTCTGCGGCGAGCACGGCGGCGACCCCGAGTCGGTGCACTTCTTCCACGAGGTCGGACTCGACTACGTCTCCTGCTCGCCGTTCCGGATCCCGGTGGCGCGGCTTGAGGCGGGACGCGCGGCGTCCTCGTCGGCGGGAAGCGACCACCGCTAGGGGGCCGAACGACACCCCGAGACCCCCGGGCCCGCCACCGGTCACTTCCTGACCCTCACCGACGCGGCGGCGGTCCCGGTGCACCAGGAGAGGGCGGTACCCCTGTGCGGGGGGTGCCGCCCTCTCGGGCGTCCGGGCCCCGGCGCGTCCGGCGGACGCGTCCCCCGCCCCCCGCCCGAAAGCCCGGTCCCGTCGAGGAGCGGGCGTACGGTGAGGGTCCACTTCGGGCGAGAGGGAACATCCGTCATGACGGGCTGGAACGCGAGCGACATCCCCGACCAGAGCGGCCGCACCGCCGTCGTCACCGGCGCCAACAGCGGCCTCGGATACGTCACCGCACGGGAGCTGGCCCGCCGTGGCGCCCGCGTGCTGCTCGCCTGCCGCAGCGAGGAGCGCGGCCACGAGGCGGGGGACCGGCTCGTCGCCGAAGTGCCGGGCGCCGACGTGCGGTTCGTCCGGCTCGACCTCGGCGACCTCTCCTCCGTGCGGAAGTTCGCCGCGGCGTATCCCGACGAGAGGCTGGACCTGCTCGTCAACAACGCCGGCGTGATGGCGCTGCCGCAGGGCCGCACCGCCGACGGATTCGAGACCCAGTTCGGGGTCAACCACCTCGGGCACTTCGCGCTCACCGGGCTGCTGCTGCCCGCACTGCTGCGGACCCCCGGCGCCCGGGTCGTCACCCTGTCCAGCATGGTGCACGCCCTGGCCAACATCGACATCGACGACCTCAACAGCGAGCGCGGGTACCGGCGCTGGATCGCCTACGCGCGGTCCAAGACCGCCAACCTGCTCTTCACCCACGAGCTGGCCCGGCGCCTCGCGGCCACCGGCTCCGGGCTGGTGCCCGCGGCGGCGCACCCGGGCTACGCCTCCACGAACCTGCAGGCCGCCGGGCCGCGGATGGAGGGCCGCAGGGGAGCCGAGCGGTTCGTGGAGATCGGCAACCGGGTCTTCGCGCAGAGCGCCGAGGCCGGTGCCCTGCCCACGCTGTACGCGGCCACCGCCGACGGGGTCCTGCCGGACTCCTTCACCGGGCCCTCGTTCGCGATGTGGCGCGGTGCGCCCGCGAGGTCGTGGCGGGCGTCCTGGACCCGCGACGACCGGGTGAGCGAGCGCCTGTGGGCCGCCTCCGAGGAGCTGACCGGCGTCACGTACGACGCGCTGACGTCCTGAGCGCCGGCGCCGCCCGGCGGCCGCCTCGTCGCAGGGCGCCCACCGGACGGCGGAGGCCGCTTCCTCAGAAGGCGCGTACCTCGTAGGCGGGCACGCTGACCGACTCGTCGTCCAGGCACTGCCCGGAGGCCAGGTCGAAGCGCTGCTTGAGCAGCGGCGAGGCGACGAACGCCCGCCCCCGGTGGCTGCCGGTCAGCCCGCGGGAGAGGACCGCCGCCCCGCTGAACGGGTCCCGGTTGCCGATGGCGTACGTCCGGCCCGCCCGGTCGCGGAAGAGGGCGACCTGGCGGCCGTCGGGCAGCAGGGCCGCGACCCCCCGGCCCGGCGTCAGCAGGGACAGGTCGCAGACGGTGAACCAGTCGTCCTCCAGGCGGAGCTGAACCTTCAGGTCGGTGGTCTCGGGGGCGATCGTCATCGCTGGGCGCTTCCTTCCAGGGCTTCGGCGGGCCGCGTGCCGATCGTGAGCAGCGGCAGGTCGGGCTTGATCTGGTCGCGCTCCGGCACGAAGCCGACGACCGGGTCGGGAGTGTCGGGCGCGTTCACGAAGGACACGAACCGGGCCAGCTTCTCGGGGTCGTTGATGGTCTCCGCCCACTCGTCGCGGTAGCCCGCGACGTGGGCCTGCATCAGGCCCTCCAGCTCCTCGCAGATGCCGAGCGAGTCGTGCACGACCACGTCGCGTACGTGGTCGAGGCCGCCCTCGATCCGCTCCAGCCAGGTGGACGTGCGCTCCAGGCGGTCGGCCGTACGGATGTAGAACATCAGGAACCGGTCGATCAGGCGCACCAGTTCGGCGTCCGACAGGTCCTGCGCGAGCAGGTCGGCGTGGCGCGGGGTGGCGCCGCCGTTGCCGCCGACGTACAGGTTCCAGCCGTTGGAGGTGGCGATGATGCCGAAGTCCTTGGACTGGGCCTCGGCGCACTCGCGGGCGCAGCCGGAGACGGCCGACTTCAGCTTGTGCGGGGAGCGCAGGCCCCGGTAGCGCAGCTCCAGGTCGATCGCCATGCGGACCGAGTCCTGCACGCCGTAGCGGCACCAGGTCTGCCCCACGCAGGACTTGACCGTCCGCAGCGACTTCCCGTACGCGTGTCCCGACTCGAAGCCGGCGTCCACCAGCCGGGCCCAGATCAGCGGGAGCTGCTCCACCCGGGCGCCGAACATGTCGATCCGCTGACCGCCGGTGATCTTCGTGTAGAGGCCGAAGTCCCGGGCCACCTCGCCGATCACGATGAGCCGCTCCGGGGTGATCTCACCGCCGGGGATGCGCGGCACGATCGAGTACGAGCCGTTCTTCTGCAGGTTGGCGAGGAAGTGGTCGTTGGTGTCCTGGAGCGCGGCCTGCTCGCCGTCCAGGACGTAGCCGTCGGCGCCGATGGCGGGGGCCAGCGAGGCGATGATCGAGCCGATGGCGGGCTTGCAGGTCTCGCAGCCCTCGCCGCCCCGGGCGTCCTCGCGGCCGTAGCGGTCCAGCAGTGCCTGGTAGGAGTGGATGCGCAGGGCGAGGACGATCTCGTACAGCTCCTCGCGGGTCTGCGCGAAGCAGCCGCACAGGCCCTTGTCGACCTCGACGCCGCTCGCCTCCAGCTCGGCGGTGACCAGCTGTCCCAGTACCTTGACGCAACTGCCGCAGCCCGTACCCGCCTTGGTGCACTTCTTGACCTCGGGCACGGTCGTGCAGGAGTGCTCGGTGACCGCGCCGCGGATCGTGCCCTTGGTGACGTTGTGGCAGGAGCAGATGACGGCCTCGTCCGGCAGGGCCGAGGGGCCGAGGGCGACCGGGCCGCCGGAACCGGCCGGCAGGACGAGCTGCTCGGGCGCGATCGGCGGCACGGACCCGGTGAGGGCGCGCAGCGTGCCGTAGGCGTCCGCGTCGCCGACCAGAATCCCGCCGAGCAGCCGCCCGTCGCGGCCGATGACCAGCTTCTTGTAGGTGCCCGACCGCGAGTCCGCGTAGACGACGTCGAGGCAGTCGGCGGCGGTGCCGTGCGCGTCCCCGAAGGAGGCGACGTCCACGCCGAGGAGCTTGAGCTTGGTGGAGAGGTCGGCGCCCGTGAAGCTCGCCTCGTCCGCGGCGATGGTGGCGGCGGCCGTCTCGGCCATCTCGTAGCCGGGCGCGACCAGGCCGTAGACCCGGCCGTCCGCCGCGAGGGCGCACTCGCCGATGGCGAACACGTACGGGTCCGAGGTGCGGCACTGCTCGTCGACCGTGATGCCGCCGCGCTCGCCGACGGTGAGGCCGGTGTCGCGGGCGAGCTGGTCGCGGGGCCGGACGCCCGCGGAGAACACCACCAGATCCGTGGCGAGTTCGGAGCCGTCGGAGAGCTTCATGCCGGTCACCGCGCCGTCGTCGCCGACGACGATCTCCTGCGTGCCCGTGCCGGTGTGCACGGTCAGGCCCATCTCCTCGATGGTCCGCAGGAGCGCGGCGCCACCGCCCTCGTCGACCTGCACGGGCATGAGGCGCGGCGCGAACTCCACGATGTGCGAGGTCAGTCCGAGCCCCTTGAGGGCGCCGGCGGCCTCGAGCCCGAGCAGCCCGCCACCCACCACGGCCCCGGTCGTCGCCCGCGACTTCGCGTACTCCTCGATGGCGAGGAGGTCCTCGATCGTGCGGTAGACGAAGCAGCCCTCGGCGTCCTTGCCGGGCACCGGCGGCACGAAGGGGTACGAACCGGTGGCGAGGACGAGGGTGTCGTAGGCGAAGACCCGGCCGGAGCGGGCGGTGACCTTCCGGGCCTCGCGGTCGATCGTCTCGGCCGGGTCGCCGAGGTGCAGTTCGATGCCGTGCTCCTTGACGAACTCCTCGTCGGTGAGCGAGAGGTCCTCGGGGCTGCGACCCGAGAAGTACGAGGTGAGCTGCACCCGGTCGTAGGCGGGCCGGGGCTCCTCGCACAGCACGACCACGCGGTGCGTGGCGGTCAGGCCGCGCTCGGCCAGCGCTTCGAGGAAGCGCTGGCCGACCATGCCGTGGCCGACGAGCACGATCGTGGGGGTGCCCCCCAGGGTGGCGGTCATCAGGAGCCTCCGTCGTTGGTGAGCAGGTGGAGCAGTGGTGCGCCGTCCGTGGGGAGCGGCTCTGCTCCCTCCCAGGCGCGCGCGAGCGCGCCCACGGTGCCGAGTTCGCCGACGAGTACGCCGCCGACCAGGCGGTCGTCGCGGACGACGACCTTGCGGTAGGTGCCGCGGGTGGCGTCGGTCAGCTGGATGACGTCGTCGCCGGGGCGCGGGTCGGTCTCGCCGAAGGCGGCGAGGTCGAAGGGCGCGAGCCCGGTCAGGGTGAGCCGGGTCAGGGAGCGGGTGCCGCGATAGCGCGCGGTGCCGTCCCCCGGGTCGCCGGCGAGCAGTTCGGCCAGCACGTCGGCCTGTTCGAGGGCGGGCGTCGCCAGGCCGTAGACCGTGCCCTCGTGCTGGGTGCAGTCGCCGATCGCCCGGATGTCCGGGTCGGAGGTACGCAGCTGGTCGTCGACGAGGATGCCCTTGTGGACGGCCAGGCCCGCGTCCTGGGCGAGCCCCACCCGGGGGTGGACCCCGCAGGCCAGGACGACGAGTTCGGCGTCCAGGGCGTATCCGTCGGCCATCTCGACCGAGCGGACCGCGCCGCCGACGCAGCGCACGTCGCGCACCCGGGTCTCCGTGTGCACCTCGACACCCAGGTCCGTGAGGTGCCGGTGCACCAGCCGGGACGCGGACGGGTCGAGCTGGCGCTCCATGAGCCGCTCGGCCTGCTGGGCGAGGACCACCTGGGCGCCGCGCACGGCGAGCGCTCGGGCGGCCGAGACGCCCAGCAGACCGCCGCCGATGACGACGGCCCGGGTGCCCTGCCGTACGGCCTTGGACAGGCCGAGGCAGTCGTCCATCGTCCGGAACGCGTGGACCCCCTCGGGCAGTTCGTGCCGCTCGTGCGCGAACAGGCCGCGCAGCGGCGGCAGCACCGGGTTGGAGCCGGTCGCGAGGACCAGGGTGTCGTACGCGATCACCGAACCGTCCGCGCAGCGCAGCGTGCGCGCGGCCCGGTCGATGCCGGTCACCCGGGTCCGGATCAGGCCGGCCGGTGCCGGGAGGGCGATCACCTCGGGGGCGTACCGCCCGGCCAGGACCTCGGCGAGCAGCACCCGGTTGTAGGGCCGGTGCTCCTCCTCGCCGATGAGCACGACGGACATGCCGAGCTCGTCGAGCCGCCGGGCGAGCCGGGCGCCCGCGATCCCGGCGCCGATCACCACCACACGCGTTTTCGAGGTCATGCGAGCAGCCTGCGGGGCCGGTGTTACCCGGTCGCATCACTCCCGTTTCCCGCGGGGAACGCTGCGCTCAGCGTCGGCGGAAGGGGAGTGTGAGGGTTGTGGAGGCGGGCCCGCGGGGCACTGTGAGCCCTCTCCCGCGGGCGCGCCGCTCGCCGCGGCCCACCGGGCCGACTCCTTCCGGTGGGCGCGCCGGCCGCGCGCGGACCACCGTGCGCCCAGCGGGCCGAGTGGTCTCCGGCGGGCGGGCCGACCCGGCGGCGGACGATCGGACGCCCAGCGGGCCGAGTCCTCTCCGGGGATGCGCCGGCCCGGTGCCTTCTCCGGGGATGCGCCGGCCCGACGCCCGCTCCGGGGCCCCGGCCCCCGGCGGACCGTCGCGCGCGGTCCGGCCAACCTCAGAAGACGCTCAGGTCCGTGGACGGCACATCCATCTCCTCCATAGGGTCCCGATCATGCCCGACATATCGCTGACCATGGTCGTCGTCCTCTGCCTCGCCTCCCTCGCGGCCGGCTGGGTCGACGCCGTGGTGGGCGGCGGCGGGCTGCTCCTCCTGCCCGCCCTGCTGCTCGGCCTGCCGAACTCCGTGTCCGCCGCCCAGTACGCGCTGGGCACCAACAAGGCGGTGGCGATCGTGGGCACCACCGGCGCCGCGGTGACGTACGCGCGCAAGGCGCCCGTGGACGTCGGCACGGCCGTGCGCATCGGCCTGGCGGCGCTGGCCGGGTCCACGGCGGGCGCGTTCGTCGCCGCCGGGCTGAGCACCGAGCTGCTGAAGCCGGTCGTCATGGTCGTCCTGCTCGGCGTCGGGGCCTTCGTGATCCTGCGGCCCGCCTTCGGCACGGCGCCGGCGACGGGACCCGTCCCGCCCCGCCGGATCCTCGCGGCGATCGGCCTGGCCGGCCTGGGCATCGGCTTCTACGACGGGCTGATCGGCCCCGGCACCGGTACGTTCCTCGTCCTCGCCCTCACCGCACTGCTCCACCTCGACCTGGTGACCGCCTCCGCCACCGCGAAGATCGTCAACTGCTGCACCAACGCGGGCGCGCTGGCGATGTTCGCCTGGAAGGGCACCGTCTTCTGGCAGCTGGCCGCGCTGATGGCCCTCTTCAACCTGGTCGGCGGCATGGTGGGGGCGCAGACCGCGCTCAAGAGGGGCAGCGGATTCGTGCGGGTGGTCCTGCTGACGGTGGTCTTCGCCCTGGTCGCGAACCTGGCCTACCAGCAGTGGGTGGCCTGACCCGGTCACGCCCCGCGCACGCGCTCACCGGCTCCCGGTCAGATGGGCGAAGACGACGACGTTGCCCTGGTAGCCGGTCGCCTCCGAGTAACCGCCGCCGCACGTGATGACGCGCAGCTCGGGCCGCCGCGCGGCGCCGTACACCTTCTCGTCGGGGAAGTCGCGGGCGTCGTAGACCTCGACCGCGTCCACGGTGAAGAGGGCGACCGACCCGTCCCGGCGCGCCACCTCGACCGAGCTGCCCTTCGCCAGGCCGCCGAGGTCGTAGAAGACCGCGGGACCCTCGGTGTTGTCGACGTGACCGGCGACGATGGCGGTGCCCGTCTCGCCCGGCGTGGTGCCGGCCTCGTACCAGCCGGCGAGGTTCTTCTTGGCGGCCGGCGGGACGTCCAGGCTGCCCTGCGGGGTGAGGCCGAGCCCCATCAGGGGGGCGTCCACGTCGATGGCGGGGATGCGGATGCGGTCGGGCGGGGAGGGTGGCAGCGCCGGTGCCGCGGACTGCCGCTCACCGGTGCCGGGCGTGGAGGCCTGCGCGGCCGAGGGCTGCGGCGGCGCGTGCCGTTCGGCCCCGCTGCGCAGCAGCCACGCGCCGGAGCAGAGCGCGGCCACGGTGACGGCGGATATGGCGAGGTTGCTCAGTCTGCGCACGTGAGCCTCCAGTCTCGGTGCCACGGGTCCCGCGCCTTCACCTCGGGGCCGCGGGGCCGCGTCTCTTCCCGGTGACGCGGGAGCCCGCGCCCGTGGAGCCGGCCGGGTCCGCCGCCCCCTCCGGGCCGCGAGGGGCGTCGGACCCGGAGGGGGAGGACGGCGGTACCTGTGGACGGACAGCGGAGGGTGTCCGTCAGAACCCGTCGCCTCTCGCCCGGCGATGCAGGAGCCAGGTACCGCCCGCGGCGGCGACGGCCAGCGCCGCCACTCCCGCCGCGGTCTGCACGGGGTCGGGGCCGAGTGCGCCGCCGACCCCCGTCTTGACGCTTCCTCGCGGGTGCACCCGCTCCTCGGTGGAGGTCACCGTGACCACCAGGTCACCCGCCACCCGCCGGCCGCCGGAGCACTTCGCGACGATCTCGTACGTGCCGGGCTGCGCGCTCGCCGGCACGTGGAAGCGGCCGATCGCGTCCCGCCCGTGCGTGCCGGGGGCCAGTGCGAACGTGCCCGCGCCCACCGCGCTGGCGTCGCCCGTCGCCGTGCCGTCCGCGCCGCAGGCCGCCGTGTTCACCGAGACGTCGGCGCCGGGGGCGACGGTGGCCGGGTACACCTCCAGGGTGCCGGTGTCCCCGCCGTACGCGGGCGCGGCGGCGAGGCCCGCGGCGGCGACGGCGAGCGCGGTACCGGTCAGCAGACGGGTTGGGCGCATCGTGTTGCTCCTCCGAGGGGGCGCGGCCCGCGGCACCCCCATGTGCCGCTGCGTCGGTCGCACCCCTGCCCTACCGAGGTAAGTGGCACCGGGCGCGGTCCGCTCCCTGATGGAACGTCAGAATTGAGGTGAACGGGTGTCAGACGGCGTGCCGGGCACGCCGGTCCGGTGGCGTTCCAGCAGGTCACCGGCGTGGCGCCGAGCCGCCGCCGAAAAGAACCCGAAGGGCGCGGAGCGCGGGTGTGAACGGGTGACCGGGTCGCGGCGGCGAACGCTTGACCTCAAGGAAGCTTGAGGTATCAGGCTGTGCCCATGAAGACCGACACAGCCACACCCGCGGACGCCCGGACCGCCGACCCCGCCGTCGCCACCCCGGCCGAACCGACCCTCGCCGCCCCCGCCGGACCCGTGGGCGAACCGGCGCTCGCCGGACCGCCGGCCGCCGCCCCCGCCGCCCCGGCCCCTTTGCCGAACCGGCCCTCGCCGCCCCCGCGGAGCCCGCCGTCGCCCCGGCGCCCGCCGAGGGGCCGGCCGGCGACCGCCTGCCCGACACACCGGTGCGCGTCGCCGTGGTCGTCGGCAGCAATCGTGAGGGCCGGTTCGGGCCCGTCGTCGCCGAGTGGCTGCTCGGCCGCGTCCGTGAACGCGACGACCTGCTCCCGGAGGTCGTCGACGTCGCCGAGGTCGCCCTGCCCACCACGCTGACCCACGCGCCGTCCGCCGAGGTGGCCGCGGAACTCGCCCGGGTCTCCGCGGCGCTCGACGCCGCCGACGCCTACGTCGTCCTGACCCCCGAGTACAACCACAGCTTCCCCGCGGGCCTGAAGAACCTCGTCGACTGGCACTACACGCAGTGGCGCGCCAAGCCCGTCGCCCTCGTCTCCTACGGAGGGCTGTCCGGCGGCCTGCGCGCGAGCGAGCACCTGCGCCAGGTCTTCGCCGAACTGCACGCCGTGACGGTCCGCGACACGGTGTCCTTCCACCAGGCGAGTGCGGCGTTCGACGCCGACGGCCGTCTCCACGACCCCGGCCCCCCGGCCGCCGCGGCGCAGCTGATGCTCGACCGGCTGGTGTGGTGGGCGCGGGCGCTGCGCGAGGCCAAGGAGCGTCGTCCGTACGGGGGTTGACCGCACGAGCGGTGTGCACGGGGGGCGCGGTCACCGGCCGGTGCCGTAGGGCGGGCGGCCGTCCCGGCGCGGGACGGCCGCCCATCGCTCACCGCGGGCTCAGCCCACGGCCACGGCGCTCCAGGCGGCCGCCACCGCGTTGTACTCCGCGCTGCCCGCGCCGTACAGGTCCTTCGCCGCGTTCAGCGTCGCCGTCCGCGCCCCGGCGTAGTTCGTCGAGGACGTCATGTGGACGGTGAGGGCGCGGTACCAGATGGCGCCGAGCTTCTCCCGGCCGATGCCCTCCAGGGACGCGCCGTTGCACGTGGTGCCGTTGTGCTGGACCCCGCCGATCACCTTGGCCCCGCTGCCCTCGGCGAGCAGGTAGGCGAAGTGGTTGGCGATCCCGGACGAGTAGTGGACGTCGAGGTCGCCCACCGAGGAGCTCCAGCAGTCCGCGGACTTGCCGTCCTTGGAGGGCTGGTCCATGTAGCGCAGGGCCGGCTTGCCGAAGCCGGGGCGGACGACCTCCTCGCCGATCAGCCAGTCACCGGGGTCGGAGGTGTTGCCGGCGTGGAACTCCACCAGTGTGCCGAAGATGTCGGAAGTCGCCTCGTTGAGGCCGCCGGACTCACCGGAGTACGCCAGTTTCGCGGTCTTCGACGTCACGCCGTGCGACATCTCGTGCCCCGCGACGTCGAGGGACACGAGCGGGCCGAAGGTCGTCCCGTCGCCGTCGCCGTACGTCATGCAGAAGCAACTGTCGTCCCAGAAGGCGTTGTTGTACTTGTTGCCGTAGTGCACCCGGTTGTACGAGCCCTTGCCGTCCCCCGCGATGCCGCTGCGGCCGTGGACGCCCTTGTAGTAGTCCCAGGTCTCGTCCGTGCCGTACTGCGCGTCGACGGCGACCGTCGCGCGGTCCGCCGTGGTGCCGGTGCCCCAGTGGTTGTCGGCGTCGGTGAAGAGCGTCGCGGGCGCCCGGCTGAAACAGATCCCGAGGATGCACAGGTCCGTCTTGTTGGCGGCGTCACCGGTGTACGTGTTCCCGCGCGTCGGGTCCTTCAGCTGGTACGCGGACCCGGACGCCGTGGTCTCCAGCGGGACCGTCCCGCCGTAGAGCGACTGTCCGTCGCCGGTCGCCGTCTCGATGCTGTCCCACGCGTCGATCCGGCCCCCGGTGCGGGCGTCGGTCAGTACCGTGCGGGCGACCGGGTTGCCGAGCGAGTCCTGGCCCACCACGTCGGTGCGCCAGGCCAGCCGGGGAGTCCCGTGCAGGGCGTCGACGACCAGCCGCGGCTTGGCCGTCACCTTCCTGAGGGTCTCGCCCACGTGTGCGGCGCGCAGTGCGGCGGTGGCGAGGTCGGCGGCCCGGGGCGCGGAGAGCTTCGGCGTGACGCCGGGCAGGGAGATGGCGCGCGTGGTGGCGCGGTCGGCGCCCCGGTAGGCGCCGTCCGGGGCCAGGTGGACCACGAAGTCGCCGCCCAGGACCGGGAGTTCGCGGTATGTGCGGTCGTAGCGCACATGCTGGTCGCCGTCCGCGTCGACGACGACGTCCCGGACCGTGGTGCCCTGGGCGGAGGTCAGCCCGAGCCGTGCCGCCTCGTCCAGCAGGGCCGAGGCCGCGTTGCCGATCGCGGTGGCCCGGTCCGGCCGGTCGCCCGCGTCGGCGGCGTCGGCGGCCGGGGTCACCGCGGTGGCCAGCAGGCCGGTGGTGGCCGCGGCGATGCCGAGGCCGGCGAGACGGGAACCTCGGGCGTGCCGTATCCGACTCATCTGTCTCCTTGAGGCGCGTGGGGGCGCGCGAAGGCGCGTGGGGGGTGGCGCTGAGTGCCCTCAGATTTAAGGGGCCATGACATGTCATGTCCATAGCGTCGACAGGGGGATGTGTGTGGGTGTGTGTGGAGCGAGAATCGTTTCTGCGAAGGCTTGCGCGAGGGCTCGAACGAGGAGAGCGATCATGGCCACGGCCGACTGGCTGACCGTCCTGACCACGACCGACGCCGCGGAGAAGGCGCAGTCGCTCGCTGCGGGGGCGGTGCGGGCCCGGCTCGCGGCCTGTGCGCAGATCTCCGGCCCGGTGACCTCCGTCTACCGCTGGGAAGGCGCCGTGGAGACGGCCACCGAGTGGCAGCTGCTCCTGAAGACGACGGGCGCCCGGTACGACGCGCTGGAGGCGTATCTGCGCGAGGCGCACGACTACGACACCCCCGAGATCATCGCCACGCCCGTCGTGCGGGGGAGCGCGGACTACCTGCGCTGGGTCGAGCAGGAGACGGGGACGGACGCGTGACCGGGACGCGGCTGCCCTTCTTCGTCTACGGCACCCTGCGCCCCGGCGGCCGTAACCACGACCGCTTCCTGCGCGGCCGCACCCGCTCCGAGGAACCCGCCCGGATGCGGGGGGCGGCGCTGTACGACGGGCCCGGCTATCCGTACGCGGTCCCGGCACCGGGCGGCTCGGTGAGCGGCGAACTGGTCACCGCGCGGCCCGAGGCGTACGGGGCGCTGCTCCTGGAACTCGACCGGCTCGAGGAGTACGCCTACACCCCCGGCGACCCCCGCAACCTGTACGAGCGCGTCGCACGGGACGTGGCGAGGGCGGACGGGACGCCGGTGCGGGCCTGGGTGTACGTGGCCGCGCCCGCGGTCGCCGCCCGGCTGCGGGCCCGCGGCAGCCTGGTCGAGGGCGGCGACTGGCACACCCGCCACCCGCCGCCTGGCCGCACCCGGGCCGCCGGGCCCGGTCGTCTCCCGGCCCCGGAGGGCCCGTAGGCGTGGGCGATATGAGGCCGGCTCAGGCCTGGTCGAGGGCCTCCAGCCGTACCGCGCACGCCTTGAACTCCGGCATGCGCGAGGTCGGGTCCAGAGCCGGGTTGGTGAGGGTGTTGGCGCGGCCCTCGCCGGCCCAGTGGAAGGGCATGAAGACGGTGTCGGGGCGGATGGAGGTGGTCACGCGGGCCGGCGCGACGGCCCGTCCCCGCCGGGACACGACCGCCACCGGGTCCCCGTCCGCCGCCCCGAGCCGCTCGGCGAGCCGCGGATGCATCTCCACGAACGGCCCGGGCGCGGCGGCGTTGAGCTCGTCGACCCGCCGGGTCTGGGCGCCCGACTGGTACTGCGCGACCACCCGCCCGGTGGTGAGCAGCACCGGGTACTCGGCGTCCGGTTCCTCGGCGATCGCCCGGTGCGACACCGGGACGAACCGCGCCCGCCCGTCCTCGGTCGCGAACCGGTCGAGGAAGAGGCGCGGCGTGCCGGGGTGGACCCCGCCCGCGGACTCCCCGGCCGGGTCGTCCGGCGGGGTGTCGAACCCCGCGTCCTCACCGTCCCCGACGGTCTCCGGCGCCGGACAGGGCCAGAACACCCCGTTCTCCTCGGCCAGCCGGCGGTAGGTGATCCCCGAGTAGTCCGCGGGACCGCCCGCGCTCGCCCGGCGCAGCTCCTCGAAGACCTCCTCCGGGTCCGTCGGGAAGCCCTTCTCGACGCCCAGCCGGTCGGCCAGTCCGTTCAGGACGTCGAGGTCGCTGCGCACCCCGTCGGGAGGCGGGAGGGCCCGGCGGCGCAGCAGGACCCGGCCCTCCAGGTTCGTCGTCGTGCCCGACTCCTCCGCCCACTGGGTGACCGGCAGCACCACGTCGGCCAGCGCGGCCGTCTCGGACAGGACGACGTCCGCGACCGCCAGGAACCGCAGCGACCTCAGCCGTCCCTCGATGTGCGCGGCGCGCGGCGCGGACACCACCGGGTTGGAGCCCATCAGCAGCAGCGCGTGGATGTCGGTCCCCAGCGCGTCGAGCAGCTCGTACGCGCTGCGCCCGGGCCCGGGCAGCGAGTCCGGGTCCACGCCCCACACCTCCGCCACGTGCCGCCGGGCCGCCGGATCCGTCAGCTTCCGGTAGCCGGGCAACTGGTCCGCCTTCTGGCCGTGTTCACGCCCGCCCTGCCCGTTGCCCTGCCCGGTGAGGCAGCCGTAGCCGGACAGCGGGCGCCCCGCACGGCCGGTCGCCAGGCAGAGGTTGATCCAGGCGCTCACGGTGTCGGTGCCCTTGGACTGCTGCTCGGGCCCGCGGGCGGTGAGCACCATCGCCGACGCGGGCTCGCAGAACAGCCGCACCGTCTCGCGGAGTTGAGGAACGGACACCCCCGTGATCCGTTCCACGTACTCCGGCCAGTGCGCCATCGCCGCGGCCCGCGTCTCCTCCCAGCCGCTCGTGCGGTCCTGGATGTACGCCTCGTCCGTGCGCCCCTCGGCCACCACCAGGTGCAGCAGACCGAGGGCCAGCGCCAGATCGGTGCCCGGGCGCGGCGCGAGGTGCAGATCCGCCTGCTCCGCCGTGCGCGTCCGGCGCGGGTCGATCACGATCAGCGTGCCGCCGTTCTCCTTCAGCTCCGTGAGGTAGCGCAGCGCGGGCGGCATCGTCTCGGCGAGGTTCGAACCGACGAGGATCACACAGCCGGTCCGCGGGATGTCCTCCAGCGGGAACGGCAGTCCCCGGTCCAGGCCGAACGCCTGGAGTCCGCCCGCCGCCGCGGACGACATGCAGAAGCGCCCGTTGTAGTCGATCTGCGAGGTGCCGAGGACGACGCGGGCGAACTTGCCGAGCGCGTAGGCCTTCTCGTTCGTCAGACCGCCCCCGCCGAAGACCCCGCACGCGTCCGGGCCATGCTCCGTCCGCGTGCGGGACAGCTCCCCGGCGATCCGGTCGAGGGCCTCGTCCCAGCCGGCGGGTTCCAGGACGCCGTCCCTGCGGACCAGCGGGGAGGTCAGCCGCACCCGCGAGGACAGCAGGGCCGGTGCCGTACGGCCCTTGCCGCACAGGGCGCCCCGGTTCACCGGGAAGTCCGCGCGCTCCGTCAGATCGACGCCACCGTCGGACGTGGGCGTCAGATTCATCCCGCACTGCAGGGCGCAGTACGGGCAGTGGGTGGGCGTCGCGGAGATCTGCATGCCACCCAGCGTGCGTCGGCCGTGTTACACACCGGGGCGCACCCCGTTACGCCCCCGGCACGGGGACCTCCCGGTGGGGTGGACGTCGCCGTGAGGGGCGCCGTCCCGACCCGGGGGCGAGCCCCCGGCCCCCCGGCAGCGCTGCGCGCTCGCCCTCAATCGCCGGGCGGGCTGGAATTCGTCGCGCCGAGCGTTCGTCCGTGCGCGCCGGACGGGCAGGAATTCTTCGCGCCGAGGGTGGGGCTGGTGGCGTTGGTCGCCTGAAGTGGCGGCGCCGGGGAAGGTCCAGCCTCTCCGGCGTTCGAGGAGCGGGGTCCGGGGCGGAGCCCCGTGGGAGTCGGGGAGGAGCATCGGCCGGGGAGCCCCGGGGGGAGAGAGTCGCGCGGAGTCACCGGGACGGTGTTCGCAGCGCCCGGTCCACTCCCGGTTCGCGGGGGCCCAGGAACCGGGGATCGGGTTCGAACGCCGCGTCCAGCGCGGCCTTGCCCGCCGCGAGGACCTCGCGCGCACCCCCGTAGTACCAGGTGACGTCGTGCTTGGCGTCGACCCCGACGCCGTACGACCGGACCCCCGCCGCCTCGCACAGCGCGACCGCCCGCCGGATGTGGAAGCCCTGACTGATGAGCACGGCCCGGTCGACCCCGAAGATCTTCCTCGCCCGCACGCACGAGTCCCAGGTGTCGAATCCGGCGTAGTCGCTGACGATGCGCCCGTCGGGCACCCCCCGCTCGGTGAGGTAGGCCCGCATCGCGTCGGGCTCGTCGTAGTCCTCGCGGCTGTTGTCGCCGGTGACGAGCACGACCTCCACCCGGCCCGCCCGGTACAGCTTCGCCGCCGCGTCCAGGCGGTGTGCGAGGTACGGCGACGGCTCGCCGTCCCACAGCCCCGCCCCGAACACCACCGCCACCCCGGTCCGCGGCACGTCGGCGGTCGTCCGCAGCCGGTCGTCCGTCGTCACGTACATCCAGGTCGCGGGCAGCAGCGCCAGCACGCACAGCAGCATCACGGCCTGCACGGCCCGCCGCTGCCCCGTGCGGGTGCGCGGCAGGGACGGCCGGCGCAGCCGCGGCCTCGGCAGCCGCAGCGACGGTCTGTGCAGGCTCGGGCGCGGCAGGCGCATGATCGGTGTCCCCCAGGTGACGTCGGCACTCGACAGACAGACGCCGGGCAGGGGAGTACGGTTCATCGAGGGACCGTGACCGGACTCACTCCGCCGGCCGGACCGCGGGCGGGAGCGGCGCACCCACCCCTCACACGCCCCCGGATCCCACGGTGAACCGCCGGAAAACACCCGTGACGCCGGCGCAACGGCACGGCAATCTCCTGCCGCCAGGATCGGTCCATGACGGCGTCGAAACCTCCTCGCGACGAGTCCCAGACCCGCCCCGGCGGCCGACCGCTCCGCGGCGTCCACCTCGACAGTACGGCGCAGCTCATGAACCGGATCACCAGCCAGCTCGGCAGCCAGCTCAGCCTCGTCTCCCGCAACGGCGTCCGCCGCCCGGCGCCCCCCGCGCTCGTCATGGTGGCCCACGGCAGCCGCGACCCGCGGGCCCTCGCGACCGTCCAGGCGCTGGCCGAGCGGATCCGCGAGCTGCGCCCCCACCTGGCGGTGCGCCTCGGCCACATCGAGCTGAACGAGCCGCTGCTGCCCGACACCCTCGCGTCCGTGGACACGGGCGAGGCCGTCCTCGTACCGCTGCTCCTGAGCCGCGGCTACCACGTCAAGCAGGACATCCCCGAGGCCGCGGCCGCCGTCCCCGAGCTGGCCACCCGCGTCGCCGCGCCGCTCGGCCCGCACCCGCTGCTCGTCGAGACGCTGTACGCACGGCTCGTCGAGGCGGGGTGGCGGACGAGCGAGGCCACCCGCCGCACCGGCGGTGTCGTGCTCGCCGCGGCCGGCTCCCGCGACCCCGACGCGGCCGTCGACACCCGCCGCACCGCCCGGCTGCTGGCCGAGCGGCTCGGCGTCCCGGTGCTCCCCGCGTACGCCTCCGCCGCCACCCCCACCGTGCCCGCCGCGGTACGCGCCCTCGCCGCCCGGGGCCGCCACCGGGTCGCCGTCGCCTCCTACTTCACCGCGCCCGGCCGCTTCGCCACCGAGTGCGCCGCGGCCGCACCCTGGATCGCCGCCGCCCCGCTCGGCGCCCACCCGGCGATGGCCCGCCTCGTCCTGCACCGCTACGACCAGGCCGTCGCCACCCCCGGTTCGGCGTCCGAGCGCACCCTGGCCTCGGCCTGATCCGACGGCCGCACCTCCCGCGCGGCCGCCCGCCGCGTCCCGATCGTCAGCGCCTGCGTCTACTGTCGGGGCATGGAAGGCACCGCATCGAAGACCTCGCCCGGGACGACCTCGTCCGAGACCGGCGGCATCCCCCGCCGGGCCCCCGAAGCCCACACCGGCCGCGGGGAGTACGACGAGCGGGCCGTCGAGCGGTTCGCGGTCGAGCCCGACAAGCGTCCCGGCCGCACCGCCTTCCAGCGCGACCGCGCCCGCGTGCTGCACTCCGCGGCGCTGCGCCGGCTCGCGGGCAAGACCCAGGTCGTCACGCCCGGCACCCGTACCCATGCCTGGGACGCCAGCCCCCGCACCCGGCTGACGCACTCCCTGGAATGCGCCCAGGTCGGCCGCGAGCTGGGCGCCGCCCTGGGCTGCGACCCCGACCTGGTCGAGGCGGCCTGCCTCTCGCACGACCTGGGCCACCCGCCCTTCGGGCACAACGGCGAACAGGCGCTGAACGAGTTCGCGGAGGACTGCGGCGGTTTCGAGGGCAACGCGCAGTCGCTGCGGCTGCTCACCCGGATCGAGCCGAAGCGCTTCGTCCGCAGCGAGCACAGCGGCGAGCTGGTCAGCGTCGGTCTCAACCTCACCCGCGCCGCCCTGGACGCCGCCACCAAGTACCCCTGGTCCCGCGGCGGCCACCCGACCGACCCCGAGTCCGCCAAGTTCGGGGTCTACGAGGACGACCGGCCGGTCTTCGACTGGGTCCGCAAGGGCGCCCCCGGCACCCGGACCTGCTTCGAGGCCCAGGTCATGGACTGGTCGGACGACGTGGCGTACTCGGTGCACGACGTCGAGGACGGGCTGCACGCCGGCCACCTCGACCCCAACTGCCTGCACGCCGAACCGGAACGGGAGGCGGTGTTCGCCGTCGCCGTCGGGCGGTACGTGCCCGCCGGCACCGACCCCGCCGAGCTCGCCGCGGCCCTCGACCGCCTCCTGGACCAGGAGTGGTGGCCGCACGGGTACGACGGCTCGGCCGTCGCCCAGGCCAGGCTGAAGGACGCCACCAGCCAGCTCATCGGCCGGTTCTGCCTCGCCGCCGAGGCCGCCACGCGCGCGGCGTACGGCTCCGGCCGGCTCACCCGGTACGCGGCCGAGCTCGTGGTCCCCCGCGAGACGCGCCTGGAGTGCGCCGTCCTCAAGGCCGTCGCCGACCGGTACGTCATGCAGCGCGCCGAGCAGGAGCTGCTCCGCGCCGACCAGCGGGTGGTCGTCGCCGAACTGGCGGAGGCGCTCACCGCCCGCGCCCCCGACGGCCTGGAACCGCAGTTCCGCGCCCAGTTCGACGAGGCCCCGGACGACCGGGCCCGCAAGCGGGTGATCGTCGACCAGATCGCTTCGCTCACGGACGCCTCGGCACGCTCCCTGCACCACAGGCTCACCACCCGCCCCGGCGGCAGCGGCATGGGGTGACCCTGCGTGGCCTGATCGGGCCACTCCCTCTTCCCGCACCACGCCGCGTGCGGGACGCTCGCATGTGGCGACATCCTTACGAGGAGGCATCAAGTGGTCGACGCGGATCAGACATTCGTCATCGTCGGAGGAGGTCTGGCCGGCGCGAAGGCGGCCGAGACGCTCCGCGCGGAGGGGTTCACCGGCCGGGTGATACTGATCTGTGACGAGCGCGACCACCCCTACGAGCGGCCGCCCCTGTCCAAGGGCTACCTGCTCGGCAAGGAGGAGCGCGACAGCGTCTTCGTCCACGAGCCCGGCTGGTACGCGCAGAACGACATCGAGCTGCACCTCGGCCAGACCGTCGACGCCATCGACCGGATCGCGAAAACGGTCCGCTTCGGCGACGACGGCACGCTCGTGCACTACGACAAGCTGCTGATCGCCACCGGCGCGGAGCCGCGCCGGCTGGACATCCCGGGGACCGATCTGGCGGGCGTCCACCACCTGCGCCGCCTCGCCCACGCCGAGCGCCTCAGGGGCGTCCTGGCCGCTCTCGGCCGCGACAACGGGCACATCGTCATCGCGGGCGCCGGCTGGATCGGTCTGGAGGTCGCGGCGGCAGCCCGCGAGTACGGCGCCGAGGTCACCGTCGTCGAACCCGAGCCGACCCCGCTGCACGGCGTCCTCGGCCCCGAGCTGGGCCAGCTCTTCGCCGAGCTGCACCGCGAGCACGGCGTCCGCTTCCACTTCGGCGCCCGGCTCACCGAGATCGTCGGACAGGACGGCATGGTGCTCGCCGCCCGCACCGACGACGGCGAGGAGCACCCCGCGCACGACGTGCTCGCCGCGATCGGGGCCGCCCCCCGCACCGGCCTCGCCGAGCTGGCCGGCCTCACCCTGGCCGACCGCGCGCACGGCGGCGGCATCGCGGTCGACGAGCGGTTGCGCACCTCCGACCCCGACATCTACGCGGCCGGCGACGTGGCCTCCTTCCACCACACGCTCTTCGACGCCCGGCTGCGCGTCGAGCACTGGGCCAACGCCCTCAACGGCGGACCCGCCGCCGCCCACGCGATGCTGGGCCGCGACACGGCGTACGACCGGGTGCCCTACTTCTTCTCCGACCAGTACGACGTCGGGCTGGAGTACTCCGGCTGGGCGCCGCCGGGGACGTACGACCAGGTGGTGATCCGCGGCGACGCGGGCAAGCGGCAGTTCGTGGCCTTCTGGGTGAAGGACGAGCGGGTACTGGCCGGGATGAACGTGAACGTGTGGGATGTCACGGATCCGATCCAGTCACTGATCCGATCCCGGGCCCGGGTGGACACCGAGGCGCTCGCCGACCCGCACGTCCCCCTGGAGAGCCTCGTACCGTGACCTGCCGCGGCTCCCGGCTGTCACACCGTCCCCGTAGAATTCACGCGTGGCAGGACGGATCAACGACGAGGACGTGAAGGCTGTTCGGGACGCGGTCTCGATCGACGCCGTGGTGTCCGAGTACCTCCAGCTGCGCAACGCGGGCGGCGGCAACCTGAAGGGCCTCTGCCCGTTCCACGACGAGAAGTCACCGTCCTTCCAGGTCAGCCCCAGCAAGGGGCTCTTCCACTGCTTCGGCTGCCAGGAAGGCGGCGACACCATCACGTTCGTGATGAAGGTCGACCACCTCACCTTCTCGGAGGCCGTCGAGCGCCTGGCCGGCCAGGCGGGCATCACCCTGCGGTACGAGGAGGGCGGGTACAACCCCTCCCACCAGCGGGGCGAGCGCATCCGCCTGGTCGAGGCGCACAAGGCGGCCGCCCAGTTCTACGTCGAGCAGCTCGACACCGCCCCCGAGGCGGACGCCGGCCGGAAGTTCCTCGCCGAGCGCGGCTTCGACCAGGCCGCCGCCGAGCACTTCGGCGTCGGCTACAGCCCCCAGGGCTGGGACCACCTCACCCGCCATCTGCGCGGCAAGGGGTTCAGCGACAAGGAGCTCGTCCTCTCCGGTCTCTCCCAGGACGGCCGCCGCGGCCCCATCGACCGCTTCCGCGGCCGGCTGATGTGGCCCATCCGCGACATCGGCGGCGACGTCGTCGGCTTCGGCGCCCGCAAGCTCTACGAGTCCGACAACGGCCCGAAGTACCTGAACACGCCCGACACCGCCATCTACCGCAAGTCGCAGGTCCTCTACGGCATCGACCTCGCCAAGAAGGAGATCGCCAAGACCAGCCGCGCGGTCGTGGTCGAGGGCTACACGGACGTCATGGCCTGCCACCTGGCCGGCATCACCACCGCCATCGCCACCTGCGGCACCGCCTTCGGCACCGACCACATCAAGATCCTCCGCCGCCTCCTGATGGACAACGGCTCCGCCCGCGTGATCTTCACCTTCGACGGCGACGCCGCGGGCCAGAAGGCGGCCCTGCGCGCCTTCGAGGACGACCAGAAGTTCGCCGCAGAGACGTACATCGCGGTCGCCCCCGACGGCATGGACCCCTGCGACCTGCGGCTCGCCAAGGGGGACGAGGCGGTCGCCGACCTCGTCGAACCCCGCACGCCGCTGTTCGAGTTCGCCCTCCGCCAGATCGTCCTGCGCTACGACCTGGAGACCCCCGCCGGCCGCGCCGCCGCCCTGGACGAGGCGGCACCCGTCGTCGCCCGGATCAAGAACAGCGGCGCCCAGCACGAGGTCGCAGTCCAGCTCGCGGGCATGCTCGGCATCCTGGACACCCAGTTCGTCGTCAAGCGGGTCGCCCAGCTGGCCCGTTGGGCCCGGGACCGCGGCGGCAAGGGCCCGGCCCCCCAGCAGCAGCGCCCCCAGCAGACCTACGCCCCGCAGGCGGCGGCCGGCGGACCCGCCCTCACCCTCCGCAACCCGGTGTTCGCCACCGAACGGGAGCTCCTGAAACTCGCCCTCCAGCGGCCCGAGTTGGTCTCCCCGGCCTTCGACGCCTACGGCGTCGACGAGTTCACCGCCCCGCCCTACGCGGCGGTCCGCCAGGCGATCATGGACGCGGGCGGCGCGGAGTACGGCGTCCAGGACCCGCAGGAGTACCTGGTCCGGGTCCGCGACGCCGCCCCGGACGACACGGTGCGCGCCATGGTCACGGAGCTGGCCGTGGAGGCCATCATGCGCAGGACCGTGGACGAGGCCTACGCGGGCGACCAGCTCGTCATGGTCCGCAGGCGGGCCGTGGACCGGCGCATCCAGCAGGTCCAGGGCTCGCTGGCGCGGGCGAGCGCCCAGGGCGACCCGGCCCGGCTGGCCGCGGTGCAGAACGAGTTGTGGGTGCTCCAGCAGTACGGGCAGGCGCTGCGCGAACGGGGCGCCGCGGCGCTCTGACCTCCTGGGCCGCGCGCCCGACGGCCCGGCGCTCCGGCGCACTCCGGCACCACCATCCGGCACGTACGACTTTCAACCTGTTTCGGACCCGCCGGGCTGCGCACTCGTGCAGCAGGGTAACCATGCGGTCACGGACCGGACGCAAAAAGTCACCGCACGCCCCTCGTGGCGGTGATGTGTCGTACTCCACACTGGGTTCCGGTGCCTGAGTCCTCGGAGCGCGGCAGACCCGTACGCGACGGGTCCCCCATCCCCGCGGTTCCGCCAAACGACTACGGGATGGACAGCGGCGAGGCCGTCGACCCCATCCCCGACGTACCGCTGCCGCATGCCTCAGCAGCGACATTCCTGGAGGTCGCCCCCGTGCAGACCCAGACCCTCACACAGACCGACGACACCTCGGTCACGGACGCGGAGAGCGGCGGCACCGCGGCGGTCCCCCCGCAGAGCCGTGCCGCGCACCACCCCGAGACGCAGCCGGCCGGCCCGCCCGAAGCGGACGACCCGGCCGCCGACGCCGTCGAGGTGCCCGAGGCCGGGGCACCCGGGATCGAGACCGTCGACTCCGAGTCCGAGCCCGTCCCGCCACCCCGCAGCAGCCGCGCCGACACCAGCGGCCCGTCCTCGGACCTGTTCCGCCAGTACCTGCGCGAGATCGGCCGCATCCCCCTGCTCACCGCGGCCGAGGAGGTCGAGCTGGCCCGCCGGGTCGAGGCCGGCCTCTTCGCCGAGGAGAAGCTGCGGCTCGCCTGCGATCTGGACAGCCAGCTCGCCCTCGACCTGGACAGGCTGGTCGTCATGGGCCGGATGGCCAAGCGCCGCCTCATCGAGGCGAACCTGCGGCTCGTCGTCTCCGTCGCCAAGAGGTACGTGGGCCGCGGGCTCACCATGCTCGACCTGGTCCAGGAGGGGAACCTCGGCCTGATCCGGGCCGTCGAGAAGTTCGACTACGCCCGCGGCTACAAGTTCTCGACGTACGCGACCTGGTGGATCCGGCAGGCCATGTCGCGGGCGCTGGCCGATCAGGCCCGCACGATCCGGGTGCCCGTGCACGTGGTCGAGCTGATCAACCGGGTCGTCCGGGTCCAGCGGCGCATGCTCCAGGAGCGGGGCTACGAGCCGACTCCCGAGGAGGTGGCCGCCCACCTCGACCTCCCCGGCGAGCGGGTCAGCGAAGTCCTGCGGCTCGCCCAGGAACCGGTCTCCCTGCACGCCCCGGTGGGCGAGGAGGACGACGTCGCCCTCGGCGACCTCATCGAGGACGGCGACGCGGCGTCCCCGGTGGAGTCCGCCGCGTTCCTGCTGCTGCGCGAGCACCTGGAGGCGGTGCTGTCCACGCTCGGTGAGCGGGAACGCAAGGTCGTGCAGCTGCGGTACGGGCTGGCCGACGGGCGACCGCGCACGCTCGAGGAGATAGGCCGCATCTTCGGCGTCACGCGGGAGCGCATCCGCCAGATCGAGTCCAAGACGCTCAACAAGCTGCGGGACCACGCCTTCGCGGACCAGCTGCGCGGTTATCTGGACTGACGCGGAACCGGTCCCGCGGCGCGGTCGGGGGCCGGGAATCAGGCCCCCGACCGCGCCGCGGGAGGTGTGCGGGTCAGTCGACCTCGGCGACCGCCTGGGCGAACTGCGCCTGGTAGAGCCGCGCGTAGGCGCCGCCCGCGGAGAGCAGCTCCGTGTGCGCCCCCTGCTCGACGATGGACCCGTTCTCCATCACCAGGATGGTGTCCGCGTCCCGGATCGTGGAGAGCCGGTGCGCGATCACGAACGACGTCCGCCCGTGCGCGAGCTTCGCCATCGCCTTCTGGATGAGGACCTCGGTCCGGGTGTCCACGGAGCTCGTCGCCTCGTCCAGGACGAGGATCACGGGATCGGAGAGGAACGCCCGGGCGATCGTGATGAGCTGCTTCTCGCCCGCGCTCACCCCGGAGCCCTCGTCGTCGATGACGGTGTCGTACCCGTCGGGCAGCGTACGGACGAAGCGGTCGGCGTGGGCCGCCCGTGCCGCCTCCTCGATCTCCCCGCGCGTGACGTCCCGCGCGGCGCCGTACGCGATGTTCTCCGCGATCGTCCCGCCGAACAGCCAGGTGTCCTGGAGCACCATGCCGATCCCGGCCCGGAGCTCGTCCCGGGACATCCTCGCGATGTCGACCCCGTCGAGCGTGATCCGCCCGCCGGTGACCTCGTAGAACCGCATCAGGAGGTTCACGAGCGTGGTCTTGCCCGCTCCCGTCGGCCCGACGATCGCGACCGTGTGACCGGGCTCGACCTTCAGCGACAGGTCCTCGATGAGCGGCTTGTCCGGGTCGTAGCGGAAGGACACGTTCTCCAGCGCCACGCGACCGCGCACCTCCGCGGGCCGCTCGGCGGGCAGCGGGTCGGCGCCCTGCTCCTCCGCGTCGAGGAGCTCGAAGATCCGCTCGGCGGACGCCACCCCGGACTGCACCAGGTTCGCCATCGACGCGACCTGCGTCAGCGGCATCGAGAACTGCCGCGAGTACTGGATGAACGCCTGCACGTCGCCGATGGACAGCGACCCCGACGCGACCCGCAGGCCGCCGACGACCGCCACCAGGACGTAGTTCAGGTTCGACACGAACATCATCAGCGGCTGCATGATCCCGCTGTTGAACTGTGCCTTGAACCCGGCCTCGTACAGCTTCTCGTTCTCCTCGGCGAACTGCGCCGCCGACTCCTCCTGCCGCCCGAACACCTTCACCAGGGTGTGCCCGGTGTACATCTCCTCGATGTGTGCGTTGAGCTTGCCGGTCGTGCGCCACTGCTGCACGAAGTGCGGCTGCGAGCGCTTGCCGACGCGGGTGGCCACGAAGAACGACAGCGGAACGGTGACCAGCGCGACCAGCGCCAGCAGCGGAGACACCCAGAACATCATCGCCAGCACGCCGACGATGGTCAGCAGCGAGTTGATGAGCTGGCCCATCGACTGCTGCAGCGTCTGCCCGATGTTGTCGATGTCGTTGGTGGCCCGGCTGAGCACCTCACCGCGCTGCCGCTGGTCGAAGTACGACAGCGGCAGCCGCGACAGCTTCGCCTGCACGTCCTCGCGCAGCCGGTACACGGTCTTGTTGACGGCCCGGTTCACCAGCCGCGTGGCCACCGCCATCAGCAGTCCGGCCAGCACGAACACCACGAGCGCGAGCCCCAGCACCCGGGCGACCGCGTCGAAGTCGATGCCCTGGCCCGGCGTGAAATCCGTCCCCGAGAGCATGTCGGCCATGCCGCCGTCGCCGCGCTCGCGCATGGACGCCAGCACCTCGGCCTTGGTGGCGCCCGCGGGCAGCTCCCGTCCGACGATGCCGGCGAAGACCAGGTCGGTGGCCCGGCCGAGGATCTTCGGCCCGACCACCGAGAGGCCCACGCTCAGCACGACCGCGACGAGCATCGCGTACATCGTGCCGCGTTCCGGCCTGAAATGACCGAGGAGCCGTTTCCCGGACCCCTTGAAATCCATCGAGCGCTGATCGGGGCCGCCCCCGGCCATCATCCGCCCCATCGGCCCGGCCATCAGGCAGCCTCCGCTTCCGTGAGCTGGGAGAGCACGATCTCCCGGTAGGTGTCGTTGGACGCCATGAGCTCGTGGTGCCGGCCCGTGCCCACGACCCGGCCCTCGTCGAGGACGACGATCCGGTCGGCGTCCCGGATGGTCGACACCCGCTGGGCGACGATCACCACCGTCGCCTCCGCCGTCTCCTCGGCCAGGGCCGCCCGCAGTGCGGCGTCCGTCGCGTAGTCGAGCGCCGAGAAGGAGTCGTCGAAGAGGTAGATCTCCGGGCGCTGGACCAGCGTCCGCGCGATGGCGAGGCGCTGCCGCTGGCCACCGGAGACGTTCGTGCCGCCCTGCGCGACAGGGGAGTCCAGCCCGTTCTCCAGTCCCTCCACGAAGCCCTTGGCCTGCGCCACCTCCAGCGCGTGCCACAGCTCCGCGTCCGTCGCGTCCGGATTGCCGTACCGCAGGTTCGAGGCGACGGTGCCCGCGAACAGGTAAGGCTTCTGCGGTACGAGCCCGACGGTCCGCGCGAGCAGCCTCGGGTCGAGGGTCCGCACGTCCGCGCCGTCGACGAGGACGTGCCCCTCGGTGGCGTCGAACAGCCGGGGCACGAGCCCGAGCAGCGTGGACTTGCCGCTGCCGGTGGACCCGATCACGGCGGTCACCTCGCCCGGCCTGGCCACCACGTCGATCGACCGGAGGACCGGCTCCTCGGCGCCCGGGTAGCGGAACCCGGCGCCGCGGATCTCCAGGTGCCCGTGCCGCCGCAGCTCCAGGACCGGAGCCTTCGGCGGTACGACGCTGCTGTCCGTCTCCAGGACGTCCTGGATGCGCTCGGCGCAGACCTCGGCGCGCGGCACCATCATGAACATGAAGGTGGCCATCATCACGGACATCACGATCTGCATCAGGTACGCGAGGAACGCCGTGAGGTCGCCGATCTGCATGCCGCCGCTGTCGATGCGGTGCGCCCCGAACCAGACCACGGCGATCGAGGACAGGTTCACCACGGTCATCACGATCGGGAACATCAGGGCCAGCAGCCGTCCGGTGCCCAGCGACACCTCGGTCAGATCGGCGTTGGCCTGGCGGAAGCGGTCCTTCTCGTAGCCGTCCCGGACGAAGGCGCGGATCACGCGGTTGCCGGTGATCTGCTCCCGCAGCACCCGGTTCACCGTGTCCAGACGCACCTGCATGGCACGGAACAGCGGACGCAGCCGCCGCACGATGAGCGTCACGCAGACGCCGAGCACCGGCACCACCGCCACCAGCACGCCGGACAGCGGCACGTCGAGGGTGAGGGCGAGGACGATGCCGCCCACGCACATGATCGGCGCCGAGGCCATCAGGGTGAACGTCATCAGGGTGAGCATCTGCACCTGCTGGACGTCATTGGTGGTGCGGGTGATCAGCGACGGCGCACCGAAGTGGCCGACCTCGCGCGCGGAGAACGACTGCACCCGGTCGAAGACGGCGGCCCGGATGTCCCGGCCGACCGCCGAGGAGGTCCGGGCGCCGAAGTACACGGCGCCGATGTTGCAGACGACCTGGGCCAGCGAGATCCCGATCATCAGCGCGCCGAAGGAGAGGATGTAGCCCGTGTCGCCCTTCACGACACCGTTGTCGATGATGTCCGCGTTGAGGGTGGGGAGGTAGAGCGTGGCGCAGGTCTGCAGGAACTGCAGCAGCACCAGCAGAGCGATGGGCTTGCGGTACGGACCGAGGTGGGTCCGTAGGAGTCGTATGAGCACGCGGGGTCTCTCGGAGTCGTCGTCGACAGGGATGGGGTGATGCACCACCCCCTATCGTCGGGCACTCCACCCGCGTTACCTCAACCGATTGACCCAAGAGCGGTCCAAGGTCGGACGAAATCTCCGTCCGGACCCCGCCGGCCCCGGTCTTGGGCCCTACGCCCGGCCGGCTCGCGCTACACCCGGAACGCCCCCGGATGCGTCTGTTCCCGTACCGACACGTACTGCTGGCGTACGGCCTGTCCCACGGCCAGCTCCTCGCCGGGCTCCAGCACCTGCGCCACGGCACCCTGCCAGACAGGGGGCAGCCGGGGGTCGAGGGTGCCCTGCGAGGCTCCGAGGGCCCAGGCCGCCTGCCGGGCCGCGCCGAGCGCCGCGTAGTCGGCCGGCTGCGGCACCACGACCTGTGCGCCGAACAGCGAGGGGGCCGCGGCCTGCACGGCCGGCAGCTCGGCGGCCGCGCCCAGCAGGAACACCCGCTGCACGTCGACCCCCCGTCCGCGCAGCACGTCCAGCGCGTCCGCGAGTCCGCACAGCATGCCCTCGAAGGCGGCCCGCGCCAGGTGCTCGGGCTTCATCGACTCCCGCCGCAGGCCGGCCAGCGTCCCCGCCGTGTACGGCAGACTCGGCGTCCGCTCGCCCTCCAGGTACGGCAGCAGGACCAGGCCGTGCGCGCCGGGCGTCGACTTCATCGCGAGGTCGGACAGGCTCTCCAGGTCCGGCAGGCCGAGGAGTTCGGCCGCGCCGCGCAGCGCCCGTACGGCATTGAGCGTGGTGACGACCGGCAGATGCATGCCGGTGGCGTCCGCGAGCGAGGTGATCATCCCGGAGGAGTCGACCAGCGCCTCGGGGTGCACGGCCATCACGGAACCGGAGGCGCCCAGCGACACCACCGCGTCCCCGAGCCCGATCCCCAGCCCGAAGGCCGCGGCCATGGTCTCGCCGGTCCCCGCGGAGATCAGCAGTCCCTCCGGCGTGGTGCCCGCGGCGTCCGAAGGCCCGAGCACCTCGGGCAGCAGGGCCTGGTGCCCGAGCGCCAGCTCGACGAGGTCGGGCCGGTAGGAGCCGGTCGCCGCGGACCAGTAGCCGGTTCCCGAGGCGCCGCCCCGGTCCGTGGTCCGTCGTGCCGGCCGACCGAGGAGCTGCCAGACGAGCCAGTCGTGGGCCTGCAGCAGGGCACCGGTGCGCAGTGCGGCCTCCGGCTCCGACCTGGTCAGCCAGCGCAGCTTGGTCACCGGCTGCGCCGCCTGGGGCACGCACCCGACGGCCTGCGCCCACGCCTCGCGCCCGCCGAGCGCGTCGATCAGGTCCGCCGCCGCGACCTGGGCCCGCTTGTCGCCGCCGACGAGTGCCGGGCGCACCGTGTTGCCCTGCGCGTCCAGGGGGACGAGCCCGTTCTGCTGCGCGGAGACGCCGATGGCCTGGACGCCTTCGAGCAGTCCGCCGCCCGCGGCCTCGCCCAGGGACAGCAGCCAGGCCTGCGGGTCGACGTCGGAGGGCCGGCCGCCGCCTTCCGCGCTCTCGACCGGGTGCGGGGCATACCCCTGCCTGAGTACGGCACCCGTGTCCGTGTCGCAGACGACGATACGAGTGAAATCGGGCGAACTGTCCAACCCGGCGACTATCCCCATGACGGAAATTCTGCCGTACGCAGGGGGGTGGCCGCGCCGGGCCCGCACCGGCGGGATGTCCGCCCGCACGACCGACCGCCGGCGGACAGGTGTCCGCCGGCGGTCGCTCGGTCTGTGACCTCAGGTGTTCGTGGTGCCCCAGTCGTCCTCACCGGGGCCGGCGTTCCGCTCCCGCAGGGACCGCACGCGGTCCGCCACGGAGTCGGGCATGCGGTCGCCCACCTTCTCGCTGACCGCGTGGTACGCCTTGCCCGCGAAGTGCCGCCCCTGCTGGGCGGCGCTCTCGGCGGTGTTGCGCACCGCCGGGTTCTGCGCCACCTGACGGGCGCTCTTCCTCAACTGCTCGTAGCGCTCACGACCGGCCCTCGTGCCCAGCACGTAACCCAGAGCCAGTCCGGTGATGAACATGAGCCGGTAGCGCATGGCAGCCACCCTTTCCTTGCGTCGGCATCGGTCGCGGAGGAGTACCGATTGGCGGAGCACCCCCCTGCTTGCGCTAATGTATGTGTCGCAGCGAACGCGCGCCCCCTGGCGAATACCCAGGTAGGTGCGTTCGATGCAACGAGACATTCCCCTGTAGCTCAATTGGCAGAGCAGCCGGCTGTTAACCGGCAGGTTACTGGTTCGAGTCCAGTCGGGGGAGCTCGGTCTCCTGTAGCTCAATTGGCAGAGCAGCCGGCTGTTAACCGGCAGGTTACTGGTTCGAGTCCAGTCGGGAGAGCAGTGGAAGAGGACCCCTCAGGGGTCCTTTTTCATGTCCGGGGGAACCGCGCGCACCGCGCCGCAGTCCTCAAGGTCATGCGAAGCCGACCATCCGAAGCAGGAGATCGTATGAGCGGCTATGCTGCGGCAGACGGCGCGCACACATGTGCGCGACGCGCCGTAATGGGGCGGTAGCTCAGCCGGTTAGAGCAGCGGACTCATAATCCGTCGGCCGTGGGTTCGAGTCCCACCCGCCCCACCAAGGCGTCTTCCCGCAGGAACGTTTCGTCTCGCGAAGGTCCGTCAGCCCCTCGTCGTCCGAGGGGCTTTCGTCGTTCCCGGGCCCGGTGGCCCGTCCTCAGCGGCCCAGGACCGCGCCGCCGTTGACGTGGAGCAACTGCCCCGTCATGTTGGCCGCCTCCGGTGAGCTGACGTACTTGATCGCCGCGGCGATCTCCGCCGGCCGCCCCGGGCGGCCGGTCAGGGACTGGGCGACGCGGGCCGCGACGAACTCGGGGGTCGCGCGGTCGCCGAAGAACTCCGTGTCGCCGACGAAGCCCGGCGCGACCGCGTTCGCGGTGATGCCCTCGGGGCCGAGACGCTGGGCGAGGTCGTACGTGTAGGTGTTGACCCAGCCCTTGGAGCCGCCGTAGGACCCCGGGCCGCGCAGGGAGGCGACGGAGGAGAGCTGCACGATGCGGCCGCCGGGACGCCGGATGTGGGGCAGGAGCGCCTCGGTGAGCAGGACGGCGGTCAGCACGTTGGCGTCGAAGTTGCGGCGGTAGCTGTCGGCGATGGAGGCGAGCGTGCCGTCGTGCGACGGGGCCGCGTTGCCGCCCGCGTTCGCGACGATCACGTCGAGGGGCGTCTCGTCCTCGGCGATGAAGGCGGTCGCGGCGGCCACCTGCGCAGGGTCGGAGAGGTCGGCCGCGTACCAGGTCGCCGTGGCGGCGCCGTGGCAGTCGTTGAGCCGCTCGGCGGCCTTGCGCAGCACGTCCTCCCGGCGCCCGAGCAGCACCACCCGGTCCCCGTCCGCGGCGAACGCCTCCGCCGTCGCCAGGCCGATCCCGGTACCTCCGCCGGATACCACCACACGTCGCTGGATCATGGCCATCGGTCCTCGCCCTCGCTCTCGCGCGCTTCGTCCCTGGATGTGAATGGGAATCACATGCACGTACGGTGCGTGACGCTACGGAGTGGGTGATGCCCCGTCAAGGGTCGCGCCGGGCGGGCCGCGGGACGGTCGCCCCACACGGTCCGCGGTTCCGGACCGCGAGAGGGGCGGCGCTCCCGTTCGGCGGGAGGTGTCACGGGGAGGCGCAGAGGCCGAGAGAGTACTGGTACCCCCGCGCATTCGGCGCGACGATACGGGTCACACCTTTTCTCACCGGGGGGCGGGCGATGGGGGACGGGACTCCCGTACCGAGCACCACCTTGAGCGCGAGTGATCTGCCCCAGTTGTTCCACGCGAGTGATCAACAGGCGCTGAGCCGGCAGAGTGAATCGTTTCTCGCCGTGCGCGCCCAGCTGGTCGTCCTGCTGCTCGCCACGCTTGCCGCCACCCTGGCGGAACACGTCGACGACCACGCCGTCGCCGCCGTCGCCGCGGTCCTCTACGCGCTCACCATCGTCATCGGCGTCCACGCCGCCCGGCGGCGGGCGCGGGCCCACTGGCAGGCGCACCGGGCGGTCGCCGAGACCGTGAAGTCGCTCGCCTGGCAGTACATGGTGCACGGCGGCCCCTTCCACTCCCGGCTCGTGGACGCCGACGGGATGTTCACCGAGCGGCTGGACGACCGGCTGCGGGAGCTGCGCAAGGTGGGCTGGGAGGACGACCGTTCCGGACTCGGTCCCGGCCAGATCACCCCCGCCATGCGGGCGGTGCGGGCCAAACCCTTCGAGGTGCGCCGCGACTTCTATCTGCGCGAGCGGGTCCTGGAGCAGCTCGTCTGGTACGGCAACCGGGCCGCCCAGGCCCGCCGGGCGGCGGCGCGCTGGTCCACGGTCACCGCCGTACTGACCCTGCTGGCGCTGCTGGCGGCCGTGCTGAGGGCGATGGGCGCGCTGGGCGACTGGGACCTGACCGGTGTGCTGAGCGCCGCGGCGGCGGGCGGCGTGGCCTGGCAGGAGGTCCGGCGGCACCGGCCGCTGACCTACGCGCACTCGCTCGTGGAGCAGGACCTGGAGACCGCGCGGATCGGCATGGCGACCACCGTCACCGAGGACGGCTGGGCCGAGGCGGTGGCGGAGGCCGAGCGGCTGGTGAGCCCGCAGCACACCGACTGGCTGGTGCGCTTCGGGAGTTGACCGGGCCGGGGCACCGGCCCGACGGCGCTCAGGTGCGGGGAGTCGACCCGCATGGACACGGGCCCGGCGGCGCTCACGCGCGTCAGTGGCGCACGACCCCCGGCCGCCACAGCACCCGCACGGGCACGCCCATGCGGCGCGCGTACTCCACCACGTCGGCCGTGCCGCCGAGGCCCCTCGCCGGGCGGCCGTCCCAGACGGCGACCAGGCGGTCCGCGTGGTCGACGATCCAGCGGCCCGCCGCGTAGTAGGCCTCCTCGTGGGTCGGCTCCAGCGGCAGCCGGACCCGGGAGGCACAGCACTTCAGCAGGCGCCGGTAGGCGGCCCGTACCTCGTCGCCGCCGAGATGGGCCTCGTAGTCCATGCCGGGGATCACGGCGGTGACCGGGATGCCGTGCTCCAGGGCGATCTCCGCGAAGAGCTGGTCGGCGCCGTCCGCGAGACTGCTGAGCGCCTCCGACCCGCCGCAGCCCCGGAGTTCGGCTCCGATGCCGGAGCGGACGGACGGCAGTGCGGCGGCGGGAATCCCTCGGTGCCCGGTGACGCCGATCCTGGTCACGAGAACCACCTTCGCAGTCGAGGCCGTCCCGTCCACACTAGCGGCGGAGAACCGGCCGGGCGACGGGCGTTCGAGGCGCACGGGCAGCTCACAGGGGCCATTGCCACGTCACCGTCGTGCCCGGGGTCTCCCCCTCCGTCGCCCCGTCGTCGTACACGGTCAGGCGCACGCCGGGCCGGCCGTCCGCCAGTACCGCGGTCGCGTCGACCGCCACCTCCACCCGGGAGACGCCGGCGCGCCGGGCCGCGGCGGCCAGCGCCTTGCGCAGCGCGGTGAGCAGGTGAGCGGCGACGGACTCGGAAACATGGCTCTCCACCGCCCCGGTGAAACGGGCGGACGGCTGGAAACCGAGGATCGCGGCGGCCCCGCCGGTCTCCCGCAGCACCTTGCCGCGGAAAGTGGTGGGAGCGTCGGCGGGAGGCTGCTGCAGCGCGAAGATCGCCGTACGGACCTCCTGGATGGTGGACTGCAGCTCGTCCACGGCCCTGCCGAGGGTGTCGTGCACGTCGTCGCCCGCGGTGCGCCGCTGGGTCGACTCCAGCATCATGCCCGTCGCGAACAGCCGCTGCACGACCAGGTCGTGGAGGTCGCGCGCGATCCGGTCGCGGTCCTCCAGGACCGCGAGCCGCTCCCGGCGCTGCTGGGCGTCGGCGAGGACGAGGGCCACCGCGGCCTGGGAGGCGAACTGGGTGGCGAGCAGCCGCTCCACCGACGTGTACGGGCGGCCGCCGCGGTGCCGGGGCAGGGCGAGGGTGCCGATGAGCCGGCCGGCGGTCTGCAGGGGGAGCAGCATGCTGGGGCCGAACCGGTGCCGCACGTGGGTCGTCATCCGGGCGTCGGTCGCCGAGTCCTCGACGAACACCGGCTGTCCGCCCAGGAGGTGTTCCAGGACCGGGCTGCCCGGCTCGATGACGGTGCCGACGATGTCCCCGGGGTCGTCGAGCGTGGAGGCGGTGACGATCTCCATGCCGCCCTCCTCGGTGGGCTGCAGGATGACCCCGGCGGAGGCGTCGGCGAGGATCCGGGCCCGTTCGGCGACCGTCATCAGGGCGTCGGCCGCGGGCTCGCCGGTCAGCAGGGCGTTGGTGACGGCCGCCGCGCCCTCGATCCAGCGTTCGCGCTGCCGGGCCGTCTCGTACAGCCGGGCGTTGCCGATCGCGATGCCGGCCTGGGTGGCCAGGACGCGCAGCAGCTGTTCGTCCTCGTCCGAGAAGGGGCCCCCGGGCTTGTCGACCAGGTAGAGGTTGCCGAACACCTCGTCGTCGACGCGGATGGAGACCCCCAGGAAGTCGTCCGTGCGCCCGACCGGGCTGCGGTCGCTCGCGGACGGGCCCCCGGTACGGATCTCCATCAGCCCGTCGTGCTTCGGGTCGACCGTGGCGAGAGCCGCGCACCGGGCTCCGGTCAGCTCGGCGGCGCCCTCGACGAGGTGCTGGAGCGTGGCCCGCAGCTCCAGGTCGGTCCCCACGCTCAGGACCGCCCCCAGGAGGGAGGGGAGGCGGTGGACGGGGTCGGTCATGGCCGGCGGGTCAGCCGGCCAGCGGGTCCAGCACGAGTGGCTCGATCTTGCCCTCCAGCATGGAGCCGAGGCCCTGGACGGCGCACACGTCCGGCCGCTCCGCGATGTGCACCGGCATGCCCGTCGCCTGCCGCAGCATCTGGTCGAGACCGGGGAGCAGGGCGCTGCCGCCGACCATCATGATGCCGCGGTCGGCGAGGTCGGCCACGAGGTCCGGCGGGCAGTCCCGCAGCACCTTGCCGATGCCGTCGAGCACGGCGGTGAGCGGGGTCTGGATCGCGTCGCGCACGGCGGCGGTGTCGACCTGCACGGACCGGGCGAGCCCGGTGGCGACGTCCCGGCCGTGGATCTCGGTGACGGCGGGCCCGTGCGGGGTGAGCCCGTTCCCGGAGAGCGCGAGCTGCAGCGGCCGTACGGACTGGCTGGGCAGCATCAGTTCGTGCTGGTGGCGCAGGTGCTGCACGATCGCGTGGTCGACGGCCTCGCCGCCCACCGGAATGCGTTCGGCGGTGACGATCGAGCCGAGGGAGAGTACGGCGACCTGGGTGGCGGCGGCCCCGCAGACCATGACCATGGTGGCCTCGGGCTGCTCCACGGGGAGCCCGCAGCCGACGGCGGCGGCGATGAGGGTGTCGACCAGCTCGACGCGCCGCGCCCCCAGCCCGACCAGGGTCTCGATGGTCGCGCGCTGGGCCAGCGGATCGGCGTCGTGCGGGGTGCAGGCGGCGGCCCGCAGCCGCGGCTTGCGGCGCAGGGCGCGGCGGACCTTGTCGCCGAGCAGCTGGCGCAGCATGCGCTGGGCCATCTCGATGTCGACGACCGTGCCGCCGGACACCGGCCGGACGACCCGGATGTAGTGAGGAGTACGGCCCGTCATCTTCTCCGCGAACTCGCCGACCGCGATCAGGGCGCCGGTCTTCGTGTTGATGGCGGCGGCGCTCGGCTGGTCGACGACGAGACCGGCCCCCTTCACGTACACACGGGTCCGGGCAGCCCCCAGGTCGACGGCGAAATGACAGCGGCGCAACTGATCCAGACTGCCGGTCATGGCGGTTCCTCCCGAGAGCACAGACCGTGGGGCCCCGCCGGGCGGCGGTCCTCACTGGCATCGTGCGGGACCTGACGGGTCGTCGCCTGCTGGGGTGGGCCGGGCGGGGTGCGGCTGGACGGGTGGTTTCGGGGGGTGCGGGGAGATGGTCCCGCCGTGTCCCGCCGGACCCGCTGGCGGGAAGCCGCCAGGGCACCTTCCCGCCAGCGCGCGTCAACTTCCGCGCAACACAAGGGCCCCGACACTCGTCGCAGCACACGCGGGCGCCACCCCGCCCGGACCCCGTGCCGTCGGCCGCCCGCCGGCGGTCCAGAGGCAGAGAGGCTTCGATGACCAGAGGAAGAGCCAGACGCGGTGCGACGCTGCTGTCGGCCGGACTCGTGCTCGCCCTGCTGCCGGCGGCACCCGCGGCGGCCGGCGCCGGAGCCCCGGCGTCCCCGGCGGGCACCGCCGCTCCCGCCGCGCCCCGGGCCGCCGGCGCCGCCCACACCGTCACCCTCGTCACCGGCGACAAGGTCACCGTCACCGACCTGGGCGGGGGCCGGAAGACGGTCGGGGTCGAGCGGCCCCCGGGGGCCACCGGGGCCGTGCGGACGCAGGTCGCGGACGGTGCCGTCACGGTGGTGCCGGACGAGGCGCTGCCGTATCTGCGGGCGGGCACCCTCGACCGGCGGCTGTTCGACGTGAGCGGGCTGATACGGCAGGGGCTCGGCGACCGGAAGACAGACGAGCTGCCGCTGATCGTGACCTACGACAAGGGCGTCCGGGCGGTGGCCCCGCGCGGTGCCGAGAAGACCCGCGCGCTCGCCAGCATCGGGGCGGTCGCCGTCGACGCCGACAAGGGGCGGACCTTCTGGCGGTCCCTGACCCGGCAGGCCGGCGTGGGCAAGGTGTGGCTGGACGGGCGCGTCCGCGCCGACATGGCCGAGAGCAACGCGCAGATCGGCACGCCGAAGGCCTGGGAGGCCGGGCTCACGGGCAAGGGCGTCACCGTCGCCGTCCTCGACACCGGTGTCGACACCGCCCACCCCGATCTGACCGGTCGGGTCGCCCGGACCAAAAGCTTCATCGAGGGGGAGGAGGTCGCCGACCGCAACGGGCACGGCACCCACGTCACCTCCACGGTCGGCGGCAGCGGCGCCGCCTCGGACGGCGGGGAGCGGGGCGTCGCGCCGGACGCCACCCTCGCCGTCGGCAAGGTGCTCGGCGACCAGGGCTCCGGCAGCGAGTCGCAGATCATCGCGGGCATGGAGTGGGCGGCGCGGGACGTGGGCGCCGACGTGGTGTCCATGAGCCTCGGGTCGACCGAGGCGAGCGACGGCACCGACCCGATGGCCGCGGCCGTCGACGCCCTCTCCGCGGAGACCGGCGCGCTCTTCGTCGTCGCGGCGGGCAACACCGGCGCCCCCTCCTCGATCGGCTCGCCCGGCGCCGCCGACGCGGCCCTGACCGTCGGCGCCGTCGACTCCGCCGACCAGGCCGCGTACTTCACCAGCGCCGGGCCCCGCTTCGGCGACAACGCCCTCAAGCCGGACCTCTCCGCACCGGGCGTCGACATCCTCGCCGCCCGCTCCTCCCTCGCCGAGGGCAGCGGCCCCTACACCGCCATGAGCGGTACGTCGATGGCGACGCCGCATGTCGCCGGAGTCGCCGCGCTCCTCGCCGAGGCCCACCCCGACTGGTCCGGCGCCCGGCTCAAGGACGCGCTGATGTCCACGTCCGAGCGGCTCGACGCGTCCGCGTACGTGCTGGGGGCGGGCCGGGTGGACGTGCCGGACGCGGTGACGGCGAAGGTCACCGCCACCGGCAGCGCCGACCTCGGCTTCTACGGCTGGCCGTACGAGGCGAACCGGCCGGTGACGAAGACGGTCACCTACACCAACTCCTCCGACGAACCGGTCGAGTTGCACCTCGCCGCGCAGGGCGCTGCGGACGGTGTCGTCACGCTCGCCGACTCCGCGCTCACCGTGCCCGCGCACGGGAGCGCCGCCACCACCGTCACCGGCGACGGGGCGAAGGCGCCGGTCGGCAACACCTCCGGACAGATCGTGGCCAGTGCCGCCGGCGAACCGGTCGCCCACACGGTGTTCGGGCTGGTCAAGGAGGAGGAGCGGTACACGCTCACCATGCACGTCAAGGACCGGGACGGCGGCGCGACGGCGGCCGATCTGGCCGTGCAGCAACTGGCCCGCGACACCGAGCCGTTCCCCGCGGCCGTCGGTGACTCCGGGACCCTGGAACTGCGCCTGAAGCCGGGCACGTACAGCGTGACGTCCTTCCTCGACGTGCGCGGCAGCCACGGCGGTGACTCCCTCGGACTCGGCTTCCTCGCGGCCCCCGAGATCACCCTCGACCGCGACCGCGACGTCACCCTGGACGGGCGGACCCTGCAGGAGCTCGACGCGAAGGTCGACCGGCGCACCGAGACGCGGCAGCTCCTCATGGAGTACGACCGGGAGGCGGGCGGCTCCGACCTGTTCGGCGCCGTCCAGGTGCCCGTCACGTACGACAGCGTCTTCGCGGCGCCCACCGCGAAGGTGACCGAGGGCGGCTTCGAGTACCGGACCGTGTGGCGGCTCGGCAAGCCCCGGCTGACGGTCGAGGGGATCCGTGAGGCCGTCGTCCAGCCGGGCGGAACGCCGGCCGACGGGCGCAGCAGGCTCCCGCTCGTCGACGTCGGCACCTTCACCGGCGGCGCCCTCACCGGCGTCCGCGGCAAGGCGGTTCTGGCACGGCTGCCGGAGGGCACCGCGCCCGCGGCGCTGGCACAGGCCGCCCAGGACGCCGGCGCCGAGGCCCTCTTCGTGACGGACGACGCGGCGGGACGCCTCAACGCCTGGTTCGGGACGGACGACAATGCGGACCGGCCGCTGCCGATCGCGACCGTGAACGCCGCCGACGCGGCACGGCTGCGGACGGTCCGGCGCGTCGACATGACCGGGACGCCCCATACGCCGTACGTGTACGACCTGTCCGAGGGGCACCGCGGCGCCGTCCCCCGCGGAGACCTCACGTACGCACCGGATCGGCGCGAACTCGCCGTCCTGGACACCCGGTTCCACGCGGCGAAGCCGGTGGACGGCGGCGAGTTCCGGTACTCGCTCACCGACACCTTCCCGATCGGCATCGGCTTCCTGGAGCGGATCGACCACCCGGCCGAGCGGACCGACTACGTGTCCACCGCCCCCGGCCAGCGGTGGCACGAGTCGGTGACCATGGCGGAGGGCGCGCTGGAGGAGCGCAGCGGGGTCGTCCGGTACCGCGGCGGGACGCACACCGGCCTCGACTGGTTCAAGCCCGTCTGGCATCCGTGGCTCGGGTCCGGTCTGGGCTGGGGGCAGCAGCGGTCCGGCAACCAGATCCAGTTCAACACGCCCGGCTGGGGCGACTCCGGGCCCGACCACACCGGCTTCGGCGACGTGTGGAGCGAGGGCAACGGCATGACCCAGTTCACCGAGGTCCACCAGGACGGCACCCTGGTCGACCGGCGGACCGGTTCCGGAGCGTACGTCTGGGACGCGCCCGCCGACGAGCACACGTACAAGGTCGTCACGGACACGGCCCTCGACGCCGACCGCTGGCGGCTGCCGACGAAGGGCCGCTCCGAGTGGACCGTCCGATCGGCAGCCACCCCCGAGGACCGCTGGACCCTGCTTCCCCTGCTCAACCTCGGCTACGACATCAACACCGACCTCGCGGGCGACGTCCGCGGCGGGAGCCGGGTGCCGGTGGGGGTCTTCGCCGAGTACGTCGCCGGAGCGCCCGGCACCGGGACCATCGGCGGCGGCCGGCTGGAGGTGTCGTACGACGACGGGACGACGTGGCGGACGGTACGGCTCTCCGGCGACGGAGCCGACTGGCGGGGGACGCTTGTCGTGCCCCGCGGCGCCGAGTACGTCTCGCTGCGGGCCTCGGCGCGCGACGACCGCGGCGGCTCCGTGCGCCAGGAGATCATCCGGGCGGTGGGGGTGCGGTAGCGCCCGGCCCCGGCGCCGTCACTCCGCGGACGACCCCCAGGGCCGCCAGGTCCTGGGGGCGTACGCGCAGTTGGTCGGCGGTCGCGCGTACCTGGTCCGGGGCGCGTTTGAGGATCGCCGCGGCCGCCTCCGGGGCGATGACCGAGAAGTAACTGTCCGGTGCCGCCCAGGTGTTGCCGGGCGCGGCCAGGGCGAGGGCACCCCCCGAGCCGCCCTCGCCGACGACGACCGTGGTGACGGGGGTGCGGGCGGTGGCCACCGCGGCGAAGACGTCGGCGATCGCGGCGCCCGCGCCCTGCCGCTCGGCGTCCGCGTCGTTGGCCGCCCCCGGGGTGTCCACCAGCGTCAGGACGGGGATGCCCAGCCGTCCCGCGAGGCGGATCAGCCGGGCGGCGGTGCGGTAGCCGGCCGGACGGGTGGCCGTCCCGCACTGGGCGGCGTACGCGACGGTCCGCCCCGCGTGCTCGCCGAACCCGCACAGCATCCCGTCGTCGGTGCCGCCGCACCGGTCGCCGCCGATCTCCGCGCGCCGGGTGAAGTACGCGTCCAAGTACGCCCGGGCCCGGGGGCGTTCGGCCGCCCGGGCGCGCTGGACGGCGTCCCAGCCCGTCGCCGGCAGCGGGCCGGGGGTGCCCGGGGAGGGCGGCGGGGGAGCGGGCTCGTCCGAGGCCGCGGTCAGCAGGGAGAGCCATCCGGCCAGCGTCCCGCTCAGCTCCTCCGGCCGTACGACGGCGTCGACCGCGCCTGCCGCCAGCTGGGCCTCCGCCGTGTACGCCGCCGGGTCCGCGTCGGGCGGCCGCACCCGGGAACCCGCGAACCCCACCTGGGCGCCGGGCAGCGCGAGGATCACGTCGGCCCCCGCGCCCAGGGTCGCCCAGCCGCCGCCGGTCGTCGGATCCCGCACCACCGCCAGCTGGACCAGGCCCGCCTCCCGGTTGAGGGCCGACTGCCGTGCCACGCGCTGGAGCTGGGTGAGGGCGAGCATGCCCTCCTGCATGCGGCTGCCGCCCGTCGCGACGAGGGAGACGACCGGGAGGCGGTGCTCGCGGGCGTGGGTGTACGCCGCCTCCAGCCGGTCGCCGGTGCGTTCGCCGAGGGAGCCGCCCAGGAAGCCGAACTCGAAGGCGATGAGGACGGCGTCGGTGCCCCCGAAGGACGCCCGCCCGACGACGACGGACTCCGTCTCGCCGGTGCGGTCGGCGGCCCGGGCCCGCGAGTCGTCGTAGCCCTGCCACCCCAGGGGGCCGTCGGGCGTGGACTCGCGTGCGGGGACGGGGAGTTCCGTGAAGGGGGAGCCGCCGGTGGCCATGGCGACGGCCTCGCGGGCGGAGTGGCGGTCAGCCATGCTTCAGCGCCCGCTTCATGATCTTGCCCATGTCGTTGCGGGGCAGCGAGTCCAGGAAGCGCACGGTGCGCGGGCGCTTGTGCGGGGCCAGCCGCCCGGCCACGTGGTCCGCCAGCTCGGTGCCGAGAGCGGGGCCGGCGGGACCCTGCGGCACCACCCAGGCCACGATCCGCTCGCCGAGGTCGGCGTCCGGTTCACCGGTGACGGCGGCCTCCCGCACGGCCGGATGCTCCAGCAGGGCGTTCTCGATCTCACCCGCGCCGATCTTGTAACCGCCGCTCTTGATCAGGTCCGTGGCCTTGCGGCCGACGATGCGGACATAGCCGTCGGCGTCGCGCACCGCCATGTCGCCGGTGCGGAACCAGCCGTCCCCGGTGAACGCGGCGGCCGCCGCGTCGGGCCGGTTGAGGTACTCCGAGAAGAGGTTGGGGCCCCGCACCTGGATCTCGCCCACCCGCTCGCCGCCGGTGGAGCCGGTCGGGGCGCCGTCGGTGTCGTATCCGCCGATGACGGTGCCGTCCTCCTCGACGAGCCGCACGTCGACGCCGGGCAGCGGGACTCCGACCGTTCCCGCGCGGGGCTCCCCGTCCGCCCGCACGCTCGTGATCATCAGCGTCTCCGTCATGCCGTACCGCTCGACGACCCGGCGCCCGGTCGCGGCCGCGATGCGCTCGTGGTCGTGCACGGGCAGGGCGGCGGAACCGGACACCAGCAGCCGTGCCCGGCCGAGTGCCCGGGCGAGGCCGGGATCCTCCGGGAGCGCCTCCGCGATCCGGTGGTACATCGTCGGCACCCCGAACAGCATCGTCGCGCCGTCGTCCAGCTCGCGGGCCACCCCCGCGGTGTCGAACCGGCCCAGGTGGCGCACGGCACCGCCGCGGCGCAGCGGCCCGAGGACGCCCAGGATCAGCCCGTGCACGTGGAAGAGCGGCAGGGCGTGGACCAGCACGTCGTCGCCGGTCCACTGCCAGGCGTCGGCCAGCGCGTCCAGCGTGGCCGCCACCGCGCGCCGCGGGATCACGGCGCCCTTGGGCGGCCCCGTGGTGCCGGAGGTGTAGACGACGAGGGCGGGCGCGGCGGGGTCCGCGTCGGCGGGCGCTCCGGCCGCACCGGTGGCGCGGACGTCGACGTCCACCCGTGTCGTCGCGCCGAACGCGGGCGGCAGCCGGTCGCCCGCGGCGGCCAGCACCACCGACGGGGCGCTGTCGGCCAGGATGTGCCCCAGCTCGCTCTCCCCCGACCGGGGGTTGAGCGGGACGACGGGGACACCGGCCTGGAGGGCGGCCACGACGGCCACGGCGGTCTCCAGGGCCGGTGTCGCCCACACGGCGACCCGGCCGGCGTCACGGATCCGCGGGGCCAGGGCGCCCGCCGCGGCCGCGAGTTCCGCGTACGTCAGGGAGCGGTCGCCGAAGCGCAGCGCGGGCCGCGCCGCGGCCGAGCCGCCCGTCAGGGCCGGAAAGAGGGAGGACACGCGGCGTACTCCTAGGTCGCAGGGGCGTGGTGGCAGGGACTCGTCCACGTGCTCGTTCCTACACCAGGGCCAGCGAGATCCGCCGGAGTACCAGGTTGATGCCGATGATCTCGACGGTCAGCTCGTCGCCCGCCCGGGGCGGACCCGGCAGGCCGGCCAGCGCGTCGGCGGGCACGAGACCCAGCAGGCCGTCGGCGACCTGGACGAACACCCCGAAGGGGGCGACCTGGGTGACGGTCCCGCGGAGCACCCGCCCGAGCCCCTCCCGGCCCAGCGCGGCCATCGGGTCCGGCTGGAGCGCCTTGAGGGAGAGCTGCACCTGCTGCCGCTCGGCGTCGATGTCCAGCACCTGGGCGGTGACCTCCTGGCCGACCCGGACCACCTCGTCGACGGAGTCGATGTGCCGCCAGGTGAGTTCGGGGACGCGCACGAACCCCTCGATGCCGTCGAGGTCCACGAAGACGCCGAAGCGCGGGGTGTGCGTGACGACGCCCCGGCAGATCTGGCCGCGTTCCAGCGCGTGCAGCCGGTCGGCGGCCGGTGGTCTGCGGGTGCCGACCACCGTGCACAGGTCCTCGGCCAGCCGGACCTCGGTCGCGTGCAGCAGCGGGTGGTTGAGCCAGTGCAGCCGGGCCCGGTCGAGGACGCCGTGGTGCAGGGGCGGCCAGCTGGTGGCCGGCGTGAAGTCGTCGATCACGATCGTGCCGCCGGGGGAGAGGAGGGAGAAGAGACCGGCCGTCCCGTCGTCGTGCGCCTTGCCGTGGCCTCCGCCGTCGAGGACCAGCAGGCCGTAGGGGCCGTGGTCCCCGATCCGCTGCCACTCGCCGTGCACGATCCGGACCTCGGGCCGGTCGGCGAACACCTCGGCGGCGACCCGGGCCCGCTCGGCGTCCCGTTCCACGCTGAACAGCTCGACGCCCTCCGGCGCTCCCGACGCCAGCCACGCCATCCCCACCCCGCAGCCGGTGCCCGTCTCGCCGATGCGGCCCCGGGCGCCGCTCGCCAGCAGCTGGAGCAGCCGCCCCTGTTCGGGCCGGCACGAGTGCGTGAAGCCGTGGCGCCGCGCGGCGGCGACGGCCCGCCCGACGAGCGGGGGCAGGGGCTCAGCGAAGTGGTCGTACGCGTCCGTTCCTGAGATCGCCATGGTGCCGATCGTGCCCCGTCGGCGGCCGTCCCGCCTCGTCCGCCGAACCGATCGCGCCACCCCCGCCGGGGGGCCGCGGGGCCCCTCCGGCCCCGTCCGCCGGGGGCCGGTCCGGTCATGTCCGCCGGGGCCCCGGGGGTGGCCTCGGCCGCGGTCGCCCGGAGCCCGACGCCGTTCCGGCCGCGTCCGCACGGGATCGGCCGGGAAACGTGGCGCGGGCCGGGCGGGGCCCGTAGTCTCGGCTCTCGGCGACACTTGACGGGTCAACTGCCGGGAGTCCATGCGTGAGTGAGCTTCTGTCCTCTCTTTCCGGGACGCCCCGGCGACCCGGCACGCGCAGACGTGAGGCCGTGCCCGTGCTCGGCGGGGCGCCCGGTCGGGAGGAGGGGCGACGGTGAGACTCCCGCGCGGCAGAGGGGAGTTCGGCGCCCGGATCCGCAGGGCGGCGGGCGCCGTCGCGGCGCTGTTCCCGCCGGGGGCCGACTCCGAGATGCGCGCCCTGGCGTCGGAGCTGACCCGCGCGCTGCGGGGCCGGCTCGACCCGCCGGTCGACGTGCGGGAACTGGCGCGTGCCCTGTGCGCGGAGATGAGCCGGCGGCGGGCCGGCCGCCCCGTCGAGCTGCGTTTCGAGCGCTTCCCCGACGAGATCGAGGTCACCGGACTGTGGCTGCAGTTCCAGGACTTCGACCTCGTCATCGTCGAGGAGCGGGCCGAGACCGTGCAGCAACTGGTCATCCTGGGACACGAGTTGTGGCACCTGAAGGAGGGCCACCGCGACCACCACGTCGGGGGTGCCGCCGCCGCCCGCGCGCTGTCCGGCGAGACGGGCCGGACGCCGGCGCCCGGCCCGTCCGGCGACACCGGCGTGCGGGCACTGCCCGGCTCCTCCGGCTGGCCGGAGACCGCGCTCACCGTGGCCGCGCGCAACGGCTCCCACGAACGGGAGGAGGCGCAGGCCGAGGAGTTCGGCCTGCACCTCGCCAGCGCCTTCCGGTCCTGGGTGAGCGGCCCCGCCCCCGAGGGACCCGCCGACCCGGTCGGCAGAGCCCTCCAGGCCTCGCTCGGCTACCGCGATCCGAGGACCGGACAGCGATGAGTCCGGCCGGTTTCTTCGACGGGATGTACATCTCGTTCTGGATACCGCTCGCGGTCCTGGCCGTCGCCCTCGCGATCAGACTGCCCGGCATCATCAAGCTCTGGCAGGACCCGCTGCTGCGGGCCGTCGGCGGCCTGCTCCTGCTCGCCTGCGCGGTGTTCGTCTTCGCCGCGCCGCCCACCATCGCCCGGACCAACCGCGTCACCGGCGTGCCGAACATCTCGGCACCCCTGGTCTACACGCTGCTCACCGCGTTCTGCGGCTCCTGCCTGCTGCTCCTCATCGCCTGGCGCAACGGCCCGGCCGAGCACTCGCCGACGACCCGCCGGGCCACCCGGCGGGTCGTCACCGTCTACACCGGCGTGATCGTCGCGCTGTGGGCGCTCTTCGCGCTCGCCGACGCCCCCGTCGAGCGGATCCGGGACCTCGACACCTACTACGCGACCACCCCCTTCATGCGCGAGGAGATCCTGCTCTACCTCCTCGCGCACACCGCCGCCTGCCTCATCACCTCCCGGGTGATCTGGGCCTGGATCCGGGCCGGCCGACTCGCCCCGTGGCTGCGCGGCGGCCTGCGCTTCATGGGCGTCGGCTATGCCCTGAACCTGGTCTACGACGGTGCGAAGCTCACCGCGGTCGGCGCGCGGTGGGCCGGCCGCGACCTGGACTGGCTGAGCACGGACCTGGCACCCCCCGTCGCCTGCGTCTCCGCCGTCCTCATCGCGGTCGGCTTCGTCCTCCCCCACAGCGGCCAGTACCTCCAGCGCCGGTTGCGCACCCGGCTCGCCCACCGGCGCCTCGGCCCCCTCTACCGGCTGCTGCGGACGGCCACCGGCGGGCACGTCGCGTTCCAGCTGAGAGCCGCGCCCGAACTGCGCCTGACGCGCCGCGAGACGTTCATCCGCGACGCCCTGCTCCACCTCGCCCGGTACGTCGATCCCGACCTGCGCCGGCGGGCCCGGGACGCGGCGCTCGACCAGGGCTTCGGGGCGGCCGAGGCCCGGCTGCTCGCCCATGTCGTGACCGTCCAGGACGCCATGGCGGCCCGGAGGCTCTCCCGCGGCGACGACGCCGGCCGCTCGCCGGGCAGCCCGGACATCGAGGATCTCCTGGAGCAGATCGAGGGGGTGTCCCGGACCCTGCGCAGGACCGAGGCGCTCCGGGCGGTCCGCGCGCGGGCGAGCGCCGTGACGACCGGCGCACCGGCCTCCTGAACCGCGGACCGCACCACGCGACGGCCGCTGTCTGCGCCGGCGGGGGCTTGTTAGCCTGCGGCTGGACCGCCGGAACACTTGAGGATGGAGCCGCCGTGGCCCGCACCACAGTCCGTGCCCGTGTCGCACTGGTCACCTACCGGCCCGGCGAGCAGGGCAACGCCGACCGGGACCTGCCGGCGCTGCGGAGCGCTCTGGAGGAGGCCGGGGCCCAGGCGGTGGTCGCGTACTGGGACGACCCGGACGTCGACTGGGCGGCCTTCGACCTGGTGCTGATCCGCTCCACCTGGGACTACAGCTGGCGGGTGGCCGAATTCGTGGCGTGGGCCGAGCTGTGCGGGAAGCTGACGAAGCTCGCCAATCCGGCGGACGTCGTGCGGTGGAACACCGACAAGCGCTACCTCGGAGACCTGGCCGCGGCCGGCGTCCCGGTGGTCCCGACCCGCTACCTCGCCCCCGGCGAGGAGGCCGTACTCCTCGACGACCGCGAGTTCGTGGTGAAGCCGACCGCCGGCGCGGGCGCCCGGTTCGCCGCCCGCTACGCCCCCGGGGAGCGGGAGACCGCGCTGCGGCAGCTCGACCGGATGCACGCGGAGGGGCTGACGGCGATGGTTCAGCCCTACGTGCGCAGCATCGACGCCGCCGGGGAGCGGGCGCTGCAGTTCTTCGGCGGACGCTTCCTGCACGCCAGCCGCAAGGGCGCGGTCCTCGCACCCGGGACGCCGTACGACGGGGTCAAGGTGCCGCACCCCCGCCTGCAGGACTGGACCCCCACCCCGGCCGAACTCGCCGTGGCCGAAAGGGCCTTGGCCGCCGTCCCGGACGCCGTCGCGGCGGACGGGCCGGGCGGTGCGCCCGAGCTGCTGTACGCGCGGGTCGACCTCGTCGACGGCGACGACGGCGGGCCCCAGGTCATGGAGCTGGAACTGGTCGAGCCCAACCTGTTCCTCCGGCTGCACCCGCGGTCGCTGCCGGTGGTCGCGGAGGCCGTCATCCGGGCCGCTCGCTGACGGCCACCCGCTGCAACAGCCCCCAGGTGAACTCGGCGGCGCACGCCCGCGGCGCGCCCGAGACGTCCGGGGCCGTGAAGGCGAGCCCCCAGCGGGTCGGCGCGGTGCCCTCCAGCGGACGGGCCGGGGCGAAGGCGCGGGCCGCCTCGTCGACCGTGCAGGACCAGGGGCGCAGATCCTCCAGCGTGCGCAGCCGGGGACCCGCGGCGTCCGGCGCCCGGACCAGCCACTCGTTCCAGGCGACGCCGTTCGGCGCCAGCAGCACCTCGAAGCGCAGGTCGGGCCAGAGCGGCACCGGCCAGAGCAGGGCCTCGCAGTCGAGGTCACCGATCCGTCGCGGCTGCACGGACTCCGGGGTGCCGAGGACGGAGCGGTGGAGACGGGCCGTGCCCCGCGAGCGCGGGGAGCGCAGCATCGCCTGCCAGCGGCGGTTCGCCTCCCGCATGTCCGTGAGGGAGGCGCCCAGTTCGTGACGGGCGTCCTCGACCAGGTCAGGGTTGTGGTCGGCCATGCGGCGCAGCAGGACCAGCTGGAAGTCGAGGGGGGTGAACGGGGTGGGGGGTCGTTTGGCCGGCATGCGCCCCATCGTCGCGCACCCGGTCGCCGCCGGGGCGGCGGCCGTCCGGCAGGAACAGCACCGAGTTCACGTACCGGGGACCGCGCCACGGCAGCACCCGGCGGAGCAGCCCCCGGGAGACCACGTGCGCGGTGCGGGCCTGGTGCTCCTCCAGGGGGAAGCCCGCGAGTGGCCGCCAGGTGTCGCCGGGCAGCACCCAGCCCGCGTACCCGCGCCCGGCGAGATGGGAGACCACGGGGGCGATCGGCTGGATGCGGGACTCCAGCTCGACGAAGAGGGCCGGGCGGTCCCGGGCCAGCAGGGCGTCGGCGCCGCGCAGGACCGCCAGTTCGTTGCCGTCCACGTCGATCTTCACGAACCCGACGCCGCGCAGCTCCAGGCTGTCCAGGGTGAGGCAGGGGACCTCCAGGGCGCGGGCGTGGATGTCGCGCCGGACCAGCGAGGACACCCCCCGGTCGCCCGCGTCGCCCGCGGGCAGCCACAGCCGGGCCGTGCCGAGCCGGTCGGAGGCGGCGGCCGTGATCACCCGGACATTGCGGAAGCCCGCCGAGGAGATCAGCCGGGCCAGGTGGGGGACCGGCTCCACGGTCACCACGCGGCGGGCCCGGGCGGACAGCCGCCGCGTCCACGGCCCGTACCAGCCGCCGACGTCGACCGCCGTGTCGCAGTCCGCCGGGCAGAGGTCGGCGAGGCGGGCCAGCTCGGGCTCGAAGCGCGGATAGACCAGCCGGGCGGCCGCGGCGACCAGCCGCACGGGCAGCAGGGGAGCGAGACGGGCGGCCAGCGTGGTCATGGGACCATCCGCTTGAGCAGGTTCTCGTGCTCGTCCTGCGTGACCTGCTCGCCGGAGGACGGCAGCAGCTGCGGGATGCCGTCGACGATCGGGTAACGGCGGTGCAGGCGCGGGTTGTAGAGCGCCTCCTCCGTCGCCGCGGCCACCGACTCGTCCGGGACGAGCAGATGCAGCGGGCCCTTGTCGAGCGGGCAGGCCAGGATCCTCAGCAGCGGGTCGTCCGGGTTCATGGCGTCAACTCCTTGGCACCGGTGGTGGGTCGGGGAGCGGTGTCGTGCTTGGGCATGACCAGCAGGACGGAGACCGCGAGCGCCGTGCCGGCCAGGCGCAGGGCGAGCCGCACCGGCTCGTGCGGCAGCGCCTCGCCGAACGCCAGCGTGCCCAGCACCGCGGTGAACAGGCACGTCACGGTCGTGCAGACCGGCACGATCAGCGAGGCCCGGCAGCGCTGCAGCGCCGCCTGCGACATGATCAGGCCGAACACGCCGGTGAACAGCAGGAGATAGGGGTACGGCGAGCGCAGCAGGCCCACCGCCGCCGAGCCCAGGCCGCTCGTCGTCAGATAGCTCGACACGCCCTTGATCGCCAGTGAGCTCACGCCGTACAGCAGGCCGACCGCGACGCCGTACTCGACGCCGGTGGTCGGCATGCGGTGCCGGTGGCGGGTCCGGCGCTCGGCCGAGCCGTACAGCCACATGCCCGCCGCCAGCGACGGCACGCAGACCAGCAGGATCAGCGGCGCCGGGGCACTGCGGCTGACCGTGTCGGCCCCCTCGCTCAGCGAGAGCACGACCATCAGCAGCGCGGCGAGGATCGCACCGAGCGCGAACCGTTCCCGGTGGGTCGTCTCCTCGCCGAGCAGCCGGGCCGAGAGCAGCACCAGCAGCACGAGACCGGAGACGAAGATGCCCTGGGCGGCGGCGATCGGCAGGGTGCGGTAGACGGCGAGCTGCGCGCCGAACCCGGCGGCCAGGGCCAGCGAGCCGCCGATCCAGAGCGGACTGCCGACGACGAGGCGCAGCAGGCGGCCGGGACGGCGGATGTTCACCTCGGGCAGGGCCGCCAGCGCCCGCTTCTCCAGGACGAATCCGGTGCTGTACAGGACGTTGGCCAGCAGCGCCGCGGCCACTCCCCACCACATCGGCTACGTCCTTCGCGCGTGCAGCAGAAGGATCGAGGACGCCGAGGGGACCGCGCAGGCGAGCCGGTCCAGCGGTCGCAGCGGACGCGGCACCCCGTGGAAGGGAGCGCCCCGCAGCCGTACGACCTCGAAGCCCGACGCGGCGACGAACTCCCGCAGCGCGCGGGCCGTGTACAGCCGCAGGTGCCCGACGACCTCGCGGCCCGGGCGGCCGTGCACCGCCCGCAGGCTCACCTCGGAGAACACGGGCTGCACTCCGGCCAGCAGCAGGGCGCGGTTGTACCAGGCGGCGAGGTTCGGGGTGGAGAGCATCAGGTGGCCGCCCGGGCGCAGCACCCGGCGCAGCTCGTCGAGGGCGGCGTCCGGGTCGACGAGGTGCTCGATCACCTCGCTGAAGAGGACCGCGTCCGCCGATTCCGACGCGAACGGCAGCCCCCCGTCGGTGAGTTCGCCGCGGACGGCGTACGGCAGCCGGGCGTGCGCCCGCCGCAGGGCGTCCTGCGACCAGTCGACGCCGACGAGCCGGTGGCCGGCCAGGAGGGGTGCGGCGGTGGCCGCGGCGGTGCCGTCCCCGCAGCCGACGTCGAGGACCGTGCGGGCGCCGCCCGTGGCCGGTCCCAGCGCGGCGGCCAGCATGCGGGCCTGCCGCAGGGTGCGCGGGGTGCCGGAGGCGACCGGCACGGCCGGGTCCTCGTAGAAGTCCCGCAGGTCCCTGCGCACCGGCGCCGACGTGGTCATGTGCCCTCCTCGGTCGCGTGCAGGTGGTGCTCGAAGAGGTCGCGCAGACGGGCGCCGTCGCCGGGCCCGAGCAGGGCGCGCGACCAGCGCAGGGCGACATGGAGCCGGCCGGCGGTGGACGCGGTGGTCACGGTGAGGCCGCGGGGCATCCGGGCGGGCGCGGAGAACCAGACCGCGTGGGCGCGGCCCGCCTCCTCCCCGAAGTCCAGGGAGTACGGGATGCGGCCGATGTTGCTGAGCAGAGTGGTCGACGTCCAGGGTGCCGCCGCCCTGCGCAGCCCGCGGGTCGCGGCCGCGCGCCAGGCGACCGGCACCACGGGCGCCGTCAACAGGGCTGCTCCACGTCCCAGTTGGGGCCGCGGCAGCGACTTGAGGGCGCGGGTGCGGTCCGCCGTGCGGCGCAGCAGCTCGCGCAGATCGCGGGGATCGAGCTCGTCGGGCGCGAAGGGGACCTCGACGAGCCGGGTGCCGTTGCCGATCGGCATGTCGGTGCCGCGGGGGCGGTCGTCGACCGGCATGGTGATGCGCAACGGGCGCGGCCGGGCGCCGTGCTCGCGGTTCCAACGGGCGATCGTCAGCGCGGTGGCGACCATCAGCTGGTCGTTCACGGTGTACTGCGAGCCCTCCGGCCGGCGCGGGACGGTCAGTTCGGTGAGGAGCAGGCCGTTGCCGGGCGAGGGCTCGGGGGTGCCCCGGGCGACCCGGGCGGGGGGCGCCCAGCCGGAGGGGGCCTCCGGCCGGGCGGCGGGCGAGGCGTCGGGGGTGCGCACGGGAGGCGCGGCCGGTGCGTTGTCCCGGCCGCCGTACAGCTCCGCCGCGGTGGCCAGGATGCGCAGGCAGGCGGGGCCGTCCAGTGCCGTGTGGTTGACGGTGAGCAGGAGGACGGTGCCGGGGGAGCCGTCGTGCGGGGCGACGGCCTCCAGGCGGACGGGGGGTGACGCCGACAGCGGCGGGGCGCTGTCCAGGGCCCGGGCGCGCGCCTGCCGGAGGGCGTCCCGGTCCGGCGGTGGGAAGGCGACCACCTGGACGTCCGGGTCGGCGGTCAGCTCCCATTCGTAGCGGCGCCGGTACCAGGGGCCCGCCGCCTCGCGCATCAGGATGCGGGGGTGCCGGCGCAGGGCCGCCGTGAACGCCGCCGTCAGCCGGGCCGGATCGAGCCGGCCGGGGAGATGGACCTCGATGTGGACGGTCTCGGGCTCCGCGTCCTGGTGGCAGTGCCGGGCGACCTCGTCGACCACCGGGAACGGCACGCGTACGGGCGGCCGCCCCGGGCCGTCCGTGCCGTCCCGCGCCGGATGCTCCACAGCGGTCATGTGGCCTCGCCCTTCCCCGTGTCGTCGTGACGGCCCGCGTCCTCGGGCGGGTTCCTCCGCGGCTTGCGGAACGGGAGCCGCGCGGTCGGCGGGTCGGACTCGGGCGGTGCCGAGCCCGGCCCGCGCGCCGATACGGTCGGTCCGGCGGCCGGCCGCGGGGGCACACCGGGGCCCTGGCCCCCGCCCGCCCCGCCGTCCCGGCCACCGGCGCCGTCGTCCCGGTCATCGGCGCCCCGGCCAGGCACCGGCGCGGCGCCCTGCCCGGCCGCCGGAGCACCCGGCCCCGCCTCCCGCCCGGCGGCCGGCGCCGCCCCGTGCGCGGCGCCCGGACCCGCGCCGTGCCCGTGGACGGGGCTCGCGCCGGCCCCCTCGCCGTGCCCGTGGGCCGGGCCCGCGCCCGGCGGGAAGGCCGGCAGGGATCCCGCGGCGGCGTCCGGCGCCCCCGGGCGGCCCTCGGGGCGGGCGGCCGCAGCCGTGCCGCCCGCACGCGGGTCGCCGGTCGCGCCCCCGGCCCGGCGCGGCAGCGGTGCGGTGGGGGCCTCCGATTCCGGGGGCACCGGCCGTCCCGGCGGTGTCCGCCACCGCAGGGTCGACCCGGCCGCCTCCGGAGCGGGCTCGGCGACGCTCACCAGGGCCGCGAACAGGCCGATCAGCGCCAGCAGTTGGGCCACCGGATGGAACGCGCCGCCGTCGGCGCCGGGCGGCGACCCGGCACCGGTCGCCGCGGTGACGCCCGCCCCGAGGAGGGCGAGCAGGGCGATCGGCACGAGCAGGGTGTGCCGCCTGCGGGCCAGCAGCGCCAGCAGCGGGACCAGCAGGGCGAGGAACCCGGCGATCACGACCCCCACCAGGGTGAGTGCCACCAGTCCCAGCCACGGGCCGGGGTGGGGCGGCGCCGGCTGCGGCACGTCGGGGTTGGGCGAGCGGCGGCGCCACAGGACCAGCCCGGCGAGCAGCGCCACGGCGACCCCCCCGCCGATCAGCCCGGCCTCGTAGACGGCCGAGGGCCCGTAGGACAGCTTGACGGTGCCGCCCGCGCCGGCCGGGATCCGCCAGCCCTGCTGCCAGCCGTCGAGCCGTACCGGCGTGAGCTCCTTGCCGTTCAGCGTCGCCTTCCAGCCGTCGTTGACGTTCTCGTACGTCGTCAGGTACGCGGCGGCTCCGGAGCCGACGGTCACCTCGCGGCGGTCGCCCAGCCAGTCGCGGATGCGCAGCTCACGGCCGGCCGTGGCGGCCTCGGCCACCGTCCCGTGGGTCAGCGTCACGTCGGTCACGACCAGGGGTCCCGCGTCCCCGGCCTCGACCCGGTGCTCGCCGTCGCCCAGTTGCAGCGCCGCGTCACCGTCCCCCTCCTGGCAGAGCGTCAGATCGACGGACCTGCGCTCCACCAGGTCCCGTACGGTCCCCTCGGCACCCGTCTCGTACAGCGTGCCGTCGACCGCCAGCACCGGACCCTTGCCGCACGGCAGGGAGAACGTCCGGGACGGCGAGGGCTGCCGGGTGCGGTATTGGTCGAGGGCCGGGACGTACGCCTCCGTCAGGCCGACCGGGAGCTGCAGGTCGTCGTCGGCGACCGGGTTGTGGACGGTGAGCGGAGCGGTCTCGGTGATCGTGATGTCGAGCCGGTCCGTCGTGATGGGGTCGAAGCGCGCCCACCCGTTCTCGTCGACGCCGACGATCGCCGCGCCGTCCGGTGAGCTGATGCTGATCTTGGTGGGCCGGGTGGACAGGCCGCCGGCCGGGGCCAGCACGAGCGAACCGACCGCCTGCCTGTCCGGCCAGCTCAGATGGAGCACCGGCCGGTCGCCCGCGATCCACGCCGTCGTCAGGTCGCCGTCGGTGAGGTTGCGCGCCGACAACCCGCTGCCGAGCCGGGCTGTCGAGTCCGCGGTGGCGGTGATCCGGCTCTCCTGCCCGGGAGCGACCTCGTAGAGCAGCTTGTCGAGCTCCTCGCCGGGGACCGGGACCGCGCTCGCCTTCACCTCGTAGGTCCCCGCGGCCGAGGTGGTGAAGCGGCGGTGCAGGCCCGCCTCGGTGCCCGTCGGGGACAGCCCGGTGGGGTCGGACGTCCGGTGCAGCGAGACGATCTCGGCGGCGGCGTCCGCGCGCGCGGCGTCCGTCGGCAGCCGCAGCAGCCGCGTCACCTGCACATCGGGCAGGCCGACCTCGGAGAACCCGGCGCCGGTCAGGCCGGAGTGCCGTGCCGTGGAGTCGACGATCGTGATCTTCAGCCAACGCGTGGACCCGGCACGGGCCTTGATCCGCTGGGGCGTGCCGTCGGGCCGGAGGAAGCTGGTGGCGGACCCCTTCTCCGTCTCCACCCGGACGCGGGTCGCCGCCGAGCGCACGCCGTCCTGCGGCAGCGGGGTGACCTCGAAGGACGACGGCACGTCCACGGAGCCGGTGAAGGCGATCCGCAGCCACTGCCCGTCCGCCGAGCCCGCCGCGCCCTCCGCCCAGGCGGTGTCCGGATTGCCGTCGAAGGCGTTCACGGGGTCGTACTGCGGGAGATGGAACAGCCAGTTGCCGCTCGACGAGGCGGTCACCGAGCGCGCGCCGCGCAGCTCGGCCACCGTCTGACGGGCGAGGCCCTCGGTCGGCAGGATCTGGTGCGGTTCCCTTCCCGCGTCCTGCGCGCTGTCGCTGTCGTTGCGCTGGTCGCGCGTGTACGTGTAGGAGGTATTGGAGTTGACGAGCCCGAAGCGGGTGTCGGCCCGCCGCAGCCCGTCCCCGATCACCTGCACGGGCGGGGTGCCGAGACCGGGGTGGTTGTCCCCCGTCAGCACCGTGGCCCGGCCGCGCATCGCGGGGTCGGCGGCCAGCGGGAGCAGTGCTTCGGGCCCACCGGAGACGACGGCGGTGTCGGCGACCGGCTTCAGCCCCGCCTGCCCGGGCCGCGGTACGTCCGCGCCGTCCGGCTCGTAGATCTCCACCGCCCGCTGCCGCGGGTACAGGCCCTCGACCTGCAGCGGGGTGTTCTCGGCGATCCGCCCGCCGGTCATCACGGGTCCGAGCCCCGTGACCCGCCGGTACCCGGACTGCTCCAGGGTCCGCTTCACGGTCGCGGTGGGGACATGGCCGAGCTGGTCGGGGTCGAGGTCGTTGCGGACGACCACGTAGTACAGCCCGGCGCGGCTCAAGTAGTCGGCGAGGCCCGGCACTTCGGCGCCCGTCATCAGGGACTGCTCCACTGCGTCCATGGCGCGCCGGTTGCCCGGGGTGCCGAAGGGAACGTAGTCGCGCTGCGCCCAGCGGGAGTCGGCGAGGACGTCGAGGGGCTGGTCGATGGGGGAGCCCCAGGTGTAGAGGCCGTGCGCGGTGGCCGGGACGACGAGGGCGCGGGAGTCCGGGGAGTACTTCTCCAGCCAGTCGGCTGTGCTCTGCCAGTAACGGGGCAGTTCCCGGAACGAACCCGGGTTCAGGATCGACCCGTTGAGGTACGGCCAGGCGAGCCCCGGCAGGACCAGGACCGCCACGACCAGCGGGGCCAGACGGCGTCCGCGCACCCGGCGCGCCCCGCGCTCCGAGGCGGCGACGCCCGCCAGATGGGCCAGCCCCAGGACGAGCGCGAGGGCCGCCCCCGTCTGGAACTTGTAGATGTTGCGGAAGGGGACCAGCCAGCCGTTCAGCCAGTCCTGGACCACGCCGTGGAAGGGCGCGCCGAACGAACCGCCGTACCCGGCCAGCGTGATGAGGGCGACCGTCAGCAGGGTCAGCACCAGCCACCGCCGCTCGGGCATGTCCCGTCTCGCCAGGCCGGCGAGGCCGAGGCCCGCCGCGAGCGCCGAGCAGACGACCACGACCACCGAGGAGACGACCGTCCAGCCGGCCGGCAGCCAGGCCTCGCCGAAGTGTAGATAGGCCACCCAGTTCCCGGCCCCGCGCAGGGCCTCGGTGGCGGACATGGTGGCGGTCGTGGTCTGCGAGGTCTCCACGTAGGGGAGGAAGTTCTCGCCGTAGATGCCGAGCAGCAGCAGCGGTACGACCCACCAGGCCGTCGCGAGGATCACCCCCGGCACCCACCAGGCGATCAGTTTGCGCTGCCGTGGCCCGCGCGGGCGTGAGAGCAGGTAGAGGCCGACGGGCAGCAGGGAGGCCAGCGTCGCGGCGGCGTTCACCCCGCCCATGAAGGGGACGACCAGCGCCGAGCGCAGGGCGGCGATCCGGGCGCCGTACCGCTCGTCCGTCAGCGGCAGCAGCGCCCACGGCAGGAAGGCGCCCGGCAGCGCGGCGGCCGACGTGGAACCGACGACGATCGTGAAGACCGGCCACAGCGCGTACGCGACCGCGGCGACCAGCCGGGACGCGGGCGTGCCGACCCGCAGCCGCTCCGCGAGCCGCAGCGCGCCCCAGAACGCGACGGACACCACGACCGACAGCCACAGCCGCTCCGCCAGCCAGACCGGCAGGTGGACCAGCTTGCACAGCCCGTAGAACGGCAGCATCGGCCAGACGTAGCCGACGTACTGGTCCTGGATGCCGCCGAAGCCGCCCCGGTCGTGCCACAGCTGGCCGAGGTCGGTGAGGAACTGCCAGGGGTCCAACGCGACACCCAGCTTGGTGTCGAAGGTCGTCCGTCCGGGGTGCACGGCCAGGAACAGCACGAACACCACGGCCCAGAACCCCAGCAGCCACCGCCGCGACCGCGGCCCCCGCGGGGGCCCCGAGGCGGTGGTGGCGGGGCGGGTGGCTGCCGGGGGTGGAGCCTGGACCGTGCTCGTCATGGTGGACACCGCCGGAGGATGAGGAGGAGGTTCCAGGTGGCGAACTCGCGGAGTCCGGGCGCCTTCGCGACGGCGGACGCGAGGAACGGCCAGTAGCGGGAGCGTGCCGAGACGACCGTGACGTCGTCGCGCGCGCGGACCTGCCGCAGGGTGGATCCGATGTGCACGGCGAAGAGGTTCTCGCCGAGGGTGTGCTTGGCCGCCTTCCCGGTACGGCGGTGGTAGCGGGGGGGGGGGGGGGGGGGGGGGGGGGGGGGGGGGGCCCCCCGCCACCGCCCCACACGCGGGGCACGGCGGGGGGGGGA
>NZ_JBVHPY010000001.1:391014-401392 GCF_055567695.1 Streptomyces sp. NPDC026417
GGTCACGCGCGCGGACCGGACGGGGGGGGGATCAGAGGGACACGGCAAAGATTTTCTCGCCGGGGGTGTGCTTGGCCGCCTTCCCGGTACGGCGGTGGGAGCGGGCGCGCCCCCGCTCGGCACCGAGGTAGTGCCAGGGCGCCCACTCGTGACCGCCCCACGGGGAGAGCCAGTTGGTGAAGGACACGTAGATCAGTCCGCCGGGCCGGGTCACCCGCACCATCTCGCTGAGGAACGTCTGCGGGTCGGCCACGTGCTCCAGGACGTTGGACGAGAAGCAGACGTCGGCGACCCCGTCGGCCAGCGGCAGCAGGTACCCGTCCGCGACCACGGACCCCTCCGGCGGCGTCGGGCCCAGCTCGGCGGCGTCCGGCTCGAAGAGGTACGCGTGCGCGCCCCGCCGGCGGAACTCCGCGGTGAAGTAGCCGCCCCCGCCGCCGACGTCGACGACCGTGCGGCCCCGGACCGCGCCGTACGCCTCCACCTGGTCGGCGGCGTCCCGGGCGAGGAGCGAGTAGCAGGCGCCGGGGTCGTCCTGCTCGTGCAGGAAGGCCCGGAAGAGGGCGAGGGAGCGGCGCACGGAGGGGTCCTTGAGGCCCGTCCCGCCGCCCCGGCCGGCGCTCCGGGCATCGGCAGCGCGGCCCGCCCCGCCCGGCGCTCTCACGGCGTCCAGCCCCGCACCGCCTCCGAGGCCACCGCTCCGAACCGGCGCACGGTGTTGTTCCAGCGGTACTCGGCGGCGCGGTCGCGGGCGGCGCGGCCCATCACGGCACGGCGGTGACCGCTGAGCGCGAGGGTGCACCATGCGGCCGCGAAGGAGGACTCGCCGCGTGCCAGGACGCCCGTCTCGCCGTCCACCACGGAGTCCCGCAGCCCGGGTACGTCGAAGGCGACCGCCGGGGTCTGCCGGGCCGCGGCCTCGGTGACCACCAGGCCCCAGCCCTCGACCGCCGAGGGATGCAGCAGCAGCCAGGCGGCGCACAGCAGCCGGTGCTTCTCGGCCTCGGAGACCCGGCCCACGAACTCCACGCCAGGACCGGCGAGTTGTTCGAGCCGCTCGCGCTCCGGGCCGTCGCCGACGATCACCAGCCGGCCCCCGGTGACCGGGCGCACCCGCTCCCACAGCCGCAGCAGCAGGTCGATCCGCTTGTACTCGACGAGCCGCCCCATCGCCAGGAACAGCGGCTCGGGCGAGCGCGGGGCCCGCGGCCCCGGCTCCTCGACCCCGTTGTGCACGACCCGGATCCGGTCGCGCTCGACCCCGATCGCGCGCAGGGCGGTGGCCGTCGAGGGGGAGACGGCGACCACCAGGTTGCGGCGCTGCGCACCGGTCAGCGCCCAGTGCTCCAGTCTCCGGCCGAGCCGGGCGGCCGGTGCCAGCGCCCCGCCGAACCGCATCCGCCACAGATCGGTGTGGACGTGGTTGACCAGGCACAGCGTGGGGCCGTGATGCCACAGCGGGGCCAGGTACGGCATGCCGTTGCACACCTCGACCAGCAGGTCGCAGTCACCGACCTGACGGTGGAAGGCGGAGCGGGCGCGCAGGTAGTGGCCCAGGTCGCCGCCCGCCGACACGACCCGGTAGTCACGGTAGGAGGCGGGGCCTCCGCACAGCAGCGTGACCTGGTGGCCCAGCCGGGTCAGTCCGTCGGCGAGCCGGTCGACGAGCAGCTCGGAGCCGCCGGCGGCGGGATTCCCGAGGTCGCGGTGGGCGAGGAAGACGATGCGGCGCGGGTGTGGGGGGAGCGCCGGAGGGTACTGCGCGGAACGCGGGAACGCGTCACGCAGCGAGGAAGGTACGTGCTGGGGCATGGGTGCTCCAACTCGTCTCAGGGTGCGGAACTCAGCGTGGGGGGAAGGGCGTGGAACGGGTGCGGATCGTGGGGACCGCCGGTCGGCCGCTCGGGGCGGCCGGCCGGGGGAGTGCAGGGGGCCGGCTGTGGTGGGGTTGTGAGCGGGCTGTGTTCGGGTGGGGTGGACAGTTTTCGCCCAGCGGTTCGATGTAGCTACTCACCGGCATGACAATTTCCGGGCTTTGTGGAGCTGACGGCACATCACTTCGTGAGGGTTGAACGGGAGAACTCGGGAGAATCCGGACGCGGACGCCCGCGAAGCACCAAAACGGCACCCGCGGCCGCGAGGAGCAACCCGAGCACCCCGGCTCCCACCGGCAACGTCTGCCCCACCATGCGCAGTTGGCCGCTCTCGGCCTTCGCCTGCTTCACCTGGTCCTTCTGGGTGGCGGTGGTGAAGGCGAGCTTCCTGCTGTCCAGGAGCACCGCCGCGTCCTTCTTCGCGCCGGGGGCGCGGAGCGTCTTGCGCGGGCCGACCTGCGCGTAGAGCACCCGTCCGGTGCGCTGGTCGACGACGAGCTCGACGAGGTGGTTGGCGTACCACTCCTCCGCGAGCACCTGGCTGCGCTCCGGCTGCCCGACGATGGCGCCCGGCACCAGCCGGGTCCCGGTCCTGGTGGCCGGCACGGTTCCGGTGAAGCGGTAACCCTCGTACCCCTGCACCTTCCTGGTGTCCCGGTAGTGCAGGGTGACCGTCGAGCCCAGCGAGTTGTCCCACCAGCGGTAGGCGCGTTTCTGCACGTCGAAGGGGAACTTGAGGTAGGCCTCGCCCTCGATGTGCGGCTTCTCGCGGCAGCAGTGCACGGGGGCGTTGGTCCGCCGGTCGGTGACCCACCGGTGCGGCACGAACTCCAGCGCGTCGTGGGGGTCGGCCGCGGGCAGCGACTCGTCCGTGTCGACCGTCGTCGTCACGTCCCAGACCGCCCGGCCGCTGCGCTCGCTGTCGGCCACGTCGCCGCGCACCCGCTGGGTGACGGTGATCTTCCGGCCCGGCACGGTCTCGACCTCGTTCACGTCGAAGACGCTGCCGGTGCCGCTGTAGATCGCGGTGGTGTCGATGTCGACGGGGTTCACCGCGGCGCGTGGCTGCACGTACCACGCGAGCATCGGGGCCAGGACGAGCAGGAAGGTGCCGAGGCCCAGCAGGATCAGGGAGAGGGGTGTGGCTGTCCGGCGCATCCGGGCACTCCAGGGGCTCGAGTCGGCTCGGCACACGCGTGATACGGGGTGGTACGGGCGGATACGCGTGCGTCGACACCAGGAGGGAAAGTGCACGTGCGGTATGGGCCGGGAACCGTAGGCGCACCCTTGACGAAGTGTCAATGCATTGTCGAGACTGGGCACTTGCCGGACGGGGCCGGCGTGGGGCAGCACCGCTCGGCCTGACCGGCGCGGGCGACAGGGGTGGGGACGACCTCCGACAGAGAGGCTGACCCTGCGATGTCCAGACTGCTCGCCGCCGCGTTGACCGTCGTGGCCGGCGCCGCCCTCGCCGTGGGTGCCGCGCTCGGCATCGTGGCGCTGCTCGACGCGACCCCGGACCAGCCCGACACCCCACTGATCACGTACGAGCATGCCGCCCGGGAGCGCTGACCGTGGCCTCCCGCCCGGGGACGGTCACCGCCCGCTCGGCCTGGCGTGACGTCCCGCGCCTGCAGGTACGGGAGTTCGCCGCCCTGGCGATGGCGGAGGCGCCGGTGCTCGCGGAGGAGATCCTGCGCGAGATCCGCCGGGAGTACCCGCACCTGCCCGTCGTGCTCGACGACTCCGGCGAACCGATGGCACTGATCGGCATCCGCCGCGCGATCGAGGTCTTCGTCCAGCACCTGGAGACCGCCGAGGGCCGCCCGCGCGTTCCTCCCGAGGTCTTCCAGGACTTCGGTCGCGGCGAGGGACTGAACGGGCGCAGCCTGGACTCGCTCCAGGCGATCTACCGGCTGGGGGTGCGGCTCGCCTGGCGCCGGTTCGCCGAGATCGGGCAGCGGGTCGAGATCCCGCCACCGGCCATGTACGAACTCGTCGACGCGGGCTACGAGTACCTCGACGGGCTGGTCGACCAGTCCGTCCGCGGCTACGCCGAGGCCGCCGCCCGCCAGGCCGGGGAACGCCTGCGGCTGCAGCGCCGCCTGATGGAGCTGCTCCTCGCCGAGCACAGCCGGGGCGACCCCACCGACGCGCTGGCCGAACGCGCGGCCCGGATCGGCTGGTCACTGCCCGCCAAGGTCGCCGTCGGGGTGCTGCTGCGCCCGGCCCGCGAGGCCGTCGCCCCCGCGGTGAGCCAGGGCGTCCTGCTGGACATGGAGTACGAGCAGCCCCGCATGGTCGTGCCCGAGCCGGATGCGGCGGGCCGGCCCGAACTGCTGCACCGCGCGCTCACCGGCTGGGCCGGCGCGATCGGGCCGCCGGTGCCGCTGGTCGACGCCGCGAAGTCGCTGCGCTGGGCGGAGGCGGCGGTACGGCTCATGGAGCGGCGGCTGCTGCCGGGCGGCGAGGTGCTGCACTGCACGGAGCACACCGAGGCGCTGGTCCTCCTGCAGCCCGAGGAACTCATCGACGATCTCGCCCTGCGCTGCCTGGCCCCCCTCTCCCACTGCGGCCCGACGCACGGGCGCCGCCTCGCGGAGACCATGCTCGCCTGGCTGGAGACACGGGGCGGCGCCCCCGAGGTCGCCGCCCGGCTCGGGGTGCACCCCCAGACGGTCCGCTACCGCCTGCGGCAGATCAGGGAGTTGTGGGGCGACGAGGTCGACGACCCCGACCGGCGGTTCGAGCTGGAGCTGGTCCTGCGGGCGCAGCGGCTCCGGGGCGAGCTGGGCGACCCGCGCGCCCGCCGCTGACCGAGCCGTGCCGCCGCTCCGCCCCGTTGCGGTCGGTGCCGCCGCTCCGCCCCGTTGCGGTCGGTGCCGTCGCTCACCGAGCCGGTGCCGCCGCCGACCTGGCAGGTGCCGGCGCGCCGTCGTGCCGTCCGCGCCTCCGCCTCCGTGCCTCGGTGCCGGCAGCAGCGGCGGCCGGGAGCCCATTGCCCGGCCCAGCCCACTATGACTAGCCTGTGTTCGTCATCCCGATCGTCTGTTGAAATTTCGAACACAAGGGAGGGGCCGCTCGTGGGACGCCTCGTACCTGCCGTGACCCGCGCTCTCGACATACTCGAGCTCTTCCTGGACGGAGACGGCACGCTCTCCGCGCCCGACATCGTGCGCAGGCTCCAGCTGCCGCGCACCACCGTGCACGAGCTGGTCACCACGCTCGCCGCCCGTTCGTACATCGTGCAGGTGCCGGGTCAGCCCGGACGCTACCGCCTCGGGGTGCGGCCGTACCAGCTCGGCAGCCGGTACGCCGAGCAGCTCGACCTCGCCGCCGAGGGCCAGCAGGTCGCCCGCTCGGTCGCCGAGACCTGCGACGAGACGGTGCACGTGGCCATCCTCGAAGGCACCGACGTCATCTACATCGCGAAGGTGGACTCCACGCACGCCGTGCGCATGGTGTCCGCCGCCGGGCGCCGGCTGCCCGCCCACTGCACCTCCGTCGGCAAGATGCTGCTGGCCTCGCTCCCCGACTCCGAGCTGAGTTCGCGCATCCCGGACGACTCGGCGCTGGCCGCGATGACGCCGAACAGCATCACCGAGCCCGCCGCCCTGCGCGAGGCCCTCGCCGAGATCCGCCGGCGCGGTGTCGCCGTGGAGAGCCGGGAGTCCAACCCGGACGTGAGCTGTGTCGCGGCCCCGGTGCGGGACCGCACCGGGCAGGTCGTCGCCGCGCTCTCCATCTCCGTGCCGATGATCCGCTGGAGCGACGAGCGCCTCGGCGAGCTGGAGCAGCTCGCCGCCAAGGGTGCCGCCGAGCTGTCCGAGCGGCTCGGCCACCGGAGCGTGGGATGACCGCCGAGGTCGCCGTACGCGCGTACGCGGCCCTCGGTGAGGGGCCGACCTGGGACACCGCCGCGCAGCGGCTGATCTGGGTCGACATACTCGGCTCCCGTGTCCACACCTACGACCCTGCGACCGGCCGCCGGACGGTGACGGTCACCGAGCAGCACGTGGGTGCCGCCAAGCCGCGTGCGGGCGGCGGCCTGGTGGTCAACCTCCGTGACGGCGTGGGGCTGTACGGGCCGCCGGGCGCGGGGGAGGGCTTCCGCTGGCTGCACCGCGAGCCGGTCCCGGGCCGCCGCGGCAACGACGCGGCCGTCGCGCCCGACGGCTCGTTGTGGGCCGGGACCATGCGGTACGACGAGGCGCCGGGCGGCGGCACGCTGACCCGGATCGCGCCCGACGGCACCGTGCGGACCGTCCTCGGCGACGTCACCGTCAGCAACGGCACCGGGTGGAGCCCCGACGGCCGGCTCCTGTACTACGTCGACTCGCCGACCCGGCGGATCGACGTCCTCGACCTGGCCGACGACGGACTGCCGGCCGGCCGGCGGACGTTCGCGGTGATCGAGGAGGGTGCCGGCTTCCCCGACGGGCTGACCGTCGACGCCGACGGCTGTGTGTGGGTGGCCCTCTGGGACGGCGGTGCGGTCCGCCGCTACACGCCGGCCGGCGTCCTCGACCGGGTCGTGGACCTGCCCGTCGCCCGGCCCACCGCCTGCGCGTTCGGCGGCGGGGGACTGACCGACCTGTACATCACCACGGCCCGTACGGGGCTGCCGGCGCCGCATCCGCTGTGCGGTTCGGTGCTGGTGGTCCCCGGAGCCGGGAAGGGGCTGCCGCAGCCCGCGTTCGCCGGCTAGGGGGTGTCGCTCCAGGCCGCTGCGTCTACACCGGCATCCACGAGCCCGGCCACCCCACCGCCGACGAGGCGGGCCTGCGCGGGGACGTCCTGGACCTGGTGAGGGAACTCGGCGTCACCGCCGTGCGCTACCCCGGCGGCAACGTCGTCTCCGGCCGCAAGTGGGAGGACTCGGTGGGTCCCGTCGGGGAGCGGCCCCGCCGGCTCGACCCGGCCTGGCGCTCCACCGAGACCAACCGCTTCGGCCTCTCCGAGTACATCGGCTTCCTCAGGAAGATCGGCCCGCAGGTCGAAGTCGCCCTGCACGGGCTGCGGCTGACGTCGCTCGTCGAGCACACCGCGCTCGCCGACGCCGATCCGGAGGCCGGGAACACCCTCGACGAGCCGGAGCGGGTGACGCCGCACCCGGTCGAGGGGACCACCCTCCGGGACGGCACGTTGAACGCCGTCCTGGAACCGCTGTCCTGGAACGTGATCCGGCTGGCCTGACCCCGCACGACGGCCGGGCGAGTGCACCACCGTCCCACGACTCCTCCGGCGCGATCCCCGTGAGCCGCCCGCCACCCCCTGGCGGCGGCGGGCGGCTCACGAGGAGAACGGGGCACGGGGGGAAGCGGGGGCGGCAGCGATCGCCCCCGCTTCCGGCATCCCGTGGGGGGTCAGCCGACCTGGTTGTACACGGCGCCGGCCGCCGGCCAGCCGGCGGGCTGCGGCTGGGCCTGCGGTTGCTGGGGTGGCTGCGGCTGGGTGTAGCCCCGGACCTGGGCGGCGGTCAGTCCTCCGGCGACGCCGAGCCCCGCCGCCCTGTCGCCGTACGTGGCGCCGTACGGGCCGTCCGTCGCGGCGGGCCGGGGGGCCTGTCCGGCCGCCGCGGCCTGCGGCTGCGGGCCCTGGGCCGCCGCGGCCATGCCGGGCATGCCGGTCTGGGCGACGGCCGTCAGCCCGGCGGCGGGTGCCGGTGCCATGGCGGGCATGGCCGCGGCCGGCGCGGGCATCACGGCGGCGGGTGCCGGAGCCGGGGCCAGACCCGGCATGGCACCGGGCGCCTGGCCGGGCCAGGCGCCGGCCTGCGCCGCCAGCCCCTGCATGCCTCCTCCGTTCGTCGCCCCGACCAGCCGGTCCACCGCCGCCGTGCCCGAGCTGTAGCTGGTCCCGGTGCCCGGCTCGGGCACGGCGGCTCCCCTCCTGGTCCCGTAGAGCACCTGTTCCAGGCCGGACACCAGGCGACGGACGTCGACCTGGGGGCGCACCACGAGCCGCAGGAAGCGGCTGGACGATCCGATCTTGTTGCCGCATTCGCGGACCAGGATGCGGTGCTCGGTGAGCAGCCGGTCGCGGACCACGGTGCCCTCCGCGCCCACGGGCAGGCGTACGAAGAGGAAGTTGCCCTGCGACGGGTAGACCGTCAGGCCGGGCAGGGCGGAGAGGTGGCGGGCCATGTCGAGCCGGTCCCGGCGGACCATGTGCAGGCTCTCCAGGTACTCCGGGCCGTGCTCCTTGAGCATGAAGACCACCGTCTCCGCGAAGGAGTTGAGGTTCCACTTGGGCAGCATGGAGCGGACCTTGCCGGCGAGCGCCGGGTTCGCGACCAGGTAGCCGAAGCGGATGCCGTGCAGCCCGAAGTTCTTGCCGAGGCTGCGCAGCACGATGACGTTGGGACGCATCACCGCGTCCTCCACCACGCTCGGCTCGGACTCGGCGTCGGCGAACTCCAGGAACGACTCGTCGATGACGATCAGATCCAGGTCGGCCATCGCGTCCATGAACTGGACGACCGAGTGGCGCGGCAGGAAGCCGCCGTCGGGGTTGTTCGGATTGCACAGGACGGCGACGCGCGTCCCGCGGGCCCGGATGAACTCGGCGTACTGGGCGAGGTCGAGGGCGAAGCCGCTGGACTCCTGCAGCGGGAACATGTCGACCCGCTTGCCGGTCTCCATCGGCTGGTCCGTCCACCGGCCGAAGGTGGGGACCGGGATGGCGAGCGACTCGCGCACCAGCAGGTGGTCGATCCAGGTGATGAGCTCGGTCGAGCCGTTGCCCATCGCCACGCACTGCGGCGGCAGCCGGAGCAGGTTGCACAGCTCGGCGGTGATGGTGTCGGCGCTGCTCGGGTAGTACGTGATGATCTCGCGCAGCCGGCCCGCCAGGTCGTCGAACATGGCGGGCGTGGGGAAGTACGGGTTGCACGGAATGCAGAAGTCCACCGGACCGGCCCCGTCACCCTCGCGCGTCAGCGCGGCCATCGAGGGGCTGTGCGCCGCCGTGCTGCGGAACAGCGAGGTGACGTTGTCGGCCATGGAACCTCCGTAGGGGGCGGGCCCGGTGGGGGAGCACGGGCCCTCCGTCTCGGGTGGCCCGTGCGGGGGAGCACGGGCCGCCCTCTCATACGGATACGGAGGTGGCGCTGTTCAACTCGTGTGCGTTCGGTGAGAGTTCGGCGCCCGAGGCAACGGAAGTCCCCCGGAAGGCGTCGGGCGCGCCGGTGAATCGGGTCCGGGCCGCCTGTGGAGCGTCAGGCCCCGAAGGAGTGGACGGTCGTCGTCCGGTAGGTCTGACCGGGTCGCAGCACCGTGGACGGGAACGACGGCTGGTTCGGCGAGTCCGGGAAGTGCTGCGTCTCCAGGCACAGCGCGTCGCCCTGCCGGTAGATGCGGCCGCCGGTGCCGACCAGCGTGCCGTCGAGGAAGTTGCCGGAGTAGAACTGCAGTCCCGGTTCCGTCGTCGCGATCCGCAGGGTGCGCCCGGAGGACGGGTCACGCAGCGCCGCGACCTGCTCGGGCCTGGCCGTACTGCCCTTGTCGAGCACCCAGTTGTGGTCGATGCCCTTGCCGTACAGGAGCTGCTGGTGCGCCTCCCGGATGTCCTCGCCGATGGTCTTGGTACGGCGGAAGTCGAAGGGGGTGCCCGCGACCGGGGCCAGGTCGCCGGTGGGGATCAGGCCCGAGTCGACGGGGGTGTAGCGGGAGGCGGCGATGCTCAGCTCGTGGTCGTAGATCGAACCGCTGCCCTCTCCCGCCAGGTTCCAGTAGACGTGGCTGGTGAGGTTGACGACGGTGGCCTTGTCGGTGGTGGCCTCGTAGTCGATGCGCCAGTCGCCGTGCCGGGTCAGTGTGTAGGTGACCTTGACGCGGAGCGTGCCGGGGTACCCCATCTCGCCGTCGATGCTCGTGTAGTGCAGGACGAGGCCCACGTCGGAGCCCGCGGTGAAGCCCTCGACGTCCCACACCCGCTTGTCGAAGCCCTTGTCGCCGCCGTGCAGGCTGTTCTCCCCGTCGTTGACGGAGAGCTGGTGCGGCGTGCCGTCGAGCGTGAACCGGCCCTTGGCTATGCGGTTGCCGTAGCGGCCGATCAGCGCCCCGAAGTAGGGGCTGGAGGCGACGTAGTCCTCGATGGTGTCGAAGCCGAGGGACACGTTCCGGTAGCGGCCGTGCCGGTCGGGGATCTCCAGGGACTGGACGATGCCGCCGTACGACAGGACCTTCAGCCGTGTGCCGCCGTTCGCCAGCGACCAGCGGTGGACCTTCGTGCCGTCGGCGAGCCTGCCGAACAGCTCCTTCACCGGCTTCCTGCCGGCCGCGCCGTGCGCCGTGCCGGCCGTGGCGGCGGTGAGTCCCGCGGCCGCGGCCGCTGCGATGACCGTGCGTCTGCTCGTTTCCATATAGCGGCTCCTGAAAGAGGTGCGGGGGGCCCTCCCGAACCCCCCCCCCCCCGACCCCCCAACCCACCCCTCCTTTTTTTCCCCCCTCCCAACCCAACCCCCCCCCCCACCCCCCACCCCTTCCTACCCTCCTCCCCCC
>NZ_JBVHPY010000001.1:401402-428270 GCF_055567695.1 Streptomyces sp. NPDC026417
TTGTTCGCCGTTCGGGGTGGGGGGGAGGGAAGTCAGGTGACAGGGGCAACGGGGGGGCCCGTGCGTTCGCGCTTTCCAATGCACGGTCTCGGGGGGGGGGGGGGGGCCCCCCCCCCCCCCCCCCCACTACCGGACCTACGAACCGACCTTGCGTTTGTTCCACACGTCGAAGCCGACCGCGGCCAGCAGCACCAGGCCCTTGATGACCTGCTGCCAGTCGCTGCCGACGCCGACGAGGTTCATTCCGTTGTTGAGCACGCCCAGGACGACGCCACCGATGATCGCGCCGAGGACCGTGCCCACACCGCCGCTCATCGACGCACCGCCGATGAACGACGCGGCGATCGCCTCGAGTTCGAAGTTCACGCCTGCCTTGGGGGAGGCCGCGTTGAAGCGGGCCGCGAAGACCAGGCCCGCCAGGGCCGCGAGCATGCCCATGTTGAGGAAGACCAGGAAGGTGACCTTCTTGTCCCGCACGCCGGACAGCTTGGCCGCGGGCAGGTTGCCGCCGATGGCGTACACATGGCGCCCGATGACGGCGTTGCGCATCACGTAGCCGAAGCCGACGACCAGGACGCCGAGGATGATCAGCACCACGGGGGCGCCCTTGTAGCTGGCCAGCATCATCGTGACGGTGAGGATCGCCGCGACCAGCGCCACCAGCTTCAACAGGAAGAGCTTGGCGGGCGGCACGTCGAGCGCGAACTCCTGCTGCCGCCTGCGGTCGCGGACCTCCTGGATCACCACGAAGGCGATCACGGCGAAACCGAGCAGCAGCGTGAGGTTGTGGTAGTTGGTGTCCGGTCCCACCTCGGGCAGGAAGCCGTTGGCGACCTTCTGCAGGCCGTCGGGGAACGGGCCGAGCGTCTGGCCCTCCAGGAAGATCTCCGTCAGGCCGCGGAAGAGCAGCATGCCGGCGAGGGTGACGATGAACGACGGTATCCCGAGATACGCGATGAAGAAGCCCTGTACGGCACCGGCGACCGCGCCCAGAGCCAGGCACAGCAGCACGGCGACCGGCCAGGCCACGTCGTGCTCGACCATCAGCACCGCCGCCACCGCGCCCACGAACGCCGTGAGCGAGCCGACCGACAGGTCGATGTGGCCGGCGATGATGACGAGCATCATGCCGATCGCGAGGATCAGGATGTAGCTGTTCTGCAGGACCAGGTTGGAGACGTTGCGCGGCAGCAGCAGGTCTCCGTCGGTCCACACCGCGAACAGGACGACGATCAGGCCGAGAGCGATCAGCATCCCGTACTGCCGCATGTTGCGGCGCATGCCGTCCGTGATCAGCTGCAACAGGCCGTCGCCCTGAGCCGGTCCGCCCTTGCCGGCGGGGGCCGGCGCGGGGCTCTTGGCGGTCACATTCGTGCTCATCCCTCTTACCTCTTGTCCTTCGTCATCTGGCGCATCAGCACTTCCTGCGTGGCCTCGGCCCGCGGTACCTCGCCGGTCAGCCGGCCGGCGGCCATCGTGTAGATGCGGTCGCACATGCCGAGCAGCTCCGGCAGCTCGGAGGAGATGAAGACGACCGCCTTGCCCTCGGCGGCCAGCTTGTCGATGACCGTGTAGATCTCGTACTTGGCGCCCACGTCGATGCCGCGGGTCGGCTCGTCCAGGATCAGCACGTCCGGGCCCGCGAAGATCCACTTGCTGAGGACGACCTTCTGCTGGTTGCCGCCGGACAGCTTGCCCACCGGCTCGAAGACGGTCGGCGCCTTGATGTTCATCGACGTGCGGAAGCCCTCGGCGACCTGCCGCTCCCCGTGCTCGTCGACCACACCGCGCCTGGCGACCTTGCCGAGCGCGCTGAGCGAGATGTTGCGGTTGATCGTGTCGATGAGGTTGAGGCCGTAGTGCTTGCGGTCCTCGGTCACGTACGCGATCCCGTGCTTCACCGCCTCGGGGACGGTCTTGGTCCGGATCTCCGCACCGTCCTTGAGGACCGTGCCGCCCGCGTACCGGCCGTAGGTGCGCCCGAAGACGCTCATCGCCAGCTCGGTGCGCCCGGCGCCCATCAGTCCCGCGATCCCGACGATCTCCCCGCGCCGCACGGAGATCGACACGTCGTCGACCACCTTGCGCTGCTGGTCGATCGGGTGGTGCACGGTCCAGTTGCGGATCTCCAGGGCCGGCGCCGCGCCCACCTCCGGCTGGTGCGGGGTGCGTTCCGGGAAGCGGTGGTCGAGGTCGCGTCCGACCATGCCGCTGATGATCCGGTCCTCGGTGGTCTCCGGGGCCTTCACGTCGAGCGTCTCGATGGACCGCCCGTCGCGCAGGATCGTCACCGAGTCCGCGACCGTCTCGATCTCGTTGAGCTTGTGCGAGATGATGATCGAGGTGATGCCCTCGTCCTTGAGACCCAGGATGAGGTCGAGGAGTTTGCCGCTGTCCTCGTCGTTCAGGGCCGCCGTCGGCTCGTCGAGGATCAGCAGCTTCACCTTCTTCGAGAGCGCCTTGGCGATCTCGACGAGCTGCTGCTTGCCCACGCCGATGTCGGCGACACGCGTGTCGGGGTGCTCGTCCAGTCCGACCCGCCGCAGCAGTTCGGTGGCGTGCCTCAGTGTCTCGGTCCAGCTGATGAACCCGCGGGTGGCGTGTTCGTTGCCGAGGAAGATGTTCTCCGCGATGGAGAGATACGGCACCAGTGCAAGCTCCTGGTGGATGATCACGATGCCCTGCTGCTCGCTCGCCCGGATGTCCTTGAACCGGCAGGGCTCCCCTTCGAAGAGGATCTCCCCGTCGTAGGTCCCGTGCGGATGGACGCCGGAGAGGACCTTCATCAAGGTCGACTTGCCGGCGCCGTTCTCCCCGCAGATGGCGTGGACCTCGCCCGGACGGACGCTCAGAGAGACGTCCGACAGCGCCTTGACGCCGGGAAAGGTCTTGACGATCGAGCGCATTTCCAGGACGGGTCCCGCCATGGTCGTGCCTACCAATCCTTGAGTCAGCGGCGGTTAGTTGAGGTCGCTTTCCTTGATGTAGCCGGAGTCGACGACGGTCTCCTTGTAGTTGGACTTGTCGACGTTGACCGGGTCGAGGAGGAAGGCGGGAACGACCTTCGCGCCGTTGTCGTAGGTCTTGGTGTCGTTGACCTCGGGCTTCTTGTCGTTGAGGACCGCGTCCACCATCTGCGCGGCGACCTCGGCAAGCTTGCGGGTGTCCTTGTAGACCGTCTGCGTCTGCTCACCGGCGATGATCGACTTCACCGAGGCGACCTCGGCGTCCTGGCCCGTGACGATCGGCAGCGGCTTGCTCTTGCTGCCGTAGTCGTCCGACTTGAGCGCGGACAGGATGCCGATCGAGATGCCGTCGTAGGGCGAGAGCACCGCGTCCACGCGCCCGCTCTTGTACGCCGAGGTCAGCAGGTCGTCCATGCGCTTCTGCGCGGTGCCGCCGTCCCAGCGCAGCGTGGTGACCTGGTTGAGCTTCGTCTGGCCTGACTTCACGACCAGCTGCTTCTTGTCGATGTACGGCTGGAGGGCGTTCATGGCGCCCTGGAAGAAGTACTTGGTGTTGTTGTCGTCGTTGGAGCCCGCGAACAGCTCGATGTTGAACGGGCCCTTCTTGCTCCCGTCCTTCAGCCCGAGCTTGTCGACGATGTAACCGCCCTGGAGCTCGCCGACCTTCTCGTTGTCGAACGAGGCGTAGTAGTCGACGTTCTTGCTGCCGAGGATGAGGCGGTCGTAGGAGATCACCGGGATGTCCGCGTCGGCCGCCTGCTGGAGCACGTTGTCCAGCGACTTGTTGTCGATCGCCGCGATGATCAGGGCGGAGACGCCCTGCGTGATCATGTTCTCGATCTGCGAGACCTGCGTGTCGGGGTCGTCCTCGCCGTAGACCAGCTTGGTCTTGTAGCCGGCCGACTTCAGGTTCTTCTCGACGTTGGCGCCGTCGGCTATCCAACGCTCCGAGGACTTGGTCGGCATCGCGATGCCGACGGTGGATCCCTTCGCGTCGTCCTTCTTGTCCTCGCTGCCGCCCTCGCTGTCCTGGCCGCAGGCGGAGAGGGTGAGGGCAAGGGAGGCGGCGGTGGCTACGGCGGCGAGCACTGCTCTGCGATTACGCATGATCATCTTCCTTGATGTCCGGGCGGGCTCGGTCTGTCGGTACGAAGCGGTGCGGGGATCGACCGAGAACAGGTGTGTGGGATTGTGTGCGGCTGCGTCGTCTTTTGTGAAGGGCTGAGTTCAGAACGTTACGACGGAGTTGCGAACCTCCGGAGGGTGCCCGGCAGCCGGGAGCCGAGCGGCGCCATGTCGCCGTCCGCCCCGTGCCGGGCGAGCAGGTCGAGGGCGAGCCGGCCGCGCCGCACCCGCTCCCGGGCGCTGTCCAGGGTGACGTCCCGCAGGTGGGCGCCGTACGGGTAGATCGCGGGTGCCTTGGACAGGCCGAACTTGAGGTAGAGCGGTGCCCCGCGGCGGATCAGCTCGGCGACCTCGTACATCCGCACATAGCCGCCGAGGTCGTCCGGCGCCTCGATGTACATGTCCATGGGCGCGGCCGACACCCGCCGGATCTCGGTGAGGTGATCGAGCGTCAGGTCGCTCGGCACGTTCACGGAGTCGGCGCCGAGGTGCTCGTACACGGCGTACGCCGCCGGGTTGACCGGACCGATCAGCGCCGAGACCTTCAGCGTGGTGTCGGCCGGGACGATGCCGGCCTCGCGGGCCCGGTGCAGCGTCCACAGCACGCCCTCGTCGGCCACGAGCAGGCACGTGACGCCCAGCTCCGTCGCCCGGACGGCGTCCTCGACGCAGCCGGCGACCGCGTCGTGGCCCCGGGCGCGCAGCCCGCCGCCGCGGGAGTCCGTGCGCACGGAGCCCCCGATGTCCCACGTGCCGCGCGGGCCGGTGAACAGGCAGAGTTCGATGTCGCGTTCGCCGGTGGACTCGACCATCTCGGTGATCTCGGCGTCCGTCAGCATCCAGACGCCGCTGCCCTGGCTGACCCGGTGGATCGGCACATCGAGCCGCGAGGACTCCTTCAGGACCACCGCGAGCGCCTCGGGCCCCTCGACGGACGGCACTTCGGTGCGCCAGCGGCCGCCCTCCGGGAAGGTGTGCGGCGAGGCGTCGGCGGGAGAGAGGGCGGGAGCGCCCATGCCGAGCGCGGCGAGGGCCTGCTCGCCGGGTCGGCGGGCTGCCGGGGAGGGGGCGTCGGTCACAAGCTGTCCTTCATGTTCGGTATCTCGGACGAGGTTCGTGTCGGTGGGTGTACGCCGGTACGGGGCGTCAGGATCGCCGTACCGGCGTACGGCTCAGGGGCGGAGCAGGACCTTGCCGACCTTCGGATCGCCGGACCCCACCAGCTCGATGGCCTGCGGGAACTCGGCGAGCGGCAGCTCGTGCGTGACCAGGGGCAGCGGGGTGAGCAGTCCGGCGCCGAAGACCCGCACCGTGTGCGCCCAGGCGTCCGGGGGCGCCCCGAACACGGTGTGCACCTCCAGCTGGCGCACGACCAGGTCGGTGGGGTCGAGTCCCTCGGCGCCCGGGGCCGGGATGCCCGTGAGGACCAGGCGTCCGCCGCGCCGGAGCAGGGAGGCTGCGGTACGCGCGGCGGACGCGGACCCGGCGGTCTCGATCACCACGTCGAAGTCGCCGGGCAGTTCCTGGTCCCTGGTGCGGAAGCCGGTGGCGCCGAAGTCCCGTGAGAGCGCCGCGCGGTCCCGGCGGGTGCCGACCACCAGCAGTTCCGCGGGCGAGCCCGCCGCGAGGAACTGCACCGCGAACATCCCGAGGGTGCCGGTGCCGACCACGGCCACCCGCTCGCCCGGCCGCGCGTTCGCCTTCAGCGCGGCGGCCGCGACGCAGGCGGCCGGCTCCAGCAGGGCGGCGGCCGTGAGGTCGGCGTCGTCGGGCAGGACGTGGAGCAGCCGGGCCGGGAGCGTCAGCGTCGGAGCCATCGCGCCGGGCCGGGTGAAGCCGGTCTCCTCGTACCCCGCGGTGCACAGGGTGGTCTCGCCCGCGTGGCAGCGGTCGCACACCTGGCAGTTGCGGAATCCCTCACCGACGACCTTGCGCCCGACGAGTTCCGGCAGGACCCCGTCCCCGACCGCCTCGACCGTCCCGGACCATTCGTGGCCCGGCGTCAGCGGGTAACGGACGTACCCCTCGGGCCGGTTGCCCTGGTACACCTCGCGGTCGCTGCCGCAGATGCCGACCGCGTGGACGCGGACCAGCGCCTCACCGGCGGCGGGCCGCACCGGCTCGTGCGGGGCGAGCCGGTGCTCGCCCGGCCCGTCGACGACGACCGCGGTGCTCACTGCGTCCCCTTCGGCCTGCGCTGCTCCCAGCCGTCCGCCCACAGGTCGAACCGGGCCTGCTGCTGCGGGAACTCGGCCGCCGCGTCGGTGTCCAGCTCGACACCGAGGCCCGGCTCGTGGGACAGCTCGAAGTAGCCGTCGACGACCTGCGGGGCGCCCTTCACGACCTTCTTGATCTCCGCGTCGGCGAAGTCGTTGAAGTGTTCCAGGATCTTGAAGTTCGGTGCGGTGAAGCCCACTTGGAGGCTGGCGGCGGTCAGCACCGGACCGCCCACGTTGTGCGGTGCGACCAGCATGTAGTGGGTCTCGGCGGTCGCGGCCAGCTTCCGGGTCTCCCAGATGCCGCCGATGTGGCCGACGTCGGGCTGGATGATGTCCACGGTCTGGTTCTCGAACAGCTCGCGGAACTCGATGCGGTCGTGGATGCGCTCACCGGTGGCGAGCGGGATGTCGACCTTGGCGGCGACCTTCTCCAGCGCCTTCAGGTTCTCCGGCGGGACCGGCTCCTCCAGCCAGGCAGGCTTGAAGGGCGCCAGTTCGTGGGCGAGCCGCACGGCGGTGGCGGGGGAGAACCGGCCGTGCATCTCCAGCATCAGCTCGGCGTCCGGGCCGATCGCGTCGCGCACGGCCTCGATGAGCGAGACGGCGTACAGGCTCTGCTCGTGGTCGAGCTCGAAGTGACCGGTCCCGAACGGGTCGATCTTCAGTGCCCGGTAGCCGCGCGCCACGACCTCCTGGGCGGCCTTGTGGTAGGCCTCGGGAGTGCGCTCGGTGGTGTACCAGCCGTTGGCGTAGGCCTTCACCTTGTCGGTGACCCTGCCGCCCAGCAGCTGCCACACCGGCACGCCGAGCGCCTTGCCCTTGATGTCCCAGCAGGCCGTCTCGATCACCGCGATGCCGGACATCACGATCTCGCCGGCCCGGCCGTAGTCGCCGTACTTCATGCGGCGCACGAGGTCCTCGACAGCGAACGGGTCCGAACCGAGAATGTGGTTGGCCTCGGCCTCCCTCAGGTAGCCCAGCAGCGCGTCGGTGTGGCCCAGCATCCGGGTCTCGCCGACTCCTGTGAGTCCCTCGTCGGTGTGCACCTGGACGTAGGTCAGGTTCCGCCACGGCGTCCCGACCACGTGCGTGCTGATTCCCGTGATGCGCACGGCAGTTGCCCCCTGTGCTCTTCGGTTCTGTTCGAAATTTCGTCACACGTTCGAAATGTTGGCGTGACAGTAAGGACGCGGCCCCGGAGGTGTCAATGGGTCGAACCGAACCACCGACGACGTAATTCGGCGGTATGTCGCGCTCGTCGCCCCCGCGGCACCGCCGGAACGGGGGACCGGGTGCCGGAACGCGCGGTTCCCTACACAACTTTCACAGCTGCCACTAGGAACGTGACCTGGGAGGAACCTAGTCTTCCGGCGTCATGGACTACTGCCAGCCGTGCCGAAGGCACCTCAACGGCGCCCTCGCCTGCCCGGGGTGCGGCACCCCGGCCGAAGCGTGCCGCGCGCACGCCGCCGACCCCGAGGGTCCCGCGCCGACGGACGACGTCGCCGAGCCGTACGAGGGTGACGCCGAGCGCCCCGGCCGGGCCGCCGTCCGCCGTCAGGGGCGGACCGCCGGGCGGGTCCGGAGCGAGGGCGGCGGCCGGTCGGGACGGCGCGACCGCAAGGCCGCCGCGCACCGGCGCCGGCGGCGCAGGACCCTGCTGGCCGGCGCCGGACTGCTGCTCGCCGCCGGTGGTCTGAGCCTCGCCGAACTCGGGGTGGAGGTGCCGGGAACCGCACCGAGCGCGGCGACGGCCGGTGACGAACGGGCCGACGGAGGCGCGAAGAGCGCCGGGGAGACGTCCGCGCCGGGTGGCACGGCCGACGGGATCGACGCCGCCGCCTCCACCTCGCCCGACGGCTCCGCGTCCCCGTCCGCGTCGAAGTCCGCCAAGGCCAAGAAGAAGAAGGACTCGGACCAGGAGACGGAGGGTCCGGAGCGGCCCGCGTCCACGGGCCCGCTCACCGGCGCCTCGCCCTCGGCCCCCGCCGCGACCGCGCCGGCCGGGACTCCCCAGGCCCCGTCCGCGGAGCCCACCTCGACGGCCCCCACGCCGGCCCCGAGCCCCACGAAGTCGTGCAGCCGCTTCCTGTGGTGGTGCACCTGACGGGACCCGCCGTGCCGCGTCGGCGGCACGTGCCGGACCCGGCTGCCGCACGTCCGGCGTCCGCTGCGGCCGGACCCGGCGCCGGGGCGGGCCTCCACGGCCGTCCGCCGCAAAACGGAGCCGGGGTCAGGCGTCCAGCATCCGCTGCAGGAGGTCCCGCAGGGCGAGCCGCTCCTCGTGGGAGAGTCCGGCCAGCGGCTCCCGGGCGAAGTCGAGGGAGTCGCGCAGGCTGCGGGCGATCCGGCGTCCTTCCTCCGTGGGGGCCGCGAGCTTGACGCGCCGGTCCGCCGGATCCGGGCGCCGCTCCACCAGCCCCCGCGCCTCCAGCCGGTCCACGATGCCCGTGACGTTCGACGGCTCGCACCGCAGCTTCTGGGCCAGCCGCCGCATCGGCAGCGGCTCCAGCGTCAGCAGGCCGAGCAGCCGTGCCTGAGCGCCCGTGAGCGCGTGCTCGGCGGCCGCCTCCTCGTACTCCTCGTGATAGCGGGCCACCACACTGCCGATGAGGTCGACGACCTCTAGCGTCAGGGAGTCGGGGCGGGTCTTCTGCGGGGACATGGGCTCCAGGCTACCCGGTTACTTGACATCCTGAAATATTCAGGAGCATGGTTGTTTCAGGTAATGAAACAAATGTGGCGCGAGAGCCGCTCCGCACCCCGTCAGGAAGGCGCCCCATGACCGACACGCCCCAGCTCCCCGCCGTCAGCCGTGAATGGCACCTGCTCAGCCGTCCGGTCGGCTGGCCCGAGCCCGGGGACTTCTCCCTGGTCGAGGCCGAGGTCCCGCAGCCGCGCGAGGGACAGGTCCTGGTGCGGAACAAGTACCTCTCCGTGGACCCGTACATGCGGGGCCGGATGAGCGCCGCCAAGTCCTACGTCGCGCCGTTCGAGCTGGGCAAGGTCATGCAGGGCGGTGCCGTCGGCGAGGTCGTCGCCTCGAACGCCGAGGGCATCTCCGTCGGCGACCACGTGCTGCACTTCCTCGGCTGGCGCGAGTACGCCGCCGTGAGCGCCGAGCAGGCCGTCAAGGTCGACCCCGACACCGCCCCGCTGAGCACCTACCTGGGCGTCCTCGGCATGACCGGCCTGACCGCGTACGCCGGTCTGCTGCGCACCGCCTCCTTCAAGGAGGGCGACTCCGTCTTCGTCTCGGGTGCGGCCGGCGCCGTCGGCAGCCAGGTGGGTCAGATCGCCCGGCTGAAGGGCGCCTCGCGGGTCGTCGGCTCGGCCGGCTCGGACGAGAAGGTCAAGCTGCTGGTGGACGAGTACGGCTTCGACGCCGCCTTCAACTACAAGAACGGCCCGGTCCGCGACCAGCTGCGCGACGCCGCCCCCGACGGCATCGACGTGTACTTCGACAACGTCGGCGGCGACCACCTGGAGGCGGCCATCGGCCGGCTCAACCGCGACGGCCGCATCGCCGTCTGCGGCATGATCTCGGTCTACAACGACACCGAGCCCGCGCCGGGCCCGCGCAACCTCGCCCGTCTCATCCAGACCCGCGGGCGCATCGAGGGCTTCCTCGTCGGCGACCACTACGACCTGCAGCCGCAGTTCGTCCAGGAGGTCGGCGCCTGGGTCCGCTCCGGTGAGCTCAAGTACCGCGAGACGGTCGTCGAGGGCATCGAGAACAACCTGGAGGCGTTCCTCGGCGTCCTGCGGGGCGACAACACCGGAAAGATGATCGTCAAGCTCTGATTCCGGTGACGGGCGGGCCCCGGGCACCCGGGGCCTGTCGCTGAACTTCCGACATGCGGTAACTTCTTTCCGAAGTCGTCGCGATCGTGGGCGCGAGTCGCGGCGGACCAAGGAGGAAGCACCGCATGTCCATCCAGCAGTCCGAGGTCCTGTACACCGCCGTCGCCACCGCCGAGGGCGGCCGTGACGGCCGCGTCGCCACCGACGACGGCAGGCTCGACGTCGTCGTCAACCCGCCCGAGGCGATGGGCGGCAGCGGCGCGGGCACCAACCCCGAGCAGCTCTTCGCCGCCGGGTACAGCGCCTGCTTCCAGGGCGCCCTCGGCGTCGTCGCCCGGCAGGAGAAGGCCGACATCACCGGCTCGACGGTCACCGCGAAGGTCGGCATAGGCAAGAACGACGACGGCTTCGGCCTCGTCGTCGAGATCTCCGCCGACCTCCCGAACGTGGATGCGGCCACCGCCGCGGGCCTCCTGGAGCGGGCCCACCAGGTCTGCCCGTACTCGAAGGCCACCCGGGGCAACATCACCGTGACGCTCGTCTGACGGCGCGCACCGCAACCGACGGAGGCCGCACCCCCGCGGGGGTGCGGCCTCCGTCGTGGCCGCGTCCTCAGGACACCGCCAGCAGCGCCCGCGCCACCTGCGGGAACAGCCCCTTGGGATGGGCGCGGAAGAGCGGCTCCGTACCGAAGAGCACCGTGTGCGGTCCGCTCACCACCGAGGCGTGGCCCGCGGCGGCCGCCGGACCGCCGGTACCGTCCTCGGACGGCCGCCAGTGTCCGGAGACGAGCGGATTCCCGGCGGCGTACGACTGCTCGACCCGCACCCCGGCCCCGAGACCGGTGAACCAGACGGGGGAGTACACGAAGCTGTCGCCGGGGGCGCCGCCGGTGACGGCACCGCCCGCGTTCACCACCCGCACCACGCCGTTGGCGTCCCAGTTGCCCTCGACCGGCTCGACGTCGAGCAGCCCGGCCGCCGCGTTGAGCGCCGCGCCAGCCGCTCCCCGGCCGACCATCCCCCCGTCGGCCAGGAACGCGTCCAGAGCCGTCCACGCCGCCGGGGTGAGGTCCGCGCGGTCGAGTCCCGAGGACACGAACAGGACGTCCGCGCGCGACCAGTCGAAGCCCGCGTCGAGGACGGCCGTCGACACCGGCACCACGTCGAAGTTCATCTCGCGCAGGGCGAACAGCTCGCCGGCCGTCACGGCCGCCGCGACCCGGACCCGGCGCAGCACGGCCTTGCCCGCGTCCCGGGTGGCGTCGAACTCCACGTCGTACTTCCGCGCGAGAACGGCCGCCCGCGCCCGGGCCGAGGACGGCACGATCGCGCTGCCGTCGTCCGCCCGGCGCACCACGACCCCGTCCTTCAGCAGTGCGTTGAGGGCCGCGATCTCCCGCGGATCGTCCAGACGCAGCCGCAGGTCGCCGCGCGGGGCGACGTACCCGGCCCGGCCGGCCGCGTGCACCGCGCGTACCGGCACGCCGGACAGCCCGCCACCGCGCACCGGCGTGACGTCGGCGCCCCACAGCCGGCCCAGGCTCCAGCCCGAGATGTCGTACATCGTCGACACCTTGCCGCTGATGTCCCTGCCGTCCGCCAGCAGCACGTTGGCCAGCCCCCGCTTCGGCTGGTGCAGGTCGACGACGTACGAGCCCTTCTCGTACGACCGGCCGGCGAGCCGGAACCCGCGGGTCGCCCGGGTCACCCGCACGTCGTTGGCGAGCAGGTGGTCGACCAGGCGGGCGGCGGCCGTGGCGGAACGCTGCCCGCGACCCGCCGGCACCACGTACGCGCGCGGGAAGTCGGTGGTGTAGACGTCCTCGGGGCCGATGCCCGGGACGCCCGGCACCGTGCCGGCGGACACCGGCACCTGGTCCGCGCCCGCGGCACCCCGCCGGAAGACCTCGATCTGGTCGGCGATCAGAGACGTCCGGTGTTCCCGCGCGTAGTCGAGGGTGGCACGCATCGCCGCGCCCGCGACGTCCACGTTGACCGCGGAGCGCCGCCGCAGCTCGCTCTGCGGGAACTCGTCGTAGGCGTCGTTGTTCACCCGCAGCGGGATCTCGACCGTGTGCGCCGCGACCGTGCCGTGGAAGGGCAGGTACTGGGGGGTGAAGATCGGCGGCCAGTCGTCCCAGCCCTCCTGCTGGTCCCGGAACGGGATGACCGCGGGGTACACCTGGTCCTTCTCCGGTGTGTAGCCCAGGCCGTTGACGGCGGCCTCCATGCCCAGCGCGTTGGCGTAGGTGTTCTTGAGGAACAGGTCGTACTCGTAGTTCTCGCCGTGCGGCGGGGTCGTCGGCTCGATGAGCGTGCCGTTGACGTATCCGTGCAGGTCGAGCATGACCGCGGGCTGCTTGTCGATCGCGATCTGCCGGATCGCCCGGGTCTCGGGCTGCGAGGCGGTGACGAGGTCCCGGTTCAGGTCGAAGCCGCCGGCGTTGGCGCGGGTGCCCGCGATACGGCCGTCCGGGTTCGCGGTGATGTTGAAGTAGACGCGGCTGTGGGCGAGGAGGTCCGTGGTCCGGGCGTCCCGCGCGGTGGCGAGGCGCTCGATCAGCTTCAGGGAGGCGTCCGTTCCCTCCCACTCGTTGCCGTGGATGTTGCTGTTGAAGAAGACGGGGGTCTTGTACGTCCTCTTCAGCTCCGGGTCACGGGCCGCCGTCCGCGGGGCGTTCTCGATGAGCTCGCGCATCCGTTCCTGGGCGCGCGCCCGGCGGGCCGACTCCGGTGCGGTGACGGTGACCAGATAGAGCCGCCGGCCGCCGGCCGAGCGGCCCGCGACCTCCACGCTCACCCGGTCGCCCAGGCGCTGCAGCGCGTTCAGCCTCGGGGCGATGCCGTGGTACGGGGTCAGCCCGAGCTTCAGGGACTTGTCCGCGGGGTCCACCGGATCCGGGGTGAGGACCTGCTCGCGGGGGTAGCCGCGGGAGCTGTCGGCGAGGCCGGTGACGGGCGCGGTGAGGGCCTGCCGGGCCGTGTTCGCGGGAGCCTGCGCGGCGCGGTCGGGGGCGACGGCGCCCTCCCGGACCGGTGGCCTGCGGTCGGCGGTGGCACTGTGCGGGGCGAGCAGGAGTGAACCCGCCGCGGTGACGGTGGCGGTGACGACCAGGACAGGTCTCGACGAACGCACCCGTACCTCCTCTGGGATTCCATCAGCGGTACGGCGAGGTCTACCGGTTCGACTCCCGTGCAACAAGGGGGCGTTGGCGTCACGGACGCCCCCGACGCGTACTCCCGGTGGGCCGCGGAGGGCGGGGAAACCTCCCGTCGGACCCCGGCGGAGGGCCGGGTAAAGTCTCGGTCATGGGTGATCTCGGGGCGGGCTTCAACTACTTGGTGCAGGGCCAGCGATGGGTGGCCAAGCACGGGAAACAGTACGGATTCGGCCTGCTCCCGGGCCTGATCACCCTGGTGCTGTACGCGGCGGCCCTCACCGCGCTCGCCCTGTGGGGCACCGACGTCGCCGCTTGGGCCACCCCGTTCGCGGACGACTGGTCCAGCCCCTGGCAGGGCCTGTTCCGCGGCTTCCTCACCGTCGTCCTCTTCGCCCTCGCCCTGGCGCTCTCCGTTCTCACCTTCACGGCGGTCACCCTCCTGATCGGCCAGCCCTTCTACGAGTCCCTGTCGGAGAAGGTCGACCGGGACGTCTCCCCGGACGGCACGGCCCCCGAGTCGGGTCTGCCGCTCTGGCGCGAGCTGTGGATCTCGGCCCGGGACAGCCTGCGGATCCTGGTCCGGGCCCTGGTGTGGGGGGTCCTGCTCTTCGCCCTCGGCTTCGTCCCGGTCGCCGGCCAGACCGCGGTACCGGTGATCGGCTTCTTCGTCACCGGGTTCTTCCTCACCGAGGAGCTCACCGGCGTGGCTCTGCAGCGCCGCCGCGTCGAACTGCGCGCCCGTCTCGCCCTGCTCCGCTCCCGCAAGACCCTGGTCTGGGGCTTCGGCACCCCGCTCGCCGTCGCCTTCGTGGTCCCGTTCGTCGCCGTCTTCCTGATGCCGGGTGCCGTCGCGGGTGCCACGCTCATGGCCCGCGATCTGCTGGGCGAGACCTCCGGGGACCCCGGCGACGACGAGGACGCCGACGCCGGTCACGCGCCCGCCGGCAGCGGGCACCCGGGCTTCCCGCGAGCGGGGGACGAGGGCGCCCCCTCCTGACGGAGGCACGCGCCCCGTCCCCGTCACCTCACCGTGAGCCGGTCCCCTCGGCGGCGGCCTTCAGGATCGCGCGGACCTGGGCGATGATGTCCAGCCGGTTGCGCACGAAACCGGGGTCGGTGACCGTCCCCGTCGCCGGGTCCGTGTTGCCGGTGCCGAACTCCAGCACCGGCGTGTGCACATGGCCGCCCGGCAGCGCGGAGTGCAGTCCGAGCCGGTCGCGCAGCAGCGTCGCGCGGTAGGCGATCTCGTTGGACAGGTAGTCGCCGCCCCCGCCGGCGCGGGCCGTGGATCCGGGCGTCGGGCCGTCCGGGCGGACCACCGGCTCCGTGCCGCCTGCCGGTATCTCCGTCACCGAGGTGTTGTCGTACACCGGGAAGCGCCCGGTTCCCGCGCTCACGATCGCCCGGTACGGCAGCGTCGTCGTCGTCCACTGCGGCTGCGAGGCCGGGTCGTCGACCGGCACGGGGCCGGTGCGGGAGAGGTTCTCGTTGTCGGGGAATCCGCCCCGCCAGGCCCCGTTGGTCCGCTCCACGTCGAACCGGCCGACCCGGCCCTGGCTGACCGTCGTGAACAGGTCCACCCGGCCGAGCTGCGGGCGCAGCGTCCGTTCCACCGTGCCCCGGGCGAAGTCCTCCCAGCGCACGGGGAAGACGGCCGTCTCCACGCGGGCCGGACCGTCCGCGGTCTCGATCGTCGTCCCGTCGAGGGCGAGCGCGCTCGCGCCCGAGGGGTTGGAGATCCGGATGTCGCGGTCCAGCGTGAACGGGTCGAACCCGGTGAGCAGGATCCGCTTGACCCCCTTGCCGGCCGGGAAGCCGATGCTGTCCTGGCCGCGCGAGGTCTCCTCCAACGTGGCCAGCAGCGACCGGCGTTGGGAGTCCGAGAGAGCGAACCGCGGTTCCCACGAGCGGACCTCCCGCGTCATGCCGAGTCGCGCCCAGTACAGCGGCCGGTCGTCGTCCCGGCTCAGGTCGCCCCCCGCGGGGCCGCGGCCCTGGGCCCGGGCCACCGCCCGCCGCCACAGCCGCGCGCCCTGTCCGGCGACGACGCGCTCGGCCTGCGCGTAGGAGCGCGCCGTGCCGAGTGCCCGGCCGAACCGCGGTGCCACGGCGTCGAATCCGGACCGCCGCAGGATCTCCTGGGGCACCGCCCGGTCGAGCCGCTGCTCCTCCACGGATGCGACCTCGGCCGCCGTCGCGGTGGGCGCGGCCGCGAGCCCCGCCACCAGGGCCAGTCCGAGGACACCGGTACGAACGCGTGCATGCATCAAGGGAGTTCGGGCCTTCCGTCGCCGTGGGGTGCTGCGGACGGGCGCAGTATCGCGTGACGCGGGGGGCGTACGCCATGGTGCGTGGCGCGTGCGGCCAGGGGGTGTCCTGTGGATCGCCGCGGACCCGAGGGGATCCGCACGACACCCCTAGGTGGGGATCCGGTCCGCCGCCTCCCGCAGCGCGACGAGGAACGCCCGTACCGCCGGGGACGGGGACCGCCCGCGTGCCGTCGCCGCGTACACCGCCCGCGCGGGTGCCCCCTCGTCGCGTACGGGCAGCAGCGCGACGTCCGGACGGACTGCTCCGGCGGCGAGTGCCGGGACCAGCGTCACCCCGAGGCCCGCGGCGACGTACCCCTGCTTCGCGGTCCACTCGGCCACGACGTGTGCGACGCGCGGACGGAAGCCGTGGCGCAGAGCCGCGTCCAGCAGGGTCCCCTCGGGGCGGGGACTGCCGGAGATCCAGTCGGCGTCGGCGAGTTGGGGCAGCCGCACGAAGGGTTCGGCGGCGAGCGGGTGGCCGGCGGGCACGGCGACGTACAGCGACTCGTCGAGCAGGTGGTGCAGGGTGGGACCGTCCAGGGCCGCCCGGCCGGTCGTCGAGACGATCGCGAGGTCGAGGTGGCCGGAGCCCAGCCGCTCCACGAGGGCGGGCGTGAGCCCTTCCTCGCGGGTCAGCCGCACTCCCGGGTGACGGGCCCGGAAGGCGGCGATCGCCTGCGGGACGAGAGCCGCGTCGGCGGTGGCGAAGGCGCCCACGCGCAGGCGTCCGCCCGTGACCTCGCGCAGCGCCGCCAACTCCCGTCCCGCGCCGTGCAGGCGGGCGAGCACCGCCTCGGCGTGCGGCACCAGGACCCGCCCGGCCTCCGTCAGCCGGACGCCCCGGGGCAGCCGGTCGAAGAGCGGGTCCCCGCCCAGGGCCGCCTCCAGCGAGGCGATCTGCCGCGACACCGCGGACTGCGTCCAGCCGAGCGTCCGCCCGGCCACCGTGAACGAGCCGTGCCGGGCGACGTCGAGGAACACCCGGAGCCAACTCGTCGACAGGTCGGGAGGTTCGGCGCCGACGGTGCCCGTCCCCGCGCCCCCGGTGCCCGCCGTCGCGCGTGCGTCGTCATGCGATTTCTGCATGGCTGTGATGCTAGACATTCGCTTGTCGCATCGGCCGGCCGCCCCTAGCGTCGGACGCATGGAGAAGATCGGCCCGGCAGGTCCGGGAAGACCCGGAACAGAGACGACCGCGTTCCTCGGACTCGGTCACATGGGCGCCGCGATGGCGCGCCGACTCGTCGGCACACAGCACCCGTTGACGGTGTGGAACCGCACCCCCGCCCGGGCGGAGCCCCTGGCCCGTGCGGGGGCCGCGGTCGCCGCCTCACCGGCCGGGGCGGTGCGGGACGCGGACGTCGTGATCACGATGCTCGCGGGTCCGGCCGCGCTCCGGGCCGTCGCCGACGCCGTGGTTCCCGCACTGCGCCCCGGCACGCACTGGGTGGAGATGTCCACCGTGGGACCCGGCGAGGTGCGGGAGCTGGCCGGTCGCCTCCCTCCGGGCGTGGTCCTCGTGGACGCACCGGTGATGGGCAGCACGGACAAGGCCGCCGCCGGGGAGCTGGGCATCCTCGCGGGCGGCGACGCGGCGGGCGTCGAACACGTCCTGGCCCGGCTCGGCCGGGTCACCCCCACCGGCGCGTCCGGCTCCGGTGCCGCGCTCAAGCTGGTCCTCAACGCGGCCGCGCTGGGCGGTGTCGCCCTGGTCGCCGAGGCCATGGCGCTGGCGGACGCGCTCGGACTCGACGAGGACACCGCCCGTACCGCCCTCGCCGGCGGCCCGCTCGGCGGCGCGGTGGGCCGCGCCCACGCCCGGGGAGTGCACTTCGGCACCTCGCTGGCCGCGAAGGACCTCGGGCTGGCCGCCACGGCCGCCCGGCTGCCCGCCATGGAGGCGGCCCGGGCGCACTACGAGCGCGCCGCCGCCGACCCCGCCGTCGCCGGTGCGGACATCGCGCGGGCCGCCGCCCGCATCCGCAGCTCCGTCCGGCCCCCGACCAACCGGAGGAAGCACATGCAGATCACCCTGGACAGCCCGGCGTCCGCGCCGCAGCCGGCCAACTCCTACTACTCGCAGGTCGCCCGCGTCGAACTCCCCGGTGGAGGAGCGCTGTTGTACCTGTCCGGACAGGTCGCCGACGGCGCGGACGTCGCCGCCCAGAGCCGCGGTGTCTTCGAGACGCTCCGGGCCCTGCTGGCGGCGCACGGCGCGGACCTCTCCGACATCATCAACATCCGCACGTATCTGACGGACATCGACCGGCTCCACGAATACGGCGCCGTCCGGCGGGAGTTCCTCACCGGTACCGCGCCCACCAGCATGACCTTCGAGGCGTCCCGCCTCTTCACACCGGACGCCCTCGTCGAGGTCGAGGCCGTCGCGGCGGTCGGGCCCCGCCCGCGGACCTGAGGACGCCCAGAGCGCCCGGGTGCAGGATGGAGGCGCCGAGGACGTCGACGAGGAGGACCGCCGTGACGCGAGCAGCAGCGGACAACCCGGCCCGGAGGGCGGCCGACCAGGCCCGCGAGGCGGTCGTCGAGGCGGCACTGCGCAGGTTGGACCTCGACGCGAAGACGCGGCTGCTGTCCGGGCGGGACATGTGGTCGCTGCCGGCCCTCCCCGGGATCGGGCTGGCGTCCCTGGTCATGTCCGACGGCCCGGTCGGTGTCCGCGGCGTCCGCTGGAGCGCCGCCGACCCGTCCGTCGCGCTCCCCTCCCCGACCGCGCTCGCCGCCACCTGGGACCCCGGCCTCGCCTTTCGCGCGGGTGTCCTGCTCGCCCAGGAGGCCCGCCGGAAACACGTCCACGTGCTGCTCGCGCCCACGGTCAACCTGCAGCGCTCCCCGCTCGGCGGGCGCCACTTCGAGGCCTACAGCGAGGACCCGTTGCTGACCGGCCGGATCGGCGCGGCCTACGTGAACGGCGTCCAGTCCGGCGGCGTCGCCACCACGGTCAAGCACTTCGTCGCCAACGACGCCGAGACCGAACGCTTCACCGTGGACAACCGGATCTCCGAACGGGCCCTGCGCGAGCTCTACCTGGCCCCCTTCGAGGCCATCGTCGAGGACGCCCGCCCCTGGGGTGTCATGACCGCCTACAACGCGGTCAACGGCACCACGATGACCGAGCACCGCCACCTGGTGAACGAGGTGCTGCGCGGCGAATGGGGCTTCGACGGGGTCAACGTCTCCGACTGGATGGCCGCCCGCTCCACCGTCGCCGCCGTGGAAGGCGGCCTCGACGTCGCCATGCCGGGCCCGCGGACCGTGTACGGCGAGGCGCTCGCCGAGGCGGTACGGGACGGCCGGACCGCGGAGTCGGTGGTCGACGACGCCGTGCGCAACGTCCTCAGGCTCGCCGCCCGGGTCGGCGCCCTGGCGGGTGCCGAGCCGGTCGTGGCCGAACCACCGCCCACCGTCGACGGCGAGGCGCTGGCCCGGGAGATCGCCCGCCGCTCCTTCGTGCTGGTACGCAACGAGGGCGCCCTTCCGCTGCCCCCGGGCCGGCGGGTCGCCCTCGTCGGCGCCGCCGCCCGGGACGCCCGGATCCTCGGCGGCGGCTCCGCCACCGTCTTCCCCGCCCGTGTGGTCTCGCCGCTCGACGGCCTCACCGCGGCCCTCCCCGAGGGCCGTCTGACGTACGCCGTCGGCGCCGACCCCAGCGAGGAACTCGCCGTCGCCGAGCGGGGCTTCGACCTGCGGGCGGTCTGCCGCGACGCGCACGGCACCGTCATCGGGACCGGCGCCGCGCCGAACGGCCAGGTCAAATGGATGGGTGAGGACCTGCCCGAGGGCGTCACCCACGACACCCTGCACAGTGTCGAACTGACCGGCACCTTCACCCCGCGCGAGAGCGGCCCGCACACCTTCGGCACCACGGGCCTCGGCGCGTTCACCCTCAGCGTCGGCGACGAGGTGCGCTACGACGGCGTGGAGAGCGCGCCCAAGAACGACCCGTTCCTGTCGTTCTTCGGCGCCCCCGTCGAGCGCGCCCGGGTGGACCTCACCGCGGGGCGGACCTACGCCGTGTCGCTCCGCCACCGGGTCGCCTCTCCCGAGCACGTCCCCATGAAGGTCGTGGGCTTCGCACTCGCCCACCGGGAACCGCGGCGCGACCCCGACGAACTGATCGCCGAGGCCGTCGAGGCGGCCCGCGCCGCCGACACCGCCGTCGTCGTGGTCGCCACCACCGACCGCGTGGAGTCGGAGGGGTTCGACCGCGCGGACCTCCGGCTGCCCGGCCGCCAGGACGACCTCGTGCGCGCCGTCGCCGCCGCCAACCCGCGCACCGTCGTCGTCGTGAACTCCGGGTCCCCGGTGGAGCTTCCCTGGCGCGAGGAGGTCGCCGCCGTACTGCTCGGCTGGTTCCCGGGCCAGGAGGGCGGCGCCGCCCTCGCCGACGTCCTCACCGGTGCCCACGAGCCGGGCGGCCGGCTCCCCACCACCTGGGGTTCCCTCGACGACGCCCCGGTCACCCGGGTCACCCCCACGGACGGCGAACTCCGCTACGCGGAAGGCGTGTTCATCGGCTACCGGGCCTGGGAGAAGGAGGGCAGGACCCCGTCGTACGCCTTCGGGCACGGCCTCGGCTACACCGAGTGGACGTACGAGTCGGTGGAGGTGGCCGGGAGGACCGCCACCGTCCGGCTGCGCAACTCCGGTGAGCGCACCGGACGCGAGGTCGTCCAGGTGTACCTGGCCCCGGTGGAGCCCGACCCCGGACGGCCCGTTCGCGGGCTGGCCGGCTTCGCGAGCGTGGCGGCGGATCCCGGCGAGAGCGTCGAGGCCGTCGTCGAGCTCCCGCGCCGCGCCTTCGAGGTCTGGGACGAGGCCGCCGGTTCGTGGCGGTGTGTGAAGGGTTCGTACGAGGTTCAGGCAGGCCGTTCCCTTGCCGACCTCCGGGTGCGCACGATCGTCGAGGCGTGAGCGCGGCACGCCCCCTCCAGCAGCCCCGGCCCGGACCTGACACCGGGCCGGGGCTCGCCGCACACCGGTCGCCCGTGGCGCCGGGGACCGTGAAGCGCCGGTGAAAACCCTGTGGAAGCGGTGTCGGTGCGGCCGCTTATGCTGCACCGGACGATCACGCGGGACCAGGGGAGGGCGCAGCATGTTCGGCAGGTTGTTCGGCAGGGAGGCGGAGAGACCGGCGGCGGATCCGCACGCGCTCCCGGCCCCGCGCAGGCAGAAGAACGGCACGTACACGCTGCACGCGCTCGGGGACACGCGGGTGCTCGCCCTGGTGCAGGCGGCGGGCGCGGGCGACTGGGAGGCCCTGAAGGCCGCCCTGGCCCCCTTCGACCTCGGGCGCGACTACCGCGTCCTCGGGGAACTGGCCGAGGTGGCCGGAGTGCAGGACTGGATCGGCCGGGCCGCCGAGGAGGACAAGGAGCACCGGGCGACCGCGCTGCTGATATCCGGGGCGCGCCACATCGCCTGGGGCTGGGAGGCGCGCACCAGCGACCTCGCCGTGAACGTCACCCAGCAGCAGTGGCGGGTCTTCCACGAGCGGCTGCACATCGCCGAGGAGCACCTGCTGGAGGCCGCCGAGCTGCGGCCGGACTGGATCACGCCCTGGCGCCGCCTGCTCACCTCCGGCCGCGGGATGTCGCTGGGCAGCGCCGTCAACGAGGCCCGGCGCGACGCCGCCCTGCGCCGGGACCCGCTGGACCCGGAGACCCACGTCGAGTGGGTGTCGCAGTTGCAGCCCCGCTGGGGCGGCGAGCCGGGCCAGGCCCTGGCCTTCGCCCGCGAGGCGCTCGCCCGAGCCCCGCAGGGGCACCGCCTCGGCTGTGTGATCGCCGTCGCCCACATCGAGGAGTGGGTCGAGTCGGACCGCGCCGACTGCCTCGAAACCCCGCAGATCCAGGCCGAGTTGCGGGCCGCGGCCGACCACAGCATCCTCCATCCGGACCATGTGCGCCGGCCGGGCTGGCAGCACGACTTCAACCAGTTCGCCATGGCCCTGTCGCTCGCCGACGAGCGACACACCGTCCGGCGGGTCTTCCAGGCCCTCGACGGCGCGTACACCGAGTGGCCCTGGTCCTACCTCGCGGATCCCGAGAAGCGGTTCGCCCGCCACCACCGCCGCGCCTGAGCCCCCGGCGGCCGGGGTCCGCCCCGCCACCGCGCTCCGGAGCACGCCTGTCCCGGTCCGCCCGGTCCCGCCGTGCCGGGGGACACGAAGGCCCCGCCCTCGCCGTCCCGCCCCGGCCCCGCCTTCGCCGTCCCCCGCCGTGCCACGCATCCCCGGTCCACCCCTCCTTCCCGTGCCCGCGCGCACGGCCCCCGGTCCCGCCCGCACCCGCCGCGCCCACGCGCACACCGGATCCGGGGCCCGCCCGCACTCCCGCCCCTCCCACACCGGACTGCCCGATGACTCTGCCCGACACCGCCGCGAACCCGGCCGGCGCCGACCGCACCTTCCAGGTGGATCTGCGCGGCCTCGTCGACCTCCTCTCCCACCACCTGTACTCCAGCCCCCGCGTCTACCTGCGCGAACTCCTGCAGAACGCGGTGGACGCGCTGACGGCGCGGCACCGCCTCGAACCGTCCGCGGACGCCGGAGCCTTCGGCATCCGCCTCCACGCCGACGGCTCGGCGGTCCGCGTCGAGGACGACGGCGTCGGTCTCACCGAGGCCGACGTGCACACCTTCCTCGCCACCATCGGCCGCAGCAGCAAGCGCGCGGACCGGATCGCCGAACAGCGCGGCGACTTCATCGGCCAGTTCGGCATCGGCCTGCTCTCCTGCTTCCTGGTCGCGGACGAGATCCACGTCCTCAGCCGCTCCGCCCGGACCCCCGACGCCCCCGCCGTCGAATGGCGGGGACGCGGCGACGGCAGCTACACCGTGCGCACCCTGCCCGCCTCCGCCCGCCCCCGGCCCGGCACCACCGTCACGCTGACGCCGCGCGCCGACGCGGGCGAGTGGACCCGGCCGCCGCAGGTGCAGGCGCTGGCCCGGCACTTCGGCTCCCTGCTGCGCCACCCGGTGACCTTCGAGGACGGCACGGGCGGCCCGCCCGCACCGGTCAACCCCGAGCCCGCGCCCTGGGCGCGTACGCACCCCACGCCGGGCGCCCGGTCCCGCGCCCTGGCCGCCTACGGCGAGGAGGTCTTCGGGTTCACCCCCCTCGACACCATCGAGCTGGACCTGCCGGCCGTGGGCCTGAAGGGCATCGCCTGCGTGCTGCCCGAGGCGGTGCCCGCCGGACGCCGCCACGGCCACCGCGTGCACGTCAAGGGGATGCTGCTGTCCGAACAGGCCGAGGAGATCCTGCCCGACTGGGCGTTCTTCGTCCGCTGCGTCGTCGACGCCGAGAGCCTGCGCCCGACCGCGTCCCGTGAGTCGCTGTACGAGGACGACACCCTCGCCGCCGTCCGCGACGCGCTCGCCGAGCGGCTGCGCGCCTGGATCGCCCGGGCCGCCGCCAGCGACCCGGACCTGCTCGCCCGCTTCCTCCAGGTCCACCACCTGGCGGTGAAGTCGCTCGCGGTGCACGACGACGAGATCCTGCGGATGCTGCTGCCCTGGCTGCCGTTCGAGACCACCGACGGCCACGCCACCCTCGACGAGTTCGCGCGCACCCACCGCACCGTGCTCGTGACGTCGAGCGTGGAGGAGTTCCGGCAGGTCGCCGCGATCGCCTCGGCGGCCGGGCTCGGCGTCGTCAACGGCGGCTACACCTACGACCGCGAACTGGTCCACCGGCTCCCGGAGATCAGGGCCGAGGTCACCGTCGCCGACCTCGACCCGGCGACCCTCACCGCCCATCTCGACCCCGTCGACCGGGAGACGGAACTGGCGGCCGCCGCCTACCTCGCCCAGGCGCGTGACGCCCTGGCCGTCTTCGACTGCGACGTCGCGCTGCGCTCCTTCCAGCCCGCCTCCGCCCCCGCCCTCCTCGTCGACAGCCGCGAGGCCCGGCACGAGCGCACCCGCTCCCAGCTCGCCCGCGAGCAGGAGGGCGGCCTGTGGGGCGACATCCTCGGTGCCCTGCGCCAGGAGGCCCCGCGCGCCCAGCTGATCCTCAACCAGCTCAACCCGCTGGTCCGCACCGCCGTGACCATCGGCGAGCCCGAGCTGGCCCGCACCAGCGCCGAAGCCCTCTACGGGCAGGCCGCGATGCTGTCCCGGCGCCCCCTCAGGCCCGCCGAGTCCAGCCTCATCAACCGCTCCTTCCTCGACCTCCTCGCCCACGCCCTCCGCAAGGACAGCTGACGATGCCCACCGCACCCCTTCCTCAGAACACCGACGAGCTGTACCAGGCGCTCCAGGAGAACGACCGGCGCCCCTACGGCCGCACCCGCACCGTCACCGCCGAGGAACTCGTCGAGGCCGCCGAGCAGTTCGAAGAGCCCCTCCCGCTCATCCGGGCGCTCCTGGAGCTGCAGGAGGCGTACACCTACGGCTCGGAACCGAGGAAGTCGCCCGTCGTCTTCGCCCGCCTGCTCACCCTTTTCGACGAGCAGCCCGACGTCTTCGACGAGCGCCTGCGCCACCTGCTGTTCTGGCGGTTCAAGTGGGTGGCCAACGCCCTGCGCGCGCTGCCCGAGATACCGCTGAGCAGCCTGCGCCAGTGGCTGACGGAGATGCGCGACCGCTACGAGAAGGCCGGTCTCGAACTCCAGCCCTACTACGGACAGGCGTACCAGCTCGCCGCGCACACCGGCGAGGACACCACCCTCGCCTACGAGCTGTGGGCGGCCCGCGCCCGCTCCCGGCTCAGCGACTGCGAGGCCTGCGAGATCTGCGAACGCGCCCGCCACCACCTCGCCGCGGGCGACGACGAACGCGCGCTGCGGATCTGGGAGCCCGTCCTGGCCGGGAAGGAGTCCTGCCAGGAGGAGCCCGCCCGCTCCGTCTCGTACGCCCTGCTGCCCCTCCTGCGCACCGGCCGCACCGACCGGGCCGTCGCACTGCATGTCGCCGGCTACCGCAGCTGTCGCCGCAACCCCTCGATGTCCGGCGAGGTCGGCCGGCACCTGGAGTTCTGCGCCCTCACCGGCAACGAGGCACGCGGTCTGGAACTGCTCGCCGAGAACCGGAGCCTGTTCGACGAGGTGGACTCGCCGATCGACCTGCTGGACTTCCTCACCGGCGTCGAGGTCCTCCTCCGGCGCGTCGAACTCCTCGGCCACGGCGGACTGCCCGCCGCCGGATACGCGGGCCGCACCTGGACGGTGAGCGGCCTGCGCACGGAAGTACGGGGCCGCGCCGACGACCTCGCCGCCCGCTTCGACGCCCGCAACGGAACCGCCGCCCACACCGACCGCCGCAGGGCCCGCCTGGACCGCGCCCCGCTGCTGGACGCACTGGAACTGACCCTGCGCACCCGCAGCCTCGACGAGGTGGCCGCCCCGGTCGCCGTCGCCGCCCCCGCCACCCGCACCGACGCCGTTCCCGAGTCGCTGTCCGAACTCGTCCTGCGGGCCAGGGCCCTGGACGAGCAGGGGCACCCGGACGCACGGGCCTGCTGGGCACGGCTGCGCACGCTCGTGGCGGCCCGCGACTACACCCACCCCGACGACCCCGCGGTGGGCCCGCCGGCGCGGTTGCGCGCCGACCTGCTGGCCGACGAGGCGGACCGGGCGGGCGACCGGGACGACACCGCCACCGCCGTCGCCCTCAACGAGGAGGCCGCGGGCCTGTACGACGACGCCGGGGAGCCGGGCCACGCGGCGCTCGCCCGTGCCTGCGCGCTGCTCGCCGCCGCCGACGTGCCCGCCGAGGGCGAGGACGGAGCCGCGGCCAAGGTCACGGCGCTGACCGCCGCCCACGCGTCCGTGGTCCGCCTGCACGAGGAGACGCCGGATCTCACCCCCGGCCAGGAGGCCCGCCTGCTCAGGCTGCGGGCCACCGCGCTCGGCCTGCGGCTGCAGACGTCGGGGGACGAGGAGCACGTCGCACCGGTCCTGGCCGAGGTGGACCTGCTGGAGGAGTTCGCCACCCGGCACGACGTCGTCGGGCAGATCTCCGGCGCCCGGCTGCTACGGGCCGGCACGCACGCCCTCGCCGGCGACCTGCCCGCCGCACTCACGGAGACCGACGCCCTCCTCGACCGGCTGAGAGGGCAGGGTCCCGCCTGGCACGTGCCCCGCACGCTCGGTCTGCGCGGCCGCCTCCGGCTCGGCCGCCAGGACGTGGAGGGGGCGCACGCGGACCTGGCCGAGGGCGTACGCCTGGCCGCCGACTGGCCGGCCGAGGTGGTCGGCACCGCCCGCCTCCACGCCGACCTGGCCGAGGTCTGCATGCACCTGGGGCGCCCCGACGAGGCGCTGCGGCACCTCACGCGCGCGGCGGAGCTGGACCTGCGCTGCGGCAGCCGGACGGACGCCTTCTGCGCGTACAGCAACGCGGCCCAGCTCAGCCTCGACCTGGGCCGCGTCGAGGACTGCATCGCGCTGCTCGACTCCCTGCTCGCCGAACCGGATGTCGCCTCGGGGGAGTTGGACGACCGGCTGGTCGCCCAGCTGCGCCTGACCCGCGCCCGTGCGCTGCACGCCGGGGAGGACCTCAAGGCCGCCACCGCGGAACTCGTCGCGCTCGCCGCCGAGTCGGCGGGCTGGGGCGACGACCCGGGAAGCCACGCCATGATCGCCGCGGAGACGGCCGTACTCCTCGGTGAGTCGGGTGAGTTCGGCCGGGCCCGCGAGGCCGTGGACCAGGCGCTCGCCGCCCACGCCCGGGACTCGCGGCACGAGCAGCTCAGCAACTGCCTGCGCGAACTCGCCCGCCAACAGGCCCAGCAGCAGGGCCCGGACGGCCTGGCCGGTGCCCTCGCCCTCCTCGCCGACGCCGGCCGGATCGCCGACGAGGCCCGCGCCGTCGGGATCGAGGCAAACGGCCGCTCCCTGGACAGTGCGCTGGCCTACGAGTACGGGCGGGTCAACGCCTACGCGGGCGAGTACGAGGACGCCCTGGCCGCCCTGGAGCGGGCGCTGGCCCTGCTCGGCGAGCCGGGACCCGAGGAGGAGCCGGCCGGCGAGTGGGCCGAGTGCGTCCGTCTCGCGGGCGCCGTGGAGGGCATCTACCTGGAGCGGACCGCTCCCGCCCTCGCCCGCCTCGACGCGGCCGTCTCCCGGCTGACCGCGCTGGGGCACACCGCCGAGTGCGAGCCGCTGACCGCCCTGGCGGCCCGGCTGCGCGACGAGGAGTGAGACGGGTGCGGGGGGGGGGGGGGGGGGGGGGGGGGGGGGGGGGGGGGGGGGGGGGGGGGGGGGGGGGGGAAAGCACTCGAGGCGCCTCTCACCTCTCTAGACCGCCCCCCCCCC
>NZ_JBVHPY010000001.1:428280-446302 GCF_055567695.1 Streptomyces sp. NPDC026417
GTGGGGAGGGGATAGGGGGGGGGGGGGGGGGGGGGGCTCGGCCCCCCCCCCCCCCCCCCCCCCCCCCCACCCGCGGGAGTCCGCTAATCCCGTACCCCGAACCGGTACACGGTCTCCGACCGGTAGACCTCGCCCGGCCGCAGTTCCGTGCCGGGGAACCCGGGCCGGTTGGGGGAGTCGGGGAAGTGCTGCGTCTCCAGCGCGATGCCGTCGCCCGGCGCGAAGGGCAGCGAGGCGTCGAGGTGGTCCCCCGTGTAGAGCTGCAGTCCGGGTTCTGTGGTCGCCACGGACAGCAGCCGCCCGGAGGCCGGGTCGTGCAGCTCGGCCACCTCGACAGGAGTCGCGGAGACGCCCTTGTCGAGCACGAAGTTGTGGTCGTAGCCGCCGCCGACCTTCCGCGCGGCGCGGAAGTCGAAGCGCGTGCCGTCCACCGGCGCCAACTCGCCGGTCGGGATCAGGTCCGCGTCCACCGGCGTCAACCGGGAGGCCGCCAGGCGCAGTTCGTGCCCGCCCGCGTTGCCCGACCCGCTCAGGTTCCAGTACGTGTGGTTCGTCAGGTTCACCACGGTCGGCGCGTCGGTGACCGCCTCGTAGGCGATCCGCAGCGTGCCGTCCTCGTCCAGCGTGTAGGTCGCCGACAGCTCCAGACGGCCGGGGAAACCCTCCTCGCCGTGCGGGCTCACCCGCGACAGGCGCACACCGTGCCCCACCTCTTCCGCGTCCCACACCCGCTTGTCGAAGCCGCGCGCGCCCCCGTGCAGCGCGTTGGGCCCGTTGTTCTGCGCCAGGTGGTAGATCCGGCCGTCGAGCGGGAAGCGGCCGCCCGCGATCCGGTTCGCGTACCGTCCGACCAGCGCCCCGAAGTAGGGCTCGGGGTGGGCCACGTAGTCGTCGAGTTCCGGGAACCCCAGGACCACGTCCGCGGCCCGCCCGTCCCGGTCGGGGACCTCGACGGACTGCACGGTCCCGCCGTAGGTGAGTACCCGCACCCGCACTCCCGAGCGCTCCAGCGTCCAGCGGTGGACGCGGGCGCTGTCGGAGAGGGTGCCGAAGAGTTCGCTAGGCATGATCGAGACCCTACGCCCGGAACCTCCCGGACGGCCGCGCGCGTACTCCGGGGTTCACGCGACCGGCTTCCTCGCCGTCACCGTCCGGTAGGCGATCTCCGCGATCCGCGCCTGGCCGTTGCGGCTCGGGTGGAACCAGTCCCAGTGGCTCAACTGCGCCGTACCGAAGCGGTAGTCGAAGACCGCGCCGCCGTCGAAGCGGCACCGCCGGTCCTTGGCGCAGACCTCCTCCAGCACCGCGTTGTACTCCTCGACGCGGTGCTGCACCCGGGCGCGCCGCCCGGTCGCCGCCGCGTCCAGGGCGTCCGGATCCCCCAGCATGGAGGGGCAGATGCCCAGCTTCCAGACCTGTTTGCCCAGTGCGTTGCCGCGGCCCTCGGACCACAGGCGCTTCAGATCCGGCACGCTCGACACGTACAGCTGCGCCTTGGGCAGCGACGCGCGCAGCGTGCGCACCGCGTCCTGGAAGTCGGACCGGAAGTCGGCCACCGACGTCATCGCCGCCACCGAGGAGCGGCAGGCGTCGTTGGCACCCACCATGACCGTCACCAGCTCCGGCCTGCGGACCGCCGCCCGGGTCATCTGGGCCGGCAGATCCGCCATCCGGGCCCCGGTCACCGCGTAGTTCCAGCTGTGTTCGGCGGCGCCGGCCCGGCCGAGCAGCCGCACCGCGAGGCTGTTCACCCGGACGTCGCTGCCGGTCGCCCAGGACACCTCCGGGCAGTCGGACAGCACCGAACAGGCGTCGAAACCGCGCGTGATGGAGTCGCCCACGGCGACCAGGGACTCCGGGCTGCGGTCCCAGGCGGGCGTCGGCTTCGGGGAGGGGCGGCCCTTCGCGGCGGCGCCCCGCGGAGCCGGCGCGTCGCCACCGGAGGCGTCGCAGCCCGCGATGCCCAGGACGGTCGCCGCCGCGACGGCGAGGACGGTCCGTGAACGGTGGCTCCGCTTGCGCATCCCCAGTTCCCCTCGTTCGTCGTGCACGCTCGGCCGGTGCCGCGTCTCCCCGGGCCGGCCGCGGCCTCCCGGAGACGGCCCGTGGAACCGCGGCCGGGGGCCCGCACGCGTCCCGCCGGGTGAAACCTCGGTGTTTCTCCGCGCTGGGACCGACGGTACGTCACACTCCTTGCGCCGCCGCACGGTAGCCTCGCCCCGTGGCCGCCCTGCCACTGCCGTTCCGCTAAGTTACAAGATGTCCCGCTCTGCCCGGAGGTCCCGGTGACGACACGTGGAGTTCTGTACGTGCACTCCGCGCCGCGCGCGCTGTGCCCGCACGTCGAGTGGGCAGTCGCGGGCGTACTCGGTACGCGCGTCAGCCTCGACTGGATCCGGCAGCCGGCGGCGCCCGGCACCTGGAGATCCGAGTTCTCCTTCAAGGGCGCGGCGGGCACGGCCTCGCAGCTCGCCTCGGCCCTGCGCGGCTGGCAGATGCTGCGCTTCGAAGTCACCGCCGAGCCCTGCCCCACCGCCGAGGGCGAGCGCTACAGCTGCACCCCCGACCTGGGCATCTTCCACGCCGTGACCGGTATCCACGGCGACATCCTGATCCCCGAGGACCGGCTGCGTGCCGCCCTGGTCCGCTCCCAGCGCGGCGAGACCGACCTGGAGGGCGAACTCGCCAAGCTCCTCGGCAAGCCGTGGGACGACGAGCTGGAGCCGTTCCGGTACGCCGGGGAGGGTGCCCCCGTCCGCTGGCTCCACCAGGTCGTCTGACCGACTTCGTCTGACCCACCGTCACGGACACGCAAAAGGGCCCCCGCCCGAAGGCGGGGGCCCTTCCCGTGCACGACGCGTACGGCCGGATTCCGACGGCGTACGGCCGAATCTAGACGGTCCGGAAGGCCAGTACCACGTTGTGGCCGCCGAAGCCGAACGAGTCGTTCAGCGCGGCGATACGGCCCTCGACGGGGAGCTTGCGCGCCTCGCCCCGGACGATGTCGGCGTTGGCCTCGGCCTCGGGGTCGAGGTTCTCCACGTTGATGGTCGGCGGAGCGATGCGGTGGTACAGGGCGAGGACCGAGGCGACGGACTCGACACCGCCGGCGCCGCCGAGCAGGTGACCGGTCATCGACTTGGTCGCGGAGACCGCCATGTGGTCGGCGTCGTCGCCGAACACCTTGCGCAGCGCCTTCAGCTCGGCCACGTCACCGGCCGGCGTCGAGGTGGCGTGCGCGTTCACGTGCACGATCTCGGCCGGGTTCAGGTCGGTGCTGTCGAGCAGGTTCTGCAGGGCGTGCGAGATGCCGCGGCCCTCCGGCTCCGGCTGCACGATGTCGTGGGCGTCGGCCGAGATGCCCTGGCCGACCGCCTCGGCGTAGACGCGGGCGCCGCGCTTGGCGGCGTGCTCGGCCGACTCCAGGACGAGGACGCCGGCGCCCTCGCCGAGGACGAAGCCGTCGCGGCCCACGTCGTAGGGACGCGAGGCGCCCTGCGGGTCGTCGTTGTTCTTGGACATCGCCATCATGTTGCCGAAGGCGGCGATGGGCAGCGGGTGGATGGCCGCCTCGGTGCCGCCGGCGACGACGACGTCGGCACGGCCGGTGCGGATCATCTCGATCGCGTAGCCGATGGCCTCGGCGCCCGACGCGCAGGCGGAGACCGGGGTGTGCACACCGGCCCGGGCGCCCACGGCGAGACCGACGTTGGCGGACGGGCCGTTCGGCATCAGCATGGGGACGGTGTGCGGGGAGACGCGGCGTACGCCCTTCTCCTTGAGCACGTCGTACTGGTCGAGCAGGGTCGTCACGCCGCCGATGCCGGAGGCGATGACCGCGCCGAGCCGGTCGGGGTCGACGGCGGCGTCCTCACCGGCCTTGTCGGTGAAGCCTGCGTCGGCCCAGGCCTCCTTGGCCGCGATCAGCGCGAACTGCGCCGAGCGGTCGAGACGGCGGGCCTGCGGGCGGGGGATGACCTCGCCCGGTTCCACGGCGATCTGCGCCGCGATGCGGACCGCCTGGTCGGCGGCCCACTCCTGCTCCAGGGGACCGACGCCGGAACGTCCGGCGATCAGGCCCTCCCAGGTAGAGGCTGCGTCGCCACCCAGCGGTGTGGTTGCGCCGATACCGGTGACGACCACGGTGCGATTGGTCGGGCTCACGGGAATTCTTTCTCCAACGGATACGAGGATTCAGCGGCGCCACCGCCGGGTGGCGGGGCAGTCAGCCCAGGGGATCGGGTGATCAGGCCTGGTGCTTCAGGATGTAGTCGGTCGCGTCACCGACGGTCTTGAGGTTCTTGACGTCGTCGTCGGGGATCTTGACGTCGAAGCGCTCTTCGGCGGCGACGACGACCTCGACCATGGACAGCGAGTCGACGTCCAGGTCGTCGGTGAAGGACTTGTCCAGCTGGACGTCCTCAACAGGGATCCCGGCGATCTCGTTCACGATCTCGGCGAGACCGTCGACGATCTCTTTCTGAGTGGCGGCCATGTCAGGCGCTCCTTCGGTATGTATCCAGAGGGTGTGTCGGTACTCCGGCCGGCGATGATCCGGACGGTGTGCCTAGGGGAGGGTAACGACCGTGGCGGCGTAGACCAGACCCGCCCCGAAGCCGATGACGAGCGCGGTGTCGCCGCTCTTCGCCTCACCGGTCGCCAGAAGCCGCTCCATCGCGAGCGGAATCGAGGCGGCCGACGTGTTGCCGGTGGTGCGTACGTCCCGGGCGACCGTGACGTGCGCCGGCAGTTTCAGAGTCTTCACCATCGAGTCGATGATTCGCTCATTGGCCTGGTGAGGGATGAAGACGTCCAGGTCGTCCGGGGCGATCCCGGCCGCGTCCAGCGCCTGCTGGGCGACCTTCGCCATCTCGAACACGGCCCAGCGGAACACCGCCTGGCCTTCCTGGGTGATCGCGGGGAACTTGATGTCGCCCTTGGAGTCGAGCGGCAGCGTCGACACGTCGCCGACGTGGAAGCGGTCCCAGGGCACGGTCTGCTTGATCGTGCCGGCCTTGTCGCCCTCGGAACCCCAGACGGTGGGGCCGATGTGGGGCTCCTCGGAGGGGCCCACGACGACCGCGCCGGCCCCGTCGCCGAACAGGAAGGCCGTCGCGCGGTCCTCCAGGTCGGTGAGGTCCGACAGCCGCTCCACGCCGATGACCAGCACGTACTCCGCGGAACCCTCGACGATCATGCCCTTGGCGAGGGTGAGGCCGTAGCCGAAGCCCGCGCAGCCGGCCGAGATGTCGAAGGCCGCCGCCTTGGCGGTGCCCAGCTTGTCGGCGATCTCGGTGGCGATGGCCGGGGTCTGGCTGAAGTGCGAGACGGTGGAGACCACCACGGCGCCGATCTGCTCGGCGGAGATCCCGGCGTCGGCGATGGCCTTGCCGGACGCCTCGATCGACATCGCGGCGACCGTCTCCTCGTCGGAGGCCCAGTGCCGCGTCTCGATGCCGGAGCGCGAGCGGATCCATTCGTCGGACGAGTCGATCGTCTCCAGGATCACCTCGTTGGGCACGACCCGAACCGGACGGTAGCCGCCCACGCCCAGGATCCGCGCGTAGGGTGCGCCCTTCCTAGCCTTGATCTTCGACATGCTCTCCGGACTCCTTATGCCGCGCTGTGCTCGACGACGAGCTCGCGAGCCGCGTCGAGGTCGTCGGGTGTCTTCAGCGCCAGCGTCCTGACGCCGGGCAGCGCGCGCTTGGCCAGGCCGGTGAGCGTGCCGCCGGGGCACATCTCGATCAGCGCGGTCACACCGAGCTCCTTGAAGGTCTCCATGCACAGGTCCCAGCGGACCGGGTTGGCGACCTGGCCGACGAGGCGCGAGAGGACCTCGGCGCCGGTGCCGACCGCGCGGCCGTCCTTGTTCGACACGTACGTGATCTTCGGGTCGGCCGGGGACAGGTCCGCGGCGGCCTTCGCGAGCACGTCGACCGCGGGCGCCATGTGGTGCGTGTGGAACGCGCCGGCGACCTTCAGGGTGACGACCTTGCGCACGCCTTCGGGCTTGTCCGCCTCCAGGGCCGCGAGCTGCTCCAGGGTACCGGCGGCCACGATCTGGCCTGCGCCGTTCACGTTCGCCGGGGTCAGGCCGAGCTTCTCCAGGTGCGGCACCGTCACCGCGGGGTCCCCGCCGAGCAGGGCCGCCATGCCGGTCTCGGTCACCGCGGCGGCCTCGGCCATCGCCAGGCCGCGCTTGCGGACGAGCCGGAGCGCCTCGGTCTCACCGAGCACGCCCGCCATCGCGGCGGCGGTGATCTCTCCGACGCTGTGGCCCGCGACGGCACCCGGGGCCGTGTCGCCGAGCGCGGCGGCGGACAGCAGTCCGGCCGCGACGAGCAGGGGCTGGGCCACGGCCGTGTCGCGGATCGCGTCCGCGTCGGCCTGCGTGCCGTAGTGGGCAAGGTCCAGCCCGATGGCGTCCGACCACGCGGCGATGCGGTCGGCGGCACCGGGAAGATCGAGCCAAGGAGTCAGGAAGCCGGGCGTCTGGGCGCCCTGGCCGGGAGCGACGAGTACGAGCACTCTCACACTCTCTCTTGTGGACGGCCACGGCCGCCCGTGGGGACAGGGACGAAGAACAGGAGGGGGAATTGTGGACCCCCGACAAAAGCCTAGGCCTGAGGATCTCCATCGGCCAGACGCCCCAGGATCAGGGCGATGCGCAGCGTGAACGCGGAGCGTACATCGGAAGGCGACCAGCCGGTGACGTCAGTCACACGTCGGAGCCGGTAGCGCACGGTGTTGGGATGGACGAACAGCATCCGGGCGGCGCCCTCCAGACTGCTCGCCTGTTCCAGATACACGCTCAGGGTCTCCAGGAGCGCGGATCCGGCCTCCTCCAACGGTCTGTAGATCTCCTCCACCAGCTGCTCGCGGGCCGAGGGATCCCCGGCGATCGCGCGCTCCGGCAGGAGATCGTCGGCGAGTACCGGCCGCGGCGCGTCCTGCCAGGCGAAACACGCCTTGAGGCCGGCGGCGGCCGCCTGCGCGGACCGGGTCGCGGCCAGCAGGTCGGGCACGATCGGGCCCGCGACGACGGATCCCGCCGCGTACGGGCCGATCAGCGACTTGGCGACGGCGAGCGGGTTGTCGCTGCCGCCGGCGATGACGACGAGCCGGTCGCCGAGCACGCCGGTGAGCACCTGGAGCTTGGCGTGCCGGGCGGCCCGGCGGATCGCCTCGACCGTCAGCTCGCTGTCGCCGTCGGGCGCGGTACCCAGCACCACGCAGACGTGTTCGGGCGAGTTCCATCCGAGGGCGGCGGCGCGGGAGACGGCGCCTTCGTCGGCCTCGCCGGACAGCACGGCGTTGACCACGAGGGACTCCAGCCGCGCGTCCCAGGCCCCCCGGGCCTCGGCCGCCTGGGCGTACACCTGGGCGGTCGCGAAGGCGATCTCGCGGGCGTACACGAGCAGAGCCTCGCGCAGAACGGATTCGTCACCGGGCGCCGCGACCTCGTCGATCGCGCTCTCCATGACCTCGATGGTGGTGCGCACCATCTCGACGGTCTGGCGCAGGGTGATCGCCCGGGTCAGCTCGCGCGGAGCGGTGCCGAAGACGTCGGTGGAGATGGCCTGCGGGGCGTCGGGGCGCCGGAACCACTCCGTGAACGCGGCGATGCCCGCCTGGGCGACCAGCCCGATCCACGACCGGTTCTCCGGCGGCATGGCCCGGTACCACGGCAGCGTCTCGTCCATGCGCGCGATGGCCTGCGCGGCGAGACTCCCGGACGACTGCTCCAGGCGCCGCAGGGTCGCGGAGTGCGTGTGGGGAGGGTGCGCTGCGGGTTCGGTGTTGCTGGTTTGGGGTTCGGGCACGGGACAAGACTGCCTTATCCGGACGCGAGTGCGCCGCGCCGGGTCCCGGTGCCCCGCCCGAGCGGGTCTACCGTGGTCCCGTGATGGACGTACGGCGCGCCGACGAGCGCTACCCCGGAGGGGACCCGGCGGCCGGGATCGAGTCCCTGCACGCCTTCTCCTTCGGCCCCCACTACGACCCCGACAACCTGCGCTTCGGCCCGCTCATCGCCTGCAACGAGGAGCGGCTGGCTCCCGGCGCGGGGTTCGACGAGCATCCGCACAGCCACACCGAGATCGTCACGTGGGTGATCGAGGGCGAGCTGACGCACCGCGACTCGGCGGGCCACGAGTCGGTGGTCCGCGCCGGCGACCTGCAGCGTCTCGGCGCGGGCGGCGGCGTGCGGCACGTGGAGCGCAACGACGGCCTGACGCCGCTGACCTTCGTCCAGATGTGGCTGGCGCCGCTCGAACCGGGCGGCGACCCCTCCTACGAGATCGTGCACGGCATCGCGGACTCCACGCCGTACGCGGTCCCGGAGGCGGGGGCACTGCTCCACGTCCGCCGGCTGACCGCCAGCGAGCGCACCGCGATCCCGGACGCGCCGTACGTGTACGTCCACGTCGTGCGCGGCGAGGTCCGGCTGGACGGCCTGGAGCTGGAGACCGGCGACGCGGCCCGCATCACCGACGCGAAGGACCTGGAGGCCATAGCGGGCTCCCCGGCGGAACTCCTCGTCTGGGAGATGACGACGGCCTGACCCGGGCCGGGGGAGCGGAGAATCGAGCCCCTCCGGCGCTTGAGGAGCGGGGTCCGGGGCGGAGCCCCGCGCCGGGACGGGAGAGGGCGGAGGGGCGTAGAAGCGCCTCGCCTCCCCGAGCGCGACCGGAACCCGGGCGCAGGCGGGGGCAGCCGAGCCCCCGAGCCGGACGGCTCACGCGCCGCCCGACAGCTCCGCCAGCACCGCGTCGGTGAACGGCGGCCACGCCTCCGTGGCCCACGCCCCGAACGCCCGGTCCGTGAGCGCCACGCACGCGACCCCCGCGACCGGGTCCACCCACAGGAACGTGCCGGACTGCCCGAAGTGCCCGAAGGTCCGCGGGGACGACGAACTCCCCGTCCAGTGCGGCGACTTGGCGTCGCGGATCTCGAAACCGAGGCCCCAGTCGTTGGGGTTCTGGTGACCGTACCCGGGCAGCACCCCCTTGGTGCCGGGAAACTGCACCGTCATCGCCTCCGCGACGGTCCGCGGGTCCAGCAGCCGGGGCGCCTGCACCTCGGCGGCGAACCGCACGAGGTCGTCCACCGTCGACACCCCGTCCTTGGCGGGCGAGCCGTCGAGGGTGGTCGACGTCATGCCCAGCGGCTCCAGGACGGCCTGCCGCAGATACTCCGCGAAGGGGAACCCGGTGGCCTTCGCGATGTGGTCCCCCAGCACCTCGAAACCGGCGTTGGAGTACAGCCGCCGCTCCCCGGGCGCGGAGGTGACCCGGTGCTCGTCGAAGGCGAGTCCGGAGGTGTGCGCGAGGAGATGGCGGACCGTGGACCCGGCCGGCCCGGCCGGCTCGTCGAGCTCGACGGCCCCCTCCTCGTACGCGACGAGGGCGGCGTACGCGGCGAGCGGCTTGGTGACCGAGGCGAGCCTGAAACGCTGCCCGCCGGGGCCGTGCGCCCCCAGTACCGTGCCGTCCGCGCGGACGACGGCCGCCGCGGCGGTGGGAACGGGCCAGTTCTCGGTCAGCGCCAGGCTCTGCAAGGACATGCCCACGAGCCTAAGCGCCGCGCAGCTCCAGCCGCATCGAGGGGTCGGGCTTGCGCACGAATCCGAGCGAGGCGTACAGCGGCTCGGCCTCGGCGGAGGCGTTCAGGTCGACCTGCGGGACACCCCGCTCACGGAACCAGTCGAGCAGCGACTCCATGCAGGCGCGGGCGTACCCCCGCAGCCGGGCGTCCGGATCGGTGGCCACGCTGAAGACGTGCCCGACCGCCCCGAGCGGATTGCCCGCGCGCCCGATCCGGTACTCGACGGTCCCGGCGACCAGCGCCGCGAGCGCTCCGGCCCGCTGCGGGTGGTCGACGACGAAGGCGGCGAAATCCCCGTCCGGCTCGGCGAGCCGGCGCCGTACCGTCGGCAGTGACCGCGCGTGCCACTCGGTGGAGCCGTCCGGCCCGGACATCGAGTCGATCATCACCTGACGCAGACGGAGCAGCTCCCCGGCGTCCTCGGGCACGGCGCGGCGTACGAGAGTCATGATCCGCACGGTAACCATGAAGACGGCGTGACGTCGCCGGAATTCAGTCGGAATCCGCTTGCCTGGAGTGCACTCCAAGGTTTTAGCGTGGAGGGCATGACGGTGATGGAGACCACGGCCGCCGAGACCGGCACCGGTACGGACGTCTGCGCCCCGGCGCCCGGGCGCCACCCGCGCCCGGACGGCCGGGACAGCTACACGATCAGCGAGGTCGTCGCCTTCACCGGCCTGACCGCGCACACCCTGCGCTGGTACGAGCGGATCGGGCTGATGCCCCACATCGACCGCTCGCACACCGGCCAGCGCCGCTACAGCAACCGCGACCTGGACTGGCTGAGCCTCGTCGGCAAGCTGCGGCTGACCGGCATGCCGGTCGCCGACATGGTGCGGTACGCGGAGCTGGTGCGGGCCGGTGACCACACCTACGGCGAGCGGTTCGAGCTGCTGGAGGCCACCCGGCGGGACGTGCGGGCGCGGATCGCCGAGCTCCAGGACACCCTCGCCGTGCTCGACCACAAGATCAGTTTCTATGCGGACGCCGGGCGTGCCCTGGCGTCGGAGAGGTCCCGATGACGGACAGCACGATCGCGCAGGCGCAACTCGGCACCTCGGGCCCCGAGGTCGGCGTACAGGGCCTCGGCTGCATGGGCATGAGCTTCGCGTACGGCCCGACGGACGCCGGCGAGGCGAGGGCCACCCTGGAGCGCGCTCTGGAGCTCGGCGTCACGCTCTACGACACCGCGGACGCCTACGGCGCGGGCGAGAACGAGGAGTTCCTCTCGCCGTTCTTCAAGGCGCACCGGGACGAGGTCGTCATCGCCACCAAGTTCGCCCTGTCGATCCCGCCGGGCGAGCCCACCAGGCGGATCATCCGCAACGACGGACCGTACATACGCCAGGCCGTGGAGGGCAGCCTCAAGCGCCTGGACGTCGACGTGATCGACCTCTACTACATGCACCGGCGCGACCCGGACGTCCCGATCGAGGAAACCGTCGGGACCATGGCCGAACTGGTGCGCGAGGGCAAGGTCAAGCACCTCGGGCTGAGCGAGGTCACCGGCAGCGAGCTGCGGGCCGCGCACGGCGTGCACCCGATCGCGGCCGTCCAGTCGGAGTGGTCGCTGTTCAGCCGGGACATCGAGGCCGGCGTGATCGCCGCGGCCAGGGAACTGGGCGTGGGCCTGGTCCCTTACTCGCCGCTCGGCCGCGGCTTCCTCACCGGCTCCTTCGCGAACGCCGACAAGGACCTGACCGCGGACGACTTCCGGCGTCAGCAGCCCCGCTTCACCGGCGAGAACGCGGCCGCCAACGCCGCGCTCCTGGAGCCGGTGCGCGCCGTGGCCGACGCCCACGGTGCCTCGCCGGGCCAGATCGCGCTGGCCTGGGTGCAGCAGCAGGCCGCCGTGCACGGGCTGACCGTCGTGCCGATCCCGGGCACCCGCAGGCGCAGCCGCGTCGAGGAGAACACGGCCGCCACCCGCATCGTCCTCACCGACGGCGAACGCGCGCTCCTGGAGCCGATCGCCGCCCGGGTGGCCGGCGACCGCTACGCGGACATGACGTTCACGTCGGCGGGGCGCGAGTGACGCGGGCCCCGTTCGCGGTGCCCGCGCCTACAGCTCCGCCAGCAGCTGCGCCTTCTTGGTCGTGAACTCCTCGTCCGTCACCAGGCCCGCCCGGTGCAGCTCGCCTAGGTGACGGATGCGGTCCGCGATGTCGGCGGGGTCCTGGCGGGGCACGGCCGCCGGGACCGCGGCCGGCGGACCGGCGGCGCGCACGGCGGCCAGCACCGAGGCCGCGAACGGCAGGGACTCGTGCACCGGGCCGTAGCCGAGCCCGAAGACGACGGCCGCCGGGTCCTGGTCGGCCTGCGCCGGCTGCTCGGCGGCCGGCTCGCGGTGCAGCAGCCGCAGGTGGCCTTCGAAGACCTCGGGGGAGCGCCACTCGACCCCGCTGAGGCCGGTGACCGGGAAACTCTGGTCGCCGGCCTTCCACTTGGCGGAGGAGGCGCCGGTCCAGGACCACCGGAACGACACCTGTCGGCCGTCGAAGGACGCCTTCGCGTCGTACGCCTTGAAGTGCCGGGGCGCCTCGGGCGGGTCCACGAGATACCGCTCGGCGGGCGAATCGTCCCCGAGGAGCCGGGTGCGCAGTTCGTCCGCGTAGTACTCGGCGAGGGTCTCGCGCTCGGCGGGCAGCACCAGCCGGTAGGGGTCGCAGGTCTCCTTCAGCTGGCCCGCCGCGGCCTCCATCAGCGGGTCCGCGCCCGGTCTCGGCAGCGCGTGCAGGACCACCGTCCCCCGCTTCCCGGGAGCGAGGGTCACCGCCGCGAGCGCCTCCAGGGGGACACGGCGTTCGCCGAGTGCCTGGAACAGCTTCGGCGTACGGATCCCCCGCTCGAAGCGGATGAGCACGGAGTCGGACTCGAACTCCCAGGCGGCATGAAATCCGGCCAGTACGTCACCCATGCGGCTCATCGTATGCGGCACGCGCCCCTCCGTCGCCACCCCGAACCGACCGCAATTCCTCGTCTTCTACGCGCGTCCGGCCTCCGCGGCGGCGGACAAACCCTTCCTGCAGGCGTCGTCCTTCCCGGCGCAGTGCACGGTGCGATACGCGCCGATCCCGATCCGGGCGAAGTTGCGCAGGCTCTCGGTGCCGGGTTCGAAATAGCCGGTGTGTCCCTCGGCGCCGTCGGCGGAGAGGACCCGCGCCCCGAAGCCGGAGGAGACCGGGTCGGCGCCGTGTCCGAGGCCGCCGACCTCCAGGTGCGGCACGTCCCGGATCCAGTCGTCGGCGTCCCGCATGGCCCAGACGCGGGCCGTGGTGTTCAGGTGGGCGGCGTTCTCGGCGCGCATGCCGGGGCTGCCCGCGACCGCGATGTCCTCGACCCGTCCGGGCAGTCCGTGGGCGGCGACACCGCACACCACCGAGCCGTAGCTGTGGCAGTACAGCGCGACGGGTGCCCGGCCGGGCAGGGCGTGCAGCAGCCGGTTCAGCCGGACCGCGCCGTCCCGGGCGCGCATCGCGGTGGCGGCATCCATGCCGAGCCCGCTCGGGGCCGTGTAGTCGGCCCAGGCGATGACGGCGGTCCGCGTCGTCGCGCTCGCCGCGCGCTCGGCCCGGTACAGGGAGCGCGCCATGCCGACGGGCGCCGTGTACTTCCGGTTCGAGCGCTGGAAGGTGAGGAGGTCCGTGTCGACGCCGGGCACCACGACGGAGATCCGCTCCGCCCTGGTCAGGTTGCCGAAGACCTCGGCGATCCGGCCCGAGCCCTCGGGGTCGAAGGCCAGGATCTGGCGCTTGCCCTGCAGCAGCGCGTCATAGCGGTGCATCCGGCGGCTCGCCTGCTGCTGCCCGGCGGACGAGAGGCGTGGGTCGTGCATGCGGGCGAGTTCGACCCTGCGCTGCTGCCCGAGCGCGAGCCGGTTGGCCCGGTAACGCAGCCGCGTGGGCGCGCCGTTCATGTTGCCGACGGCCAGCGGGTAGCGGCGGACCAGGAGGTCCCGCTGGTGGGTGTCGAGCGAGGCGAAGAAGCGGGTCAGTCGGCCCGGCCCCGAGTCGGGGTCCGGCAGCCGGTGTCCGCCGAGGCGTCCGTGCTCCCACTTGGCGAGCGACGCCTCGAGCGGCGACGCCCCCCGATGGCTGTGCACGGCGGTCCAGCCGGTGGTCGCCAGCATCACGAACACCACGGCCAGCGCGAGCAGTGCGCGCCAGACGTTGAGTTGGGGGGAGGAGTCGAAGGAAGTCACTGAGAGGACACACTAGGAGAACGGGAGTGTCTCGCGTTAACCGAGTGAGGCGGATCACGTTTCTTGCGGGGTAATTGGGTCATACAGGGTTCAGTTTGAGTTAAATGCTCACCCTGCGTATCCATATACCCGCCTTATCTGCGGGCTTTGTGACGCTGCGTTAGATGATCGTCACTCGTCGGGGCGGGTGCCCGCCCCGCTTCGGCACCGTCACCGCGCGCGCCAGCGGCCGGCCAGTGCGGGTCCGAGGTGATCGAGATGGGACGCGGTCAGCTCGCGGATCGCCTCGACGCTGAGGTCTTCGCCGGCCCCCCACAGCCGCCCCGTCACCCGCATCACGCCGCCGAACACCGCCACCGCGACCCGTGGGCGCGGATCCGCGTCCACGTCGAGGCCCTCCCGCTCCGCGATCACCTGGGCGAGTTCCTCCTCCACCTCCGCGGAGCGGCGCAGGTGCGCGGCGAGCAGCGCGGGCGTCGACTCGATCAACTGGAAGGTGCGCATGTGCAGTTCGAGCGGGACGACCTCCTCGATCGCCTCGCCGATGGTGTCCCAGCTCTCCAACACGGCCCGGCGCAGGGCGTCCAGCGGTGCCTCGCCGGGCGGCCGTCCGCGCAGCGCCTCGACGAAGTGCGCCTCGGTCATCTCCTGGACGGCGAAGGCGGCCTCCTCCTTGCCCGCGAAGTAACGGAAGAAGGTGCGCTGGGAGACGTCGACGGTCGCGGCGATCTCGTCGACGGTGGTCTGCTCGTACCCCTGGGTCGTGAACAGTTCGAGAGCGGCTCGAAGCAGCGCGTCCCGGGTGCGCCTCTTCTTGCGCTCGCGCAGACCCGGTCGCGACGCTGTGTCCATGGGGTCCTCTTCTTTCGGCCTTCGCCGCTCAGCGTACGTCCGGGCGACGTGACAGTTACCGACGAGTGAAACGGTTTGTCAACTGTCAGCGACTGTCACTAGCCTCCGCGGTATGACTAGTCAGACCACCGTCGACGCGACGGGCCCGGCCGACAAGGCCTCGGCCACCCCGTCCGGACCTAGCCCCGCCAAGGGGCTGCGCGGCCACCCCTGGCTGACGCTCATCAGCGTGGCGATCGGCGTCATGATGGTCGCCCTGGACGGCACCATCGTCGCCATCGCGAACCCGGCCATCGCCAAGGACCTCGGCGCCAGCTTCGCCGACGTGCAGTGGATCACCAACGCGTACTTCCTCGCCCTCGCGGTCACCCTGATCACCGCGGGCAAGCTCGGCGACCGGTTCGGGCACCGGCAGACCTTCCTGATCGGCGTCGTCGGTTTCGCCGCCGCGTCCGGGGCCATCGGCCTGTCCGACAGCATCGCCCTGGTGGTCACCTTCCGGGTCTTCCAGGGTCTGTTCGGCGCGCTGCTGATGCCGGCGGCACTCGGCCTGCTGCGGGCCACCTTCCCCGCCGAGAAGCTGAACATGGCCATCGGTATCTGGGGCATGGTGATCGGCGCCTCCACCGCGGGCGGCCCGATCCTCGGCGGTCTGCTGGTCCAGCACGTCAGCTGGCAGTCGGTGTTCTTCATCAATGTGCCGGTCGGCGTCCTCGCGCTGGTCCTCGGCGCGCTGATCCTGACCGACCACCGGGCCGAGAAGGCGCCGCGCTCCTTCGACATCCTGGGCATAGCCCTGCTCTCGGGCGCCATGTTCTGCCTGGTCTGGGCGCTCATCAAGGCGCCGACATGGGGCTGGGGCGACGGCCTCACCTGGGCCTTCCTCGGCGCCTCGGTGCTGGGATTCGCCCTCTTCGCCCTCTGGGAGACCAAGGTCCGCGAGCCCCTGGTCCCCCTCGCCCTCTTCCGCTCCGTGCCGCTGTCCGCCGGTGTGGTCCTGATGGTCCTGATGGCCATCGCCTTCCTGGGCGGCCTGTTCTTCGTCACCTTCTACCTGCAGAACGTGCACGGGATGAGCCCGGTCGACGCGGGTCTGCACCTGCTGCCGCTCACCGGGATGATGATCGTGGGCTCGCCGCTGGCCGGCGTCCTCATCACCAAGACCGGCCCGCGGCTGCCGCTGGCGGGCGGCATGGCGCTCACCGCGATCTCCATGTACGGCATGTCCACGCTGGACACGGATACCGGCAGCGCCGTCATGTCGCTCTGGTTCGCCGGTCTCGGCCTCGGCCTCGCGCCCGTCATGGTCGGCGCCACCGAGGTCATCGTGGGCAACGCCCCGATGGAGCTCTCCGGGGTCGCCGGCGGCCTGCAGCAGGCGGCCATGCAGATCGGCGGCAGCCTCGGTACGGCCGTGCTCGGCGCCGTGATGGCCTCCAAGGTCGACAACGACCTCGCGGGCAACTGGGCCGACGCCAAGCTGCCGCCGCTCACCGAGGGGCAGCTGGACCAGGCCTCGCAGTCGGTCCAGCAGGGCGCGGCACCGGTGCCGAAGGGCGCGCCGGCCGAACTCGCCGCGAAGATCACGGGCGTCGCCCACGACACCTTCATCTCGGGCATGAGCCTGGCGTGCCTCGTGGCCGCCGGGGTCGCATTCGTCGCCGTCTTCGTCGCGCTGCTCACCAAGCGCGGTGTCAACGCGGATGCGGCGGGCGCGGGCGCCGGGCACATCTAGCGGCGGCGTGCCGAGTGGCCTGACGGCAGGTCGGGGGTGACGGGGCGGACCGGATCCGCCCCGTCACCCTTTTTTCGCCCATCAGGGTGACAACGCTCAAGATCCCTCCCCGCCGGTGCGCGCCGCAGGTCACAGTGGGTCAAGTCCTCCGCACGACATGGAGGGCGACCGGATGCCGCGGCGCGCTGCCGGAGGGGGGCAGCGCGCGGGCAGGTCTGCCGCGGGGGAACGGGGGTATCCGCACATCGAACCCGAACTGGCCGAGAAGGTCGATGAGTTCAGGAGTTGATGATGGCGGGCTTCGGAAACGGCACACGCAGGCACCCCCGTTCACGTGGCCGGACGTGGTCACGGACCGGGCCGGATCGCGAGTCGCTGGGCATCATCGGAGTCGTCTGCGCGATCGCCGGGTTCTTCGTCCTGGGGATCGTCCTCGGTCCCGTGGCGATGGTCTGCGGCTGGCTGGGCATGGGGCGCAGCTGGGGCGGTTCCCGCCCGCTGCCGGCGCTCATCGCCCTGGTGCTGGGCGCGATCGACACGATCGTCGCCCTCGTCTGGCTCGTCGGCTCGGCGGGCCCCGGCGGCGGAGTCCTCTGACGCGCGCCCCCGACAGCCACCGGCGCGGGCGTCGTCCCGCGCCGTGGCGGGGGACGACGGTCACCGGCGCGGGCACCGCGTCCCGCGCCGTGGCACGTGACGGCAGAGCCCCGGTGCCAGGGCCCGAACGTCCCGCGCGCTCTAGGCCGGACGCGACGGCTCGGTGGGTGCGGGGACCGGGTGGGAGACCCGGGACAGGTCCGCGACCTGGGCCCGCAGGGCCCGTACCTCCTCCGTGAGCGCCTCGATCGCGGCCGTCTGGCGGCGTTCCTCCACGTCGTCCTTCTCGAAACGCGAGATGAACCAGGCCGCGATGTTCGCCGTGACCACACCGAGCAGCGCGATGCCGGACAGCATCAGGCCGACCGCGAGGATCCGGCCCATGCCGGTGGTCGGCGCGTGATCCCCGTACCCCACGGTCGTCATCGTCGTGAACGACCACCACACCGCGTCGCCCAGCGTCCTGATGTTCCCGTGCGGCGAGTCCCGCTCCACCGAGAGCACGGCGAGCGAACCGAACATCAGCAGCCCCACGACCGCACCCACGACGTACGTCGTCAGCCTGATCTGCGAGGCCATCCGCGCCCGCCGTCCCACCAGCAGCAACGTGGAGACGAGCCGCAGCAGGCGCAGCGGCTGGAGCATCGGCAGCACCACCGCGCCCAGGTCCAGCCAGTGACCGCGTACGAACTCCCGCCGGTCGCGGGCCAGTCCGAGCCGGACGAGGTAGTCGCCGGCGAAGGCCGCCCACACCACCCACTCCACCGCCGTGCAGGCGACCGACAGCCCGTGGCTCACGCTGCTGTCCACGATCGGCACGGCGTAGGCGAGAGCGAATGCCAGCGCGAGCGCCAGCAGCGGTCGTTGGGTGCGCCGCTCCCAGCGGACCTGAGCCGATTCTTCCGTCATGCCCGCATCGTAGAAAAGCCGGCGGGGGGGGGGGGGGGGGGCCCCCCCCCCCCCCCCCCCCCCCCCCCCCCCCCCCCCCCCCCCCCGCTCGGTGTGTTGCCCTCTCCACAGCAGCCTGC
>NZ_JBVHPY010000001.1:446312-564743 GCF_055567695.1 Streptomyces sp. NPDC026417
AAGAGAGAACGAAGAGGGTGTTGTTGGGGTGCGCCTCCCCGCGGGACCTGGCGCCATTTTTTCCTGCGTGCCCACGCGGGAAAAAAGGGGGGGGGGGGGGGGCCCCCCCCCCCCCCCCCCCCGCCCGGTCACACCTCGGTCCCCGAACCCGCGGCCCGGCCGCGGGGGAGCGCCGAAGGACGTCCGCCCTACGCGTCGCCCCCGGCCGGCCCCGGGTCCGCCGCGGTGACGTCGAGCAGCTGGTAGCGGTCGATCGCCTGCTTCAGGACCGACCGGTCGACCTTGCCCTCGCGGGCCAGCTCGGTCAGGACGGCCACCACGACCGACTCCGCGTCGATGTGGAAGAAGCGCCGGGCCGCACCCCGCGTGTCCGCGAAGCCGAAGCCGTCCGCGCCCAGCGACTGGTAGGTCCCCGGCACCCAGCGGGCGATCTGGTCCGGCACCGAGCGCATCCAGTCGGAGACCGCCACGAAGGGCCCCTCGGCGCCCGACAGCTTCCGTGTCACGTACGGGACGCGCTGCTCCTCCTCGGGGTGCAGCAGGTTGTGCCGCTCCACCTCGACGGCCTCGCGGCGCAGCTCGTTCCAGGAGGTCGCCGACCAGACGTCCGCCCGGACGTTCCACTCCTCGGCCAGGATCCGCTGCGCCTCCACGGCCCACGGCACGGCGACGCCGGACGCCATGATCTGCGCCGGGATCGAGCCCGCGGTGCCCTCGCTGAAGCGGTGGATGCCCTTGAGGATGCCCTCGACGTCCACGTTCTCCGGCTCGGCCGGGTGCTGGATCGGCTCGTTGTAGACGGTGAGGTAGTAGAAGACGTCCTCGCCGTGCGGGTGCTCCTCGGACGAGCCGTACATCCGGCGCAGACCGTCCTGCACGATGTGCGCGATCTCGAAGCCGTACGCCGGGTCGTACGCCACACAGCCCGGGTTGGTCGAGGCGAGCAGCTGCGAGTGGCCGTCCGCGTGCTGCAGGCCCTCACCGGTCAGCGTCGTCCGGCCCGCGGTCGCGCCCAGCACGAAACCGCGCGCCAGCTGGTCCGCCATCTGCCAGAACTGGTCGCCGGTGCGCTGGAAACCGAACATCGAGTAGAAGACGTAGACCGGGATCAGCGGTTCGCCATGGGTCGCGTACGCCGATCCCGCGGCGATCAGCGAGGCCGTGCAGCCCGCCTCGGAGATGCCGTCGTGCAGCATCTGACCGGTCGGCGACTCCTTGTAGGCGAGGAGCAGCTCCCGGTCCACGGCTTCGTACTGCTGGCCGAGCGGGTTGTAGATCTTCGCGCTCGGGAAGAACGAGTCCATGCCGAAAGTGCGGTACTCGTCGGGCGCGATCAGCACGAACCGCTTGCCGATCTCCTTGTCCCGCATGAGGTCCTTCAGCAGCCGCACGAACGCCATGGTCGTGGCGATCGACTGCTGTCCGGAACCCTTCTTCACACTCGCGTAGGTCTTGTCCTCGGGGAGCTGCAGCGGCTTCGACCGCACCACACGGGTCGGGACGTAACCGCCCAGGCCCTTGCGGCGGTCGTGCATGTACTGGATCTCCTCCGAGTCGCGGCCCGGGTGGTAGTACGGCGGCGCGCCGGACTCCAGCTCCTTGTCGGAGATCGGGATGTGCAGCCGGTCGCGGAAGCCCTTGAGGTCGGCCACCGTCAGCTTCTTCATCTGGTGGGTGGCGTTGCGGCCCTCGAAGTTCGGGCCCAGCGTCCAGCCCTTCACGGTCTGGGCGAGGACCACGGTCGGCTGGCCCTTGTGCGCCTTGGCCGCCGCGAAGGCCGCGTAGACCTTCCGGTGGTCGTGGCCGCCGCGGCCCAGGTGCAGGATCTGGTCGTCCGTCATGTTCTCGACCATGGCGCGCAGCCGGTGGTCGTGACCGAAGAAGTGCTCGCGGATGTAGGCGCCGGTCTCGGTCGCGTACGTCTGGAACTGCCCGTCCGGCGTGGTGTTGAGCTGGTTGACCAGCACGCCGTCGCGGTCCCGCGCCAGCAGCGGGTCCCAGGTGCGGTCCCAGACCAGCTTGATCACGTTCCAGCCGGCGCCCCGGAACTGCGACTCCAGCTCCTGAATGATCTTGCCGTTGCCGCGCACCGGGCCGTCGAGCCGCTGGAGGTTGCAGTTGACGACGAACGTCAGGTTGTCCAGGCCCTCGCGCGCCGCGATCGACAGCTGGCCGAGCGACTCCGGCTCGTCCATCTCGCCGTCCCCGAGGAACGCCCAGACGTGCGACTTGGAGGTCTCCGCGATGCCGCGCGCCTCCATGTAGCGGTTCATGCGCGCCTGGAAGATCGCGCCGAGCGGGCCGAGACCCATGGAGACGGTCGGGAACTCCCAGAAGTCCGGCATCAGCCGCGGGTGGGGGTACGAGGACAGCCCGTACGGAGCCTTCGACTTCTCCTGCCGGAACGCGTCGAGCTGCTGCTCGCTCAGCCGGTCGAGCAGGAAGGCGCGGGCGTAGATGCCCGGGGAGGCGTGCCCCTGGAAGAAGATCTGGTCGCCGCCGTCGCCCTCGTCCTTGCCGCGGAAGAAGTGGTTGAAGCCGACGTCGTAGAGCGAGGCGGAGGACGCGAAGGTGGCGATGTGGCCGCCGACGCCGATGCCCGGACGCTGGGCCCGGGACACCATCACGGCCGCGTTCCAGCGGGTGGCGTTGAGGACTTTGCGCTCGATCTCCTCGTTGCCGGGGAAGAACGGCTCGTCCTTGGTGGCGATGGTGTTGACGTAGTCCGTGCTGCGCATCTCGGGCACGGCCACGCGCTTCTCACGGGCCCGCTCGATCAGCCGCAGCATCAGATAGCGGGCCCGCTCCCGGCCGCGCTCGTCCACGGCGGCGTCGAGGGAGTCGAGCCACTCCTGGGTCTCTTCGGGATCGAAGTCAGGTACCTGACTCGGAAGGCCGCCAATGATGATCGGGTTGCGATCGGATCCGGAAGCCACGCTGTTCCTTCACTGTCAGAGGGCCATTTTTCCCTGGGTTTCCAGGTGTCTGCACCGTTCCCCATCGTGTACCTCGGGAACGCGATCGTCATCTCTACCGAGAGGTAACCATCACGTCTGTCCAGCCCGGTCGGGGCGGGGCGGGTCAAATCGCAACGATACGCCCGGCCCGTCACGCGTTCCGCAAAGCCATTCGACTCCCGTACCCTCGGAGGGTCCCGAAGTCCGCAAACCGGGCAGAAGGGTGTGGTGTGCGTCACCCGGGTCTGTGATTCCATGCCAGGAGTTGCGTCGACACGGCCAGGATCGTCACCGTTTCGGCGGTCTCGGCGGCCGGGTACTTGCGCGATCCGCCCCGCCCGTGTGGACTACGGCCAATGCTTCGCGCACGCGCGTGGCTGAAGACTTCTCCCAGCTCCTGACCGAGCAGGGGGGAGACCCCGACCGAAACATGATCAGGAGGCAACCCGTGAGCGCGACCGCGGACCACGCGGAGGAGAGGACGAACCCTGCCGCCAGGCTGGGGTTCCAGCCCGAGCAGGTGGTCCAGGAGATCGGCTACGACGACGACGTCGACCAGGAGCTCCGCGAGGCCATTGAGGAAGTCATCGGCAGCGAGCTCGTGGATGAGGAGTACGACGACGTCGCCGATGCCGTGGTGCTGTGGTTCCGCGACGAGGACGGCGACCTGACGGATGCGCTGGTGGACGCCACCACGTACATCGAAGAGGGCGGCACGATCCTGCTGCTGACGCCGAAGACGGGCCGTGACGGCTACGTCGAGGCGAGCGACATCGCCGAAGCCGCGACGACCGCGGGTCTGTCCCAGACCAAGACCGTCAGCGTGGGCAAGGACTGGAGCGGCAGCCGGCTGGCCACGCCGAAGGCGGCCAAGTCGAAGCGCTGAACTCCGCTTTTCTCTTCCTCAAGGCAGTACTCGTGCTGCCCGCAGCAACGTGAGTGGGGCCCCCGCCGATCCGAGCCGACGGCGGGGGCCCCATCCATGGGCGGACCGCACCGGGCTCCCCGGTGGATCTCTGCGTAGGCTGGTCGTCACCCGAACAGCCCCCTGGAAGGGATGCGTGTGACTATGGCGATCGAGGTCGGCACCAAGGCCCCGGACTTCGCACTCAAGGACAACCACGGCGCCACCGTGAAGCTGTCCGACTTCCGCGGTGAGAAGAACGTGGTGCTGCTCTTCTACCCATTCGCTTTCACCGGCGTGTGCACCGGCGAGCTGTGCGCCCTGCGCGACGAGCTCCCCCGGTTCACGGACCGCGACACCCAGCTGCTGGCCGTCTCCAACGACTCCATCCACACCCTGCGCGTCTTCGCCGAGCAGGAGGGCCTGGAGTACCCGCTGCTGTCGGACTTCTGGCCGCACGGCGAGGTCTCCCGCGCCTACGGCGTCTTCGACGAGGACAAGGGCTGTGCGGTGCGCGGCACCTTCGTCATCGACAAGGACGGAGTCGTCCAGTGGACCGTCGTCAACGGCCTGCCCGACGCGCGTGACCTGAACGAGTACGTCACGGCGCTCGACACCCTGTGATTCTTCGGTCGCAAGGCCTGCAGGGTACGGGAACCCGTCACTAGGATCGACACGTTGATCCGATACCGAGCACGACGGGGCTCCCCGCCCCTGGACATCATTTGGGAGGAATCGTGGGAGTCAGCCTCAGCAAGGGCGGCAACGTTTCGCTGTCGAAGGAGGCACCCGGCCTGACCGCGGTCATCATCGGTCTGGGGTGGGACGTCCGTACCACCACCGGCACCGACTTCGACCTCGACGCCAGCGCCATCCTGACGAACGCGGAGGGCAAGGTCAGCAGTGACGCCAACTTCGTGTTCTTCAACAACCTGAAGAGCCCGGACGGCTCCGTGGAGCACACCGGCGACAACATCACCGGTGAGGGCGAGGGCGACGACGAGCAGATCAAGGTCAACCTCGCCGCCGTCCCGGCCGACGTGGAGAAGATCGTGTTCCCGGTCTCGATCTACGACGCCGAGAACCGCCAGCAGTCGTTCGGCCAGGTCCGCAACGCGTTCATCCGCGTCGTGAACCAGGCGGGCGAGGCGGAGATCGCGCGCTACGACCTCTCCGAGGACGCCTCGACGGAGACCGCGATGGTCTTCGGCGAGCTCTACCGTCACGGCGCGGAGTGGAAGTTCCGTGCCATCGGCCAGGGGTACGCCTCGGGCCTGCGCGGCATCGCGCAGGACTTCGGCGTGAACGTCTGAGCCGTGCACCGGCCCCTCGGGGCCATGGGCTCACCCGTCCGGCGCCGCACACTTCGAGTGCGGCGCCGGACGCGCTCGACAGCGGCGCCGGACCGCTGGACAACTGAAGTTCGACCTCGGGGAGGACCAGCATCATGGGCGTCACGCTCGCCAAGGGAGGCAATGTCTCCCTCTCCAAGGCCGCACCCAACCTCACGCAGGTGATGGTCGGGCTCGGCTGGGACGCGCGCTCCACCACCGGAGCCCCCTTCGACCTCGACGCCAGCGCGCTGCTGTGCAACGCGGGCCGGGTGCTGGGCGACGAGTGGTTCATCTTCTACAACCAGCTCAAGAGCCCCGACGGCTCGGTGGAGCACACCGGTGACAACCTCACGGGCGAGGGCGAGGGGGACGACGAGTCGATCCTGATCAACCTCTCCAAGGTTCCCGCCACGGTGGACAAGATCGTCTTCCCGGTCTCGATCCACGAGGCGGACAACCGCGGCCAGACCTTCGGCCAGGTCAGCAACGCGTTCATCCGCGTCGTCAACCAGGCCGACGGCCAGGAACTGGCGCGCTACGACCTGAGCGAGGACGCCTCCACGGAGACCGCGATGATCTTCGGCGAGGTCTACCGCTACAACGACGAGTGGAAGTTCCGCGCCGTCGGTCAGGGATACGCGTCCGGTCTGCGGGGCATCGCTCTGGACTTCGGGGTCAACGTCTCCTAGGCGGTAGCGGGGCCCGCCCGCGCCGGCCGCGAGTATGGCGCTCTACACTGCGTGGTCAACGTTAGGTAAAGCCGAGTACGGCGCGGGGGAGACCCGTACATACACGATTGGGTAGCCAGTGCTTCTGAAAACCTTCGGCTGGTCGTTTGCGGTCACCGCACTCGGCCTGGTCGCAGCGGTGCTCTACGGGGGGTGGACCGGCTTCGGCATCGTGGCGATCCTGTCCGTCCTCGAGATCTCGCTGTCCTTCGACAACGCGGTGGTCAACGCCGGGATCCTGAAGAAGATGAGTGCCTTCTGGCAGAAGATCTTCCTCACGGTCGGTGTGCTGATCGCCGTCTTCGGTATGCGACTGGTGTTCCCTGTCGTCATCGTGGCGGTGACCGCCAAGAAGAGCCCGATCGAAGCGGTCAACCTCGCGTTGACCGACAAGGACCAGTACCAGCAGCTGGTCACGGACGCCCACCCGGCGATCGCGGCCTTCGGCGGCATGTTCCTGCTGATGATCTTCCTCGACTTCATCTTCGAGGACCGGGACATCAAGTGGCTGTCCTGGCTCGAGCGGCCGCTGTCCAAGCTCGGCAAGGTCGACATGCTCTCGGTCTGCATCGCGCTGGTCGCCCTGCTGATCACGTCCATGACCTTCGCCGCCCACGCCCACCAGCACGGCGGGGCGCACGCCGACAAGGCGGAGACGGTCCTGATCTCCGGCATCGCCGGCCTGATCACGTACATGGTGGTCGGCGGCCTCTCCGGCTACTTCGAGGACAAGCTCGAAGAAGAGGAGGAGCGCGAGCACGAGGCCGAGGAAGAGGCCCGCAAGACCGGCAAGAAGCCGTCGGCGGTGGTCCTCGCCGGCAAGGCCGCGTTCTTCATGTTCCTCTACCTCGAAGTGCTGGACGCGTCCTTCTCCTTCGACGGTGTGATCGGCGCCTTCGCCATCACCAACGACATCGTGCTGATGGCCCTCGGCCTCGGTATCGGCGCCATGTACGTCCGGTCGCTGACGGTCTACCTGGTCCGCCAGGGCACCCTCGACGACTACGTCTACCTGGAGCACGGCGCGCACTACGCGATCGGCGCCCTCGCCGTGATCCTCCTCGTCACCATCCAGTACGAGATCAACGAGGTCATCACCGGCCTCGTCGGCGTCATCCTGATCGCCTGGTCCTTCTGGTCCTCCGTGCGCCGCAACAAGGCGATCGCCGCGGCCGAGGGAAAAGGCCAGACCTCGGACGAGAAGACTGAGGTCTCGTCCGGGGTGTGACACACACCGGGCCGGGGGATTGGCACCCCGCCCGATGAGGAACGCTCTGTGCGGGGCGGCTTTCGAGGACGGGTCCTCGGTGCCGCCCCGCACGGCATTCACCGTACGGACGGCAGCCGCCCGCACGGAAGCCGTGCCGCGCGGGGCGGCGGACGTCGGGGGCACGGCGTACGAATCAGGCACAGTGGGGGGCGGACATGAGCTTCTGGGAAGACCTGTGGCGCGGACGGTCGACGGACTTCGACTCCGGCAGCGCCTCGACCAACGCCATCGAACTGACCAAACGGCACCGCCAGGTCTCGCTCACCAAACAGGGCGCGGCCACCGGCAACCTGCGCATCAACCTGTCCTGGCGGATGCGCACCTCCGACATCGGCGGGCCCGAGCGCGGCAGCCTGCTGCGCCACCCCTTCCAGGCGTTCAAGCCGGAAGTGGTCCAGGCGCACACCCAGAGCATGGTCAACGTGGACCTCGACCTCGGCTGCATGTACGAGCTCACGGACGGCTCCAAGGGCGTCGTCCAGCCGCTGGGCGGCTTCTTCGGCGAACTCAACGCCCCGCCGTACGTGAAGCTCAGCGGCGACGACCGGTTCGGCTCGGGATCCGGCGAGACGATCTTCGTCAATCTCGACCACCGCGACGACATCAGGCGGCTGCTCGTCTTCGTCTACATCTACGACCAGACGCCCGCCTTCGACCGTACGCATGCCGTCGTCACCCTGTATCCGAGCAACGGTCCCCGGATCGAGATCGGCCTCGACGAACGCCACCCGCAGGCCCGGTCCTGCGCGGTGGTGATGATCGAGAACAACAAGGGCGAGCTGACCGTGCGCCGCGAGGTGAAGTTCGTGTACGGCTTCCAGGCCGAACTGGACCGCCTGTACGGCTGGGGCCTGCAGTGGGGGCGAGGCTACAAGTCGAAGGTCGACCGCTGACCCGCACCGGCCGCCCCGCGCCCGGCCCCGGCGTCCGCCGGGCGAGGGGCACGCCGCGCCGTACCGTGCCGGAGCGGGGCGCGGCCCCTCGGGGCCGGGCTCAGCGCCCGATGAACTGGGGACCCTGCGGAGGCAGCTCGAAATCCGGGTCCGCCACCGGACCCACGGCCTGTGGATAGCCGTACGCGGGCGGCTCGGCGGCCGGGATCTGCGGCTGCGGATACCCGTACCCCGACGGGTCCGTCGGCCGGGCGGCCTGCGGATAGCCGTACGCGGGCTGCCGCGGGGGCTCCGGCGGATAGCCGTAGGCGGGCTGAGACGCCTGCTGGGGCACCGGAGCCGGCTGCTCGGGCGGCAGCGGCACCGACGTCTCGGGCGGGCCGGCCGGTGCCGCCCAGGTCTCGTCCGTGGCGCTCGGGGGCGCCGCCCAGGTGCCCTCGGGCGTGCTCTCCGGCTCCGACTCGTCCACCGAGATCCCGAAATCGGTCGCCAGCCCCTGCAGGCCGTTCGAATAGCCCTCGCCGAGCGCCCGGAACTTCCACCCCTCGCCGCGCCGGTACAGCTCACCGCAGATCAGCGCCGTCTCCGCGCCCGTCTCCGGCTTGATGTCGAAGTACGCCAGCGGCTCGCCGTCCGCGACCGACGCGTCGTACAGCAGGATGCGCAGGTCCCGTACGCGGTCGAAGGTGACGCCGTCCGCCGAGGCGACCAGCAGAATCTGGCCGACCGCGGACTCGACGCCCGCCAGATCCGTCTGGATCGTGTCGGTGAGGCCCTCGGCGACCCGCTTCTTGCCGAGCCGCCAGACCTTGGCCGACGGGTGCCGGGGCTGGTTGTAGAAGACGAAATCCTCGTCGGATCGCACACGACCGTCGGGGCCGAGGAGCAGCGCCGAGGCGTCGACGTCCGGAACGCCCTGCCCGGGCGCCCAGCGCAGCACGGCTCGTACCGCCGTGGCGTCCAGCGGGACGTTCGACCCCTTCAGCATCGCGTGCGTCATGCGGTCATCCTGCCCTCTCGGGCCTGGTCACGACAACGCGGGGTACTCGGCTCCCGCACAGGAACAGTAGGTGCCGGACACAGCTGAGTTACCAGAACTTCATGCTCGCCGGGAACTGTTGACATGGATCTCTACGTACTATTACCGGCCACATCATGTCAGGCCGTCTAGCCGCCACGGGGGAGTCTCATGCGTCATTTCGGGCACGTCGCTCCTCAGGAGCGCCAACGCCTCTTCCACCGGGAGCCGTGCGCCTTCAGCGCCCAGTCCCCGGCCCACGTCCTCGCCGCGGCCCTCGGCGCCACGCTCTACAGCCCCGCCACCCGGCCCCACCTCGCCGACGACATCGTGAAACAGTCCGGGCGCGGTGTGGTCTCCATGGTGCTGTGCCTGGAGGACTCGATCGACGACGCGGAGGTCGCGGACGCCGAGGAGAACCTGGTCAGGCAGTTCACCGACCTCGCCGGACGGCCCGAAGCGGAGGTCCCGCTGCTGTTCGTGCGGGTCCGCGCCCCCGAGCAGATCCCGGACCTCGTCCACCGCCTCGGCCCCGCCGTCCGGCTGCTGTCCGGATTCGTCCTGCCGAAATTCACCGAGGAGCGGGGCACCCCGTTCCTGGAGGCCCTCACCGCCGCCGAGACGGCGAGCGGACGGCGCCTGTTCGCCATGCCCGTCCTGGAATCGCCCGGCCTGCTGCATCTGGAGTCCCGCCGCGAGACCCTGGAAGGCATCTACCGCACGGTCGACAAATACCGCGACAGAGTCCTCGCCCTGCGCCTCGGCGTCACCGACTTCTGCTCCGCCTACGGACTGCGCCGTGCCCCGGACATGACAGCCTACGACGTGCAGATCGTCGCCTCTGTCATCGCCGACGTGGTGAACGTCCTCGGCCGCGCCGACGGCACCGGGTTCACCGTGACCGGGCCCGTCTGGGAGTACTTCCGGCTCCAGGAGCGCATGTTCAAGCCGCAGCTGCGCCGCAGTCCCTTCACCCCCGAGGCCGAGGACCTGCGCACCCTGCTCATCGAGCACGACATGGACGGCCTGCTGCGCGAGATCGCCCTCGACCGCGCCAACGGTCTGCTCGGCAAGACCTGCATCCACCCCTCGCACGTCCTGCCCGTGCACGCGCTGTCCGTCGTCAGTCACGAGGAGTACACGGACGCCCAGGACATCCTGCGGCCCGATCGATGCGGTGGCGGCGTGCTCCGCTCCGCCTACACGAACAAGATGAACGAGGTGAAGCCGCACCGCGCCTGGGCCGAACGCACCCTCCAGCGTGCCGAGGTCTTCGGCGTCGCGAACGAGGACATCGGCTTCGTGGAGCTGCTCGCCGCCGGACTGACCTCCTGACCCGACCGGACCGACCGGACCGACCGGACCGATCCGATCAGCAACCAGCAAGGAATCGATGAACAACGTGGTGTGGACGGGAACCTGGGTCGCGGAGCGGCTCGGGGTCGAACTCGTCGGGGACGAGAAGCTGCACGACCTGCTGGGTCTCGCGCTGCGGCGCAACCCCAAGCGGGCGCACCTCCTCGTGTCCAACGTGCTCGGCAAGCACGTCCCGCAGTCGCCCTCCGTGGTCTACGGGTACGGGTTCGCCCTCGGCCGGCGCGTCCGCGAACTGCTGGGCGAACAGGCGGGCACCTCCGTCGTCCTCGGCTACGCGGAGACCGCCACCGGCCTCGGCCACAGCGTCGCCGACGGCATCGGCGTCGCCCCCTACCTGCACTCCACCCGGCGCTCCGTGCCCGGCGTCGCCCAGGCCGGCGGCTTCGAGGAGTCCCACTCCCACGCCACCTCCCACCTGCTGCTCCCCGAGGACCCGCGCCTGCTGGCCGGCCCCGGACCGCTGGTCCTCGTCGACGACGAGTTCTCCACCGGCAACACCGTGCTCAACACCGTGCGCGCCCTGCACGCGCGCTACCCGCGTGAGCGGTACGTCGTCGTGGCCCTCGTCGACATGCGCTCCGCCGCCGACCTCGGGCGCCTGGAGGACTTCGCCCGCGAGATCGGCGCCCGCGTCGACCTGGTCGCGGCCGCCTCCGGCACCGTCGTCCTCCCGGAGGGCGTCCTGGAGAAGGGGCAGGCACTCGTCGCCGCCCACGAGACGTCCGCCGACGAGTCCGCCGCGGTCGGTTCCGCCGCACCAGGCTCTGCAGCCCCCGGCTCCGGCGCACCAGGCTCTGCCGCACCAGGCTCTGCCGCCCCCGGCTCCGCCGCCCCGGAGCAGGCCCGCGACGCAGTCCGCGTCCCGCTCGACTGGCCGCACGGCGTGCCCGACGGCGGCCGGCACGGATTCACCCCAGAGCACCGAATACGCCTGGAGACCGCGCTGCCCGCCCTGGCCGCCCGGGTCGCCGACGCCCTGCCCGCCGGGGCGCGACGCGTCCTCGTCCTCGGCTTCGAGGAACTGATGTACGCGCCGCTGCGACTCGCCCGCGAGCTGGAACAGATCGTGGACGCCGACGTGCGGTACTCCACCACCACGCGCTCACCGGTCCTCGCCCTCGACGACCCCGGCTACGCGATACGCAGCCGGATCGTCTTCCCCGCCCACGACCACCCGGACGACGGCCCCGGCCCCCGCTACGCCTACAACGTCGCCGGCGCCGGCTTCGACGCCGTCGTCGCGGTCGTCGACTCCACCGCCGACACCCCCGAGCTGCACGCCCCCGACGGACTCCTGGCACAGCTCGCCGCGCACACCCCGGCCGTCCTGCTCGCCGTCGTGCCCTCCCACGTCCCGTCGCGGGCGCCCGGCTCCGGAGCCGCGCCGCACGCGGCCCCGCGGCCGACCGCCACCGAAAGGCCCCTCATGCTCCCCGAGCCCCTCCGCGGCCCCGCCTTCTCCTCGTACCCGCCCGAAGACGTCGGCTGGCTGCTCCAGGACCTCTCGGACGTCCGCCTGGAGGCACCGACCGAGGAGCGCGAGGAGGCCATCCAGAGCGGCGGCGCCCACTACGCGGAGTCGCTGCCCGTGGAGTACCAGCCGAGCGACGCGTACCAGGAGCTCTTCCACGCGGCCCTCGGCACCTCGGCCGCCCGCATCGCCCAGGCCGTCGGCGCCGTCACCGAGCTGGTGCTCGCCGAACGCTCGCCCAGACCCGTCCTGGTCTCCCTCGCCCGCGCCGGCACACCCGTCGGCGTCCTCATGCGCCGCTGGGCCCGGCACCGCCACGGACTCGACCTCCCGCACTACGCCGTCTCCATCGTGCGCGGCCGCGGCATCGACGCCAACGCCCTGCGCTGGCTCGCCGCCCACCACGACCCGGCCGACGTCGTCTTCGTCGACGGCTGGACCGGCAAGGGCGCCATCACCCGCGAACTCGCCCAGGCCATCGAGGAGTTCGAGGCGTCCGACGGCATCACCGGCTTCGACCCGGAGATCGCCGTGCTCGCCGACCCCGGCTCCTGCGTACGCACCTACGGCACCCGCGAGGACTTCCTCATCCCCTCCGCCTGCCTCAACTCGACCGTCTCCGGCCTGATCTCCCGCACGGTCCTGCGCGCCGACCTCGTCGGCGAACACGACTACCACGGCGCGAAGTTCTACCGCGAACTCGCCGGCGCCGACGTCTCCGTCGACTTCCTCGACGCCGTCTCCGCCCACTTCGACCAGGTCACCGAGGCCGTCGACACCCAGGCCAAGGACCTCCTCTCCGCCGACCGCGCGCCCTCCTGGGAAGGCTGGGCCGCCGTCGAGCGGATCAGCGAGGAGTACGGCATCCACGACGTGAACCTCGTCAAGCCAGGCGTCGGCGAGACCACCCGGGTCCTGCTGCGCCGCGTGCCCTGGAAGATCCTGGCCCGCGCCGGGGCGGGCGCCGACCTCGACCATGTGCGCCTGCTCGCCGAACAGCGCGGTGTCCCCGTCGAGGAGGTCGCCGAACTCCCCTACACCTGCGTCGGGTTGATCCACCCCAAGTTCACCCGCGGGGCGACCGGCGCCGACGGCCGGGCGGTGACCTCCTGATGACCTCTCCCCAGGTGCTCGTCGCCAGCGACCTCGACCGCACGCTCATCTACTCCTCGGCCGCCCTGGCCCTCGCCATGCCCGACGCCGAGGCCCCCCGGCTGCTCTGCGTCGAGGTCCACGAGAGCAAGCCGCTGTCGTACCTGACCGAGACCGCCGCCGGCCTCCTCACCGAACTCGGCGAGACCGCGGTCTTCGTCCCCACCACGACCCGCACCCGCAAGCAGTACCAGCGCATCAGCCTGCCCGGCCCCGCCCCGAAGTACGCGATCTGCGCCAACGGCGGCCACCTGCTCGTCGACGGCATCTCCGACCGCGACTGGCACGCGCGGGTCACCGACCGCCTGGCCGACGAGTGCGCCTCCCTCGCCGAGGTGCGCGAACACATGGCCGCCACGTCCGACCCGCTCTGGGTCCGCAAGCACCGCGTCGCCGAGGACCTCTTCGCCTACCTCGTCGTCGAGCGCGAACTGCTCCCCGAGGACTGGGTGAAGGAACTCGCCGTATGGGCCGAGAACCGCGGCTGGACCGTCTCCCTCCAGGGCCGCAAGATCTACGCCGTCCCCAAACCGCTCACCAAGAGCGCGGCGATGCGTGAAGTCGCCCGCCGCACCGGCGCCGACCTCACCCTCGCCGCGGGGGACTCGCTCCTCGACGCCGATCTGCTGCTCGCCGCCGACCGGGGCTGGCGTCCCGGCCACGGCGAACTCGCCGAGGCCGGCTGGACGGGCCCCTCGATCACCGCTCTTCCGGAACTCGGGGTCGCCGCGGGGGAGCGGATTCTCCGGGAGTTCCTCGACGCCTGCGACCGCCCCGGCCGGACCTGAGCAGCCGCAGCCCGACGAAGACGAGCACCGCGAGCGCGGCCGCCGCCAGCACCGCCTTCGAGTACGCGGAGACGACACCCGTGACCTTGGTCCAGTTGTCGCCGAGCAGATAGCCCGCGAGCACGAAGGCGGTGTTCCAGATCGCGCTGCCCAGCGTCGTCAGCCCGAGAAACACGGGCAGCGGCATGCGCTCCACGCCCGCGGGCACGGAGATCAGGCTGCGGAAGACGGGGACCATCCGCCCGAAGAACACGGCCTTCGTGCCGTGCCGCAGGAACCAGGCCTCGGTCCGCTCGACGTCCGCCGCCTTCACCAGCGGCAACCGGGCCGCCATCGCGAGCGTGCGGTCCCGGCCGAGCAGGGCGCCCACGCCGTAGAGGGCGAGCGCGCCGACGACCGAGCCCAGCGTCGTCCACACCAGCACGCCGAGCAGGCTCATCCTGCCGCTGCTCGCCGCGAAACCGGCGAGGGGCAGGATCACCTCGCTGGGCAGCGGTGGGAAGAGGTTCTCCAGCGCGATGGCGAGGCCCGCGCCGGGTGCTCCGAGCGTGGCCATGAGGTCACTGACCCACGAGGGCGCGCCGCCCTGCGCGCGCTCGGCTGCCGTGGTCGCCGCTGCGATGGCTGTCATGGGCCCCACGCTAGGCAACCGAAGCTGAAGAGAGGCTGAGGGCGGTGGGGGTGCGGGGGTGGCCTACGGGTGTTGGCCTGCGGGCGTTGGCCTGCGGGTCTGGGGCAACCGGCGTTGGCCCCACGTCTGTACGTCTACTGGTGTTGGCCTACGGCTGTATGCCTACGCCTGTATGCCTACCGGTGTTGGCTTACGGCTGTACGCCTGTACGCCTGTACGCCTACAAGCCCACCGGCGTTGGCCTACGGTTGTCGGCTGACGCGCGGGGGCTCGTCGCGGGCGGCTCTCAGCGCGCCGGCGTCGGCCCACAGGTGTTGGCCGGGTGGCCTTGGTCAATGGACGTTGGCCTACGGGTGTGGGTCAACCGGCGCTGGCCCGCAAATGTTGACCCGCCGACGCAGGCCCCCGCGAGCCGGTGTTTGCCAATCGGCGCTTGCCAACAGGCGTTTGCCAACCCGTGTTCGCCAACCGGTGTTTGCCGACGTGGGCCTACCGGCGTTGGTCAGCGAGTCGTCCCGATCAGCCGCAGCAACCGCCGCCGCAGCATCCACCGCCACCGCCGCCGCCCGCCCGGGGCGCCGCCGCAGGGGCCGAGGCCGCGCCGCCGACCGCGACGGTCGACAGAAGCTTCACCGTGTCGTCGTGGCCGCCGGGGCAGGCCGCGGGGGCGCCGGACTCCGCCATCGGCCGGCTCAGCTCAAAGGTGTCACCGCAGGTCCGGCAGCGGTATTCGTAGCGAGGCATGCGGACAGGTTAACGGGCTCCGAGTCCCACCGGGAGGCTTACCCGGACCAGGAACCGGGCCCGGGCCCCGGGTGGGTCAAGCGACCCGCACCCGGGCCCCGTACCGGAAGAGAGGCCGGACCGTGGGGAGGCCGCGCCCCACGGGAAGAAGCCGGGCCTCGGGGCCGGCTGGGCCTCAGCCCTTGTGAGGACCGGGGCCGGGGCCCGTGAGGCGCGGGCCGGAGCCGTCCCGGTGGCTGCCGCCCGGCCCGGCGATCCCGCGGGCCCGCTCGGCCGCCTGAATCCGCGACTGCACCCGCTCCTCGGTCTCCGCCTGTTCGGGGTGACGGGAACGCCAGTACGGATTGTCGTGTGGCAGGGCGGAGCCGACTCTCCCGTACATGCCGAAGAACATCAGCATCACGCCCACCACGAAGCTGAACAGCACGTTCGGGATGCGGAAGGCGAGGAAGTTGTTGTCGGTGTCGAGCAGTGCCAGATTCACGAAGCCGCTCAGGATGAACAGGACGCCGACGACCATGTTGAGCGTCGAGGCGAAGTTCCCGCCGATCACCATGCCGACGAAGAGCAGCAGGCCGACGCAGATCGAGATGACACTGAGCGCGCCGTTCGTGCTCAGACCGGCGACCTCGTCCCCGCGGGTGTCGAAGAAGCCGACCTTGTCGATCAGGCCCAGGATGCCGAAAGCGAGCAGCACCAGGCCCATCAGACCGGCGCCGACCCGGTAGAACTTGCTCAGGTGGTGGTCGACCGGAAGGTGTTCGTCGAACCGGATGCGACGCTTGGGCCCGGACTGCACTGCGTGCGTGGCCATGTTCGCCTCCCTCTGCCACTAGCGGAGGTACTGGTAGTCCCCAGGATCCGCCCGGACGGCCGGGACCGGCAACATCAAGCGGCGCGGGCCGCCCGGGACCGGGCCGCGGATCCCAGCGCCCGCAAGGGAAAATCCGGTCATCACTTCCGCACGGGAGGAGTACGACCAGGTCCCCGCCACCGGGACCCTCCACACCGCGCGGCCGGGCCCCCTCACGCCCTGCCAGCGGGACTCCTTACGCCCCGCCAGTGAGAAGCTCCTCACGCTCCGCCGCTGCCCCGCTCCTCACGGATCTGTCCGACCACCGTGGCCACCGTCCGCCGTACGGCCTCCGTCTCGGTGAGGAAGTGCCAGTAGTCGGGATGGCGGCCCTCCAGCTCGCCGACGGCGCGGTCGAGCCGGGCCACCGAGTCGTCGAGGGGGCGGGCGTGGCGCGGATCGGGCGTGTTGCGGCCGGTCATGGCGAGCCGCTGGGCGTCACGGATCGCGAAACGGGTGCGGTCGATCTCGTGCTGGGGGTCCTTCGCGACGGCGTTGAGCCGCTGGAGCCGGTCACCGGCCGCGGAGACGGCCTCGTCGGTATGGTTCAGCAGCGCCCGCACCGTGGACAGCAGCGAGGTCGCGTCCGGCCAGCGCTGGTCGTCGCGTGCCGCCTGCGCCTCCTTCAGCTTCAACTCGGCCTGCCGTACGTTCTCGGCGGCGTGGTCCGGTACGTGCTGCAGGTCCTGCCAGCAGGCGGCCACGAAACGGCGCCGCAGCTCGCTCAGAACCGGTTCGACCTGCCCGGACCGGGTGGTCAGCGCTTCGGCACGGGTCCGCAGCGAGACGAGCCGGTGGTCGATCTCGGCGGCCCGCTCGGGCAGCCGCTGCGCCTCGGCCCGTACGGCCTCGGCCTCGCGTGCGACCCGCTCGGCGCGCTCCAGGGTCTCCGGCACGCCGTGCTGTCCAGCGCCCTGGTTCAGCTTGGTCAGCTCGGGTGCGAGGGTGGCGAGCCGGGCCGCGAGGTCGTCGGCCCTCAGCCGGGTGGCCCGGACGGCGTCCAGGGCGTTGGAGGCCGCGAGCAGGGCCTGGCGGGCGCGCTCGACGGCCGGGGCGAGCCGGGCGAGCTGCGTCTCCGCCTTGCCGAGCAGCGGTTCGAGCCCCCGGGTGAAACGGTCCAGCTCCTGCTTCACCCGGCCCAGTTCGTCCTTGGCGGCGGTCAGTTGGGTGCGGGCCTGGGCGGCGGCGGACGCCTCCAGGTCGTCCCGGTCCAGGTCGTGGGCGTCGACGGCGTTGATGTACTGGTGGCTGGCCTCGTCGATGCGCCGGCCGAGCGCCTCGAAGTCGGACACGGCCCGGCGGGCGGCGGGGGAGTCGTCGACGGCGCGGATGGTCTCTATCGAGATCCGCAGGTCGCGCTGGGCGGTGTCGAGCTCGTAGAAGGCGGCGGCGGCCGCGTCCTTCGCGGCCTGGGCCTCGGCGCGCTGGCCCTCGGAGCGGCCGCCGAACCAGCGCCGGGTCCCGCCGCCCGCGAAGGCGGCGGGCAGGGCGAGAACGGCGAGCAGCGGCAGCGCGACCAGGGTCAGCGCGTCACGCGCGGCCCGGGAGGCGCCGACGGCGCGTGCGGGACCGGCGGCGCGGCCGACCCGGGGACTCGGAGGGCGACGACGTGTCTGCTCCGCACATGGCACAAACGGCGTGTACGGCTGCGAAGGTGTCGCCGTCACATCCCTCTCCCGTGCTGTCATCCGCCCTACCCGGTGTCATTCTCCCACCCGATAGGGACGAACACACGGGCTCATCAGTTCGCGGTTCGTACCGTGACCTTCCCGTCACTGGTGCGGGCGGAGACGACGTGGGCGCTGTCGTCCGCGCGGGGCACCGACACGTGGACGGATCCGTCGTCGCTCTCGGTCGTCACCCGGTAGGTCTCGCGGGGCAGTCCGATCGTGATGGAACCGTCCTGGCTGCGGGACTCCACCAGCTGCGGTACGACGCCCAGTTCGAGCCGTACGGAACCGTCCTCGGTGGTGGCACGCACGCGGCGCGAGTCGACGCCGAGGGCGCTGATGGAACCGTCGGCGCTGTGCAGGTCCAGCGGACCGCTGGAATCCGTCACCCGCACGGAACCGTCGGCCGTACGGATGCTGAGCGGCTTCTCGAAGCCCCGCGCCGTCACGCCACCGTCGCCGTCCTGGACGTCGACCGCGATGCCGCGCGGCACCTCGATCCGGTGCTTGGCGGAGCAGTCGGCGACGACGCCGGAGCACTTCATCCGCAGGACGAGCCGGTCGCCCTTCATGGACCAGGTCACCCTGGGCTCCCCACCCACGACGACGCTCCCCTTGAACCACCGCGTGACCTCGACCCGGTCGGCCTCACCTGAGTCGGCGACCACGAGCTCCAGCGCGGAGTCGTCCGAGTCGACGGTGAGGGTACGGCCGGGCAGGGCGAACGAGCGGTGTTCGGGCTTCTGGTCGTCCTCGGCGTTCGCGCCGCAGGCCGTGGCCGTGGCGACGAGCGCGACGACGGCGGCGACCCCGACCGCCGTCCGGACGCGGCCGGTGCTTCCCGTACTCCGGACACGTGCTGTGCGAACCATGCGGACCATGTGGATCTCCCCCTGCGCGGAACGTCGGCGTGCGCCGGGCCCCTCGGGCACGCTCTTCCGACGCCCTTCGACCGTACGGATCCGGGGCCCCCGGGAGGATCCGGGCCGCTCCCGGATCAGGGGTGGGGATAACCCCCGTCCGGCACCGGATACGGGTTTGCGGGACAGGCCCTCGGGCAATGTAGGCTGTCGACTCGTCCTGGGCGCGTAGCTCAGCGGTAGAGCGCCGCCCTTACAAGGCGGATGTCGGCGGTTCGAAACCGTCCGCGCCCACCAGGAAAAAGGCCCCCAGCCGATCATGGCTGGGGGCCTTTGACATCCAGATCTGACATCAGTGCCGGGACTACTCACGCTGTAGCCGTCGCGTGAGCAGCCGGTCCATATGGCTGACGGCCTCGCGCTGCGTGTCCTGGACGACGTGCGTGTACACGTTCATCGTGACGGCGATCTGACTGTGCCCGAGGATCTCCATCACGACGCGGGGAGCCACACCGGCCGCGGTGAGCAGGGTCGCGCAGCCGTGCCGGGCGTCGTGGAGCCGGATGACCCGAAGGCCGGCGTTCCCAGCGACCCGCGTGAACGAGCGGTAGACGTTGCGAGGCTCGATCGGCCGACCCGTACGCGTGGTGAACACGTAGTCGCTGTCCTCCCAGCGATCACCTGCCCGCTCGCGCATCGCGGCCTGGCGCATCCGCTGGTACCGCAGGGGTGCCACGCACATGGCTGGCAGCGGCAGCACCTGCCGACGGCGCCGCCCCTTGGGATCGTCCTCGTACGCCTCCCCTCCGGCCCGCTGTCGCTGCTTCCGGACCCTGAGCTCGCGCTTGTCGAGGTCGACGTCCTGCCAGCGGAGTCCGATGACCTCCCCGCGACGGAGGCCGAGCGCGATGGAGAGCACGAAGGTCGGTAGAGCGGATCGGGTCGTGCGGCGGTGAGGAAGGCGAGCGTCTCGTCCAGGCTCCAGGGATCAAGAGCCCGCGCACGGCGCGGGCTGGCCCCTGGGGGCGGCCCCCACACGCCTTCGGCGCAGGGGCCGCCCCCTGGGACCGCAGCGAGCGACGGCCCACGAGTAGAGTCCCGAACGGACACGGCCGCGGTTAAAGACGTGCCTCCGGCGGGGGCGCTCCTGCATCCGGGGTGGACGGGGCTCCGTACGCGAGTGCCGGCCGATTGGTGGCGTGCGCAGGGGGCTCCCATCCCGTCTGCCATCGACCCAGGCGGAGCCGAGCAGACGTGGTCCATGGCGTCCAGGTCGTTCGTACAGTGGCGCGCTCCACCTGGACGCCATGGACCACGCCCGCTCCACGGTGTGTGGGTCGACGGCAGACGGGATGGGAGCTGGGGTGAGTGGTGGGTTGAGCAGAGGGCCATGCGGAAGCTGGCGAACCACAGTGGCACCCTCGCTCTCTGGGCTAGCCCCTGTCTTGTTCAGCCTGCCAAGACTTCGGTGCCAGACGCAGCCTGGTGCCGGCACTACTTGCGCAGAAACCCGTGCAGCAGAGTGACGACGGCGGCGGCTGTTCCGAAACCCGCTCCGAGAGCTGGGTGGTTCAAAACCGCGTAGACCGTAAGGGCGCCGATGAGCATGAGCAGAAGAGTGCGCGTGCTGATCTGATTCATCTGTTCCTCCAAGTGGGTGACTTGGAGTCAGCTTGGGTGGCTCTCAACCTCAGTTTACGATTTCTGACAACCTCTCTTGATCTTTTACAGCCTCTGACAGACCATGACGCTAGGTGACATCGAGGCCATGTCATACGGGTAGACAACCAGGGGGTAGCGCGTGGCGCAGTGGCTGAGACCAAAGCTTCCCGAGCCCCCCTTCGGACCTTCAACCGTGAGCTCCACACACTGCATGGCAAGGCGGGGTACCCCTCAGCTCGGAAGCTTTCGTTAGCTGTCGACAAGATCGTCAGCCATACGAACATCCATCACGCCTTTATCAAGCCCGCCTTGCCATCGTGGGGACTGGTCGAAGTAGTTGTCGAGCAGCTAGCCGACATGGCTCGGCCTCGCCTTCCGGCTGAGGCGGAAGTCAATCGCTTCAAGACCCTCTGGGATGAGGCGCATACCTCTGGCTGCTGAACTGCAACCCGAAGACGTTCAAGCTTGACGAATACCGCGGTGCCGGCGAGGTCCTGGACTCGTGGACTATTGCCCGGCACAAGGACGAGGTTGCGGCCGGTGATGAGTTCGTTCTGTGGGTGAGCGGACCTAACGCTGGTGTCGCGGCGTACGGTCACCTCACGGGGTCTTCACAGTACGGGCCGGTGGACGCCCGCTACTGGACCACCGATCCCGGATCGAAGCACTACGTACCCCTCGAAGTCGACAGGTGGCTTGACCTGCGCATCCCTAAGACGCAGCTAGCCAGCGACGCACGCATGGCCGAGGCGACGATCCTTCGCCAGCCCTTCACCAGCAACCCTCACCGCTTGACCACCGACCAGTGGCAGGCCATCCGCGAAGCCATCGAGGTCACCGAGAGCAGCGACCCGGGCTGGCATCTGAACCCGGGCGACACAATCCGTCGCACTGATCTGCACACGCGCTACGGAGGAAGCTCGCAAAACGAGATTTCGCTCTCTGGGACATCGGACAACATCCTCATCTTCACGGCCGCGACCTCGGGTCACCAGCACGGGTACTTCGACACCTGGAACGAGGACGGGACCTTTCACTACACCGGCGAGGGCCAGACCGGCGACCAGAGGATGACCCGAGGCAACAAAGCGATCCTCGAACACCGCGAGACCGGCAAGCGCCTACGCCTCTTCGACGGGGCCCGCGGTACGGTGCGCTACCTCGGTGAGTGGACGCTGGATCAGGAGCAAGCCTTCACGTGGGCGGAAGCTCCAGAGTCAGGAGGCGGCCCCCTGCGGCAGGTCATTCGCTTCCACCTCATCCCCGTACGCGCAACGATCACCGTGCCGGAGGTGGAGGTAGGCCAGAGCTACGTCATCGTAGACGAAGACGTCGCACCCGCGCCGGCAGTCCCGAGCGCGCCAGACCCCGACCTTGTTGGCCGCAACCTGTCGACGCACCGCAGGGTCCAGAACTATCTGGCCCAAGAGGCGAAAGACCGCGGACTGACCGCACTGTCGCCCGGCGCCGCTGACCCCGATTTCGATCTTGCGTGGCGCGACGATCAGGATCGACTCACCGTCTGCGAGGTTAAATCCCTGACGCGTGCCAATGAGGCCCGCCAGCTTCGAGCCGGACTTGGCCAGGTCCTGGACTACAGAGACCAGCTGAGCGTTCGCTCCGCGGACATAGCAACAGTTCTCTGGGTCGAGCGCGAGCCGGCCGAAATCAGGTGGGTCAACCTTTGCTGGCAGGTTGACGTTACGCTCGCCTGGCCTGGCCAGGAGAAAGCGGTCTTCTCCCGTGGCCACGAGGTCGCCGCCCAAGACTGAAATGCGAATCCTCTGCACCTCGGTCCAACCTGAGGCGCCCCCCTCTCACTGGAAGTAATTTCCAGTCGAAATCGTAGGCCAAAAGTGGAGACACGATGCATCGAAAGCCGTCCGCCAAAGTAGCCAGCATCGGTGTAACGCAAACACAACTCGCAATCGAGGCTGAGCTGAGTTGGCTATTCCGTGAGCAGCCAACAGAAGATTTCGGCATTGATGCACACGCCGAGGTCGTTGACGCTGAGCAAGTCAGAGGGCGGCTACTTGCTTTGCAGATCAAGAGCGGTTCTAGCTGGTTCAGAGAACGAAGCGAAGGTGGTTGGTGGTTCCGACCAGATCCTGAACATGTGCAGTACTGGACTAATCACTCCCTGCCTGTCGCGGTAGTGCTGTACCACCCAGAGAGGAAGCTCTGTTACTGGCAGCTAGTTAATCACGAGACACTCAGAGAAACCTCTCGTGGCGGCTGGAAGTTGCTGGTTCCCGAGGCCCAAGTGCTCGACCAGAGCGCCAGGGCTCCGCTCAGCCAGGCCGCAGAGGGCGACCCCTACACTCTCCGGATTCGCGAACTTCAGCTTGCGCGTCCATGGATGCGAATGCTGAACACGGGCATGCGGCTAGTCATCGACATCGAGGAATGGGTCAACAAAACGTCGGGCCGAGGAACAATCACCCTGGGCGTAGACAACGAAGACGGAAAAGACCCGGAACAACTTGCGAGCTGGACTGTGTTTTTGGGTCTGTCTAGCTACGCCGAAGTAGTCCCGAAACTTTTCGCTTGGGCAAACGTAAGCCTTCATCCGGAAACCTATGATGACGCCGAATATGACGACTATCCATACAGCCGTGACGACTGGGACGTTCTGCACCCATACGCGAACGGCGCGGGCGAAGTCGACTTCTATCGGTTCGAATTGACGCTAAACGAGCTGGGTCGATCCTTCCTGATTGTGGATCGATTCGCTACGGAAGGTCTTAGGCAGTTGACTGCGTAGAGAACTCGGCGCTCTCTACGCTGACCTAGGTCCACGATCACCGTACTAGCCTGACCGTTTCTAAGCGCTCAGCCGCACGGTAGTGAGGTCGCCCTTCGAGGTTCAGCCACCATTTCGACTGATTCTGATCGCAACAAAGGATCGCGATCTGTTGCCAGTAAGTGCCGTACGGCACCCTGGACTCATGGGAGTACCTACCGCGCGCACGGCCTTCCGCATCACCTTCACCGAGTTCATACCCGACCCTGACGACGATGACTGCCGACGTCGAGCAACCACGATCCGCGCCGACCGCATCACGTTCGAAGACGAGTACCTGATCCTGTGGGTTGACGACACCGAGCACGGCCGCTTCTCCGTGAACACGATCAAGGCCGTCGAAGTTGCCCAAGTACCTTGCAACAGCCGGCGCGAGGACCCTGACCAACTCCGTGACCGCTACCCGAACTTCGGGAAGGCTTGGACCGCGGACGACGAAGAGAAGCTCCTCACCCTGTACCGCTCCGGGCAGCACAACTACGAGGAACTGGCCGTCGAGTTCGGGCGTCAGCCCAGCGCCATCGTGTCCCGTCTCAAAAAGCTCGGGCTGGAGCATCTGTGACCGAGGCCCAGGACAGGAAAGCGATCCGCGCTGTCGCGCACTTGGCCAACTACGTGCTTTGGGTGCGCGAATGGCCGACGAAGCCAACTTGGCGGGACCGATTCCACCGATACTTCTATCCCGAAGCTTATCGCTTCGACCCAGCCTGCACCCCACCGAGGCCATGGGTGGACCGACCAGCCGGCGCGTACGAGCGGGCGGGGTGGCGGATACGGGTTGCCTATCTCGGCTCCGATATAGCGTTCGAGGTCGAGTACGTAGTATGCGTGCAGTGCAAGATCGGATGGGTCGAGTCGCCATACTCCTACCCCGGCTACGAGCGTCACGGACTCGCCTCAGCCGCACTTCGATCACTGCGAGACGCGTACCCCGGACTGGAGTGGCACACAGGCGGCGGACATTTCCGCGAGTCTGTACCGTTCTGGACCTCGGTCGCTGCGAACGTTCCCGGTGGTTATACGCAGCAAGATCGATGCCTTCATGTGGAGTCGCGGCGCGCACGGTGGCGGCAACTCATGGACTATTTCTGGACGGGTGTCCGTCATGCGACTCACGAGAAGCCTCTGAACTGTGCACTTGTCTGGGACTCAAGGGGCCTCCGGAGCCGTAAACGCAGGTTCGAATCCTGCCGGGGCCAGGCCGGCCGCTGTGGGGCTCACCCGTGCTGCCAGGCCGTGCCCACGACCTCACGGCCGCCCGCACCCCCCGGCTCATCCGGGTCTGCGAACCCCCGGCGTTCCAATCCCTACCGACCGTGTCTACTTGGGCGTCGGCCCCTCGGATGACTATCCGGTCAGAAGCCCACCCCGGCCGCGAGCTGTCGCCGACCCAGCGAACCATCAACCGTGCGCTCATCGCAGCACCGGAGGTAGCTGAACGAGGCGTGGCGCTATTGGCGTCCTGGGGGTCCTCCGATGATCCCGGTGCAGCCCGAATCGAATGTCGTGAGTCGGCCTATCCCGCTCCGTTGCGGATGTCTAGCGGTAGGCATGAGTTGCAGGTCGACACCGGCTGGTATCAGTGCGGTCAGCGCCGTACGCGGGCGTGCCCAAGTTGTCGTAAGTCCGGTGATCACCCCTGGCGCACGCAACAATTTTGGATCGCGCGTGCCTACGATCGGAGTGGACATCCTGGGGGGAAATTCATGACTGATGGTGGCGGCGCTGCTCCTGGTACGACAGGGACGCCCGATGACGGGGATGCAGGCCCGTCTGGGATCATCCCGCCTGAGCCGCCACGGAGCTTGGCCGCCCGATTCGGCAGCATAATGTGGTGGATTCACAGCCGCATCCGCACTTTTGGACGTATCACACTGCTTGTTTATGGCCTGCTACTCGGCTTCGTCGGTTTCGCTGACGTCTATAGCGGGCTAGATTTCGAGGCAAGGACGCTAGGAGTCTTCCTCGTCTTCGCCGCGATACCCATTGTCTGCAGTTGCAGTGCTGCTCTCGCTTCCGGAACACCTGCCCTCTGGCGCCGGTGGGCACCGCTCTCGGCGGATCTGGTTGTCTGCATTGTCAATGGCTGGATCATCTATCGCGTCCAGTCCAACTTCGTATTCCAGCCAATTCTCTCCGTGACCGCCGCGACCGTGACCGGCACCATGATCCTTGCTGTGTTCCTCATTTGGGGGGACGCGCGCGAGAATCCCGAGCCGCCGCTTCAACAGGTTCCGCCGCCGGCGACGTCGTCTAACAGCCAGACGCGTTCATCAATGGTCGCCGCAGCCATCGGTGGAGTCGCTACTGTATTGGCAGCCTGTTTCACTCTCCCCCAGTTCTGGTATTCCGCCCTCCACGAGCCGTCCCAAGAATCGCCGGTCGTACAGGTGGAGGCGAGTATCAAGAGCGTCGAAATGCGCGCTCACGACGTCGAGCTCACAGTGGCTATTACCGTCGAGAATAAGGGGAAGACGCCCGTCACGATGCTCACATCGCTGTACGAGATTACCGGGACGGTGTTGCTGGGGAAGCCGACCCACGACAATCGCGATCCGGCATCAAAGTACAAGGAGATCGTCGGCGGGAACTACGGTTCCGCTGCGCGGGTAAGCCGGAGCACCGAATACTCGGAAGCTGAGCAGATTCAAGTCGGGCCCGTTGGCGAGGACAACGCTTGGATCGGCCCCGATGAGGAAGTCCACGCCACCCTGCTCGCACGTGCCCCCCGAGATTTGGGCTACTCCTTGTACAGGATCTCAGTAGACGTCGCTGTCGCGCGGGCAGACCGTGTGGAGGTTGAGGACGGACCTCATTCGCCTCGCCAGATCAAGTCCTGCATGGGTGCCGACATTGCTGAGGATCGCCGCCCTCTTGCGCACCGGGGTACCTTCGACCGGTTGACGGAAAGCGACAGAGAGCTCGTCACCTACTGGGTTCTCGGCGGCAGTAATGGCTGGAAATCGCCGTGGTGGCCAGAGTTCCCATGGAATGGCGTATCGATCGAGCACACAGGTCACAACTGTGACCATGCCTTGGAACCCGATGACGATGGCCTGGAGGACAACGCAATGGTCGGATGGGCCAGCACCGTAGCTGAAGCATGGAGGCCACAGGAGGAAGATGGCAAGCCGTAAATTTCCTCTCGTCGGATATGTCGGGTTGCACGCTGGTGCTGTCATTTCTGGGCATCCAGAAGGCGGCGCTCGTCCCGCACATCCGGCGGACCTACTACAGCGACGAGGGGGCCCGTGGAGAGGGCGGACATCGTGTCGCCCGCCGCTCACTGCGAGATCGCCTACGAGATCCCGATCGACCGTCCGTAGCGGACGGCCTACTGGACCCGGGGAAGCAGGTCTGCGGGGGTGCCGCGCCTACCTTCGGCGTCGGATGTACCAACCCGCGACCAGCACGATGAGGATGGCAACCACGAATGCCCATACGGTTGTTGCGCCGTGGTACGAACGGTACGCAATCAGAGCAAGCATGATCAGCGGATACCCAAGTCGGGTGGCCTCAGCCAACACACGTCGTCCGTTCCTCTGTCGAATGTGTGTCGAAGGCACCTCACGTCCGCAGTCGTCAGCCGAAGACCGCGAGGTCAGAAGGCGTGCGCCGATGATCCCGCCAAGCGCCTTCTAAGCGCTCGGCCGTTCGGAACGTGCCACAGCCGTGCCACATCGTGCGGTCAACCACGGTCAACGACGGCCCACCACAGTCGAGATACGCCATTCTCCTGGGCTACTGCTACAGCCCGAATGACCTGGGGAACTCCATCACTGGCAACGTCCGCCCTTACAAGGCGGATGTCGGCGGTTCGAAACCGTCCGCGCCCACCAGTCCACGGACACGACCAAGGCCCAGGTCAACCGGTGCTAGGCCGGAGGCCTGGGCCTTGATCTTTCTCGGCGACTTCTCACCGCCGTGCCACTTACAGCGGCGTGCTCGAACCCCTCTGGTCACGCAGATCCGCCGGACCTGGGTGCGGCGTGGTGGCTGATGAGCCTGATGGCGAGGCCGGCCGAGTCAAGAAGCGATCAGGCTCTCGAATCTCCGAGCGCGGCGGCTCCAGGCCGTCATAACAGGCCCTGATCAGGGAATCTGGGGCGCCGCGAGCCGCCATCGCCCGGAATGGCCGGGTGGGAGCGCCAGGTCGCGCCGGACGACCGCGTAATACCCTTCACGCGCGGCGCGCTGGCGATCAAGCATGGCTGACCACATTTCTGGGCTGTATGTCCCGTCTCGAAGGAATCTCTCCATGTCCATGACCACGACGACCCACTCGCGGGCTTTCTCCACCACGTCCGGGCTGCCGAGCATCAACAGTGCTTCCCCGGCCGGATCCCGGTCGGCAGTGGCATCGGCCAATTGAGGCGCGGCCTCCTCAGGCGACAATGGGTGCGGGTGAGGGTCGTTGCCGAGGTGCGCCGCGATCCGGTAGGCCAGAGTGACAGCCTTCTTCAGCGACCGGGCGTAGTCGGCGTAGACCGTCAGCCGCCGTTCCTCCCATCGGGCCGCCTGCTCGCGACGGAAGCGGGCTTGATCGCCGCGCATAACCACCAAGTACGACCCGAGGGCGCCGATCACCACGCCCATCAAGGCGGGCAGCTGTTGTATGAACGCGGACATAGCCACACGCTATAGCGAGGAGACAGAGGCTACTTGACGTCAGAGGGCTTCGCGGGCCACGAACTTGCTGGCTCAGTATGGGTCCGGTATCCCCGTGATCGTTCAACGCGGCCTAGTACCGGGTCAGCAACGCGTCCAGGTGCGTCAGCAGAAGGCCGGCGGAGTCCCGAGCCTCCTCCGGGGCGCCCCGCTTGCAGGCCTCCAGCACTTCGGCCACGTCGCGGCGAAGGATGTGGGCGAGTCGCCTTGCACGAGCACACCGGGGGATCGGCTTACCGGGAGCCGGTGTTCAAGACCGTCGAGGACGCCAGGTGTTCCTCACAGACGGCCCACCAGCTCTCACCGCCCTTGTCCTTGACCCGGACACTCCAGCGGGCGTCCCGTGGGCACGGAGACGCCCACGCGCAGCGCTGCAGGTGAGATCGGGTGCCGACGGCATGCAGATCCGGCGACCAGTCGACCGGCCCTTCCACGATGTCCACGGGAGCATTAAAGCGTGGCAGCGCGGTCGCGCGAGGGCGGATGCGTGCTTAGCTGCCTCCCCGTCCCACGTCGGCTGGGACCGCGCGCTCGCGGGCTCATATGCCGTCGCGTTCGACGAGGGATCCGTCCGGTCCCAGCGTGTAGAACCGCGGTGGCGGCATCGCGGCGAGCGCCCGCCGTCGCTCCGCTTCCCGTTCCGCGGGATCCGGGCCGTGCGGGTCCCGTGGGTGGAATCCGTACAGCTCGATGGCTGCCGCGTCGACGTCACCGGGCTCCGGGAGGCCCTCCCGGATGAAGCCGCAGAGTGCCCGCAGTGCGTCTTCGCCCAGCTCCAAAGGGTGGAACGGCAGGGCGTAGGGCTCGTCCTCCTCGCCGGGCCAGGGGACGATGTCGGCGGGGCGGTCCCCGGCCCAGTAGGGGAGTTCGAAGGGGAGCGGTTCGCCGAGGTTCTCGATGATGCCGCTGTCGGGGGACAGGCTCAGCGAGCGGACCAGGCGTCCGTCCTCCCACACGGCGAACGCCAGCCAGTCGACGACGCTGTGCATCGCGTGCAGGACGAGCCGTCGGCCGGCGCTCGCCGCGACGAGGTGCTCCGGGAGCTGGGAAGGGAAATCGACCATCACCCTCTGGTCGCCGATGACGTCGATGCCCGGCCAGCTGGCCGCATACGCCGTGCCCTCCGGGGGATAGACGCCTTCGTCGAGAACGGCGCCCGCGCACTCCTCGATCTCCCAGCCTGGGTAGAGCCGCCGCATCAGGGCGGTCGTCCGGTCAAGGCGTGCCGCCCCCACCTGTCGCAGCAAGCCCGGCACCTCACCGTCGGCGTACACGAGCAGTCCCGTCTTGGCTCCCAAAGCCCCTCCCCAGAGCAGCCGTTGATGGCGCATGCACCCTAGCCGCGCGCACTGACAAGCGGACGTCCCTCCTCCGGTTCGGGCGGGGGCGGCGGCTGGGGCTGTGAGGGAGCCGGGGTGGACGCCGCCTCGCGCAGCGGTGCTGTGGGACGTCCGAGTCGGGCCGGCGCAGCTGGTTCGGCGGCGGGCCTGGTACCTGGGCGTCGTGCCCGGGGAAGGGCCGCTTAGGGTGCTGCCATGACGCGCGCGCTTCGGCTGGAGGAGATCACTCCGGACAACTTCGACACCGCTGTCGGTCTACGGGTGCGTCCGGACCAGGAGCACCTCGTCGCGCCGGTCATGAAGTCCCTGGCCGAGGCGTACGTGTATCCCGGTGTCGCCTGGCCCCGGCTCATCCTCGACGGCGACCGGGCCGTGGGCTTCCTCATGGGCTTCTTCGACATCGACTGGGCCGGTGACGGAAGCGGAACCGACATCCGCTCCGGTCTCTGGCGGCTCAACATCGCGAGCGGTGAACAGGGCCGGGGATACGGCCGCTTCGCGGTCGAGTCCGTGGCCGCCGAGATCCGCCGTCGGGGCGGCACCCGCCTGATCACCACGTGGCACCCCGGCCCGGACGGCCCCGAGCGCTTCTACCTGGGGCTCGGATTCCGTACGACGGGCGAGACGAGCGGGGGCCAGACGGTCGGGCGGCTGGACCTGCCGACCTGACCCTGGATCAGTCCGGCCGCCACGTCCGCGTCCACCCTCCACGTCGCCGTCCAGCCCCACACCTCCACGTCCGGGCCCGCCACGTCCGCGTCCACTCTCCACGTCGCCGTCCAGCCCCACACCTCCACGTCCGGCCCTTGAAGTCCACGTCCGCGTCCACGCCGCCGGGCCGACTGCCCGGACCGGCTCAGGCCGGGTCGGGGGCGCCGTGGGCGTGCTTCAGGCTGCTTCGGGCGGCGACCCTCTCCGGGGTCGCGACCTCGCCCCAGAAGCGGTGGCAGGTCACGAAGACGGCCAGTTCCCGTTCGCGTTGGCGGAGCTTCTCCACCTCGGCCTGCTCGTCGGCCGTCCAGCCCGGGGACGCGGGGCGTTCCACCTTGCGCCAGCCGGCGCCGTCGCTGAAGCCGTCCAGCGGTTCCACCGACCAGGGGAGCCGCTTGAGCAGGGCCAGGAGCTCCGCCCGGACCTGATGCAGTTCCTCCTGGCCGGCCAGGAGGTCGCTCGGGAAGTCATAGGGGGTCGCTGCCACCCGGCAATGGTACGCCTGTTCGATTTTGGGATGCGAGTTCCTTCGGTGACTTCACGCGAACGGGTGGGCAACCCGTCAGGCGTGGCGCGGAGTTCGCATCCTCCGAACTTGCCCAGGCCGCCCTGTTCAGTTTGAGCCGTGCAGTTCGGACTGGACGGTTTCTCCTGAGGGTTTCGGCGTTGAGTGCGTGAACGGCGACGGCGAGGCGATGGCGCCCTGCTGGAACGGCTCACCCGATCGTGAGCCCGTGCCCCCCCTGCACCCCGCTCGACCCACCCCACGAGCCTCGCCGTGCCCCGGGCGGCAGCATCGGCGTCGAGTCCACCGCGCGAGCCGCCCACGAGCACGGCGACCACGTCACCCTGGCCACCGACGCGATGCCCGACCTCGACGCCGACGCCCACCGCAACAGCGTCGAGCGGATCTTCCCCCGCCTGGGCGAGACGGGCACGACCGCCGAGATCGTCGAGCTGCCGGCCCGGACTCGCGGCTGACCGGCGAGATCGGTGGTCCCCGCGGTCGTGCCCCCCACGGCGCGACCCTGCCCCCGGGAGGGGCTCAGCGGGTCGCGCCACCGCTCATCGCACCGCCCGCGCCAACTCCTCCACCAGTCCCGCGGTCACCGGGACCGGCACCCCGTGACGGTCGGCCGCGCGCAGCAACGCGCCGCCGATCGCGTCCAGTTCGAGGGGGCGGCCCGCCTCCGCGTCGCGTTGCATGGACGACTTGGTGTCGGGCGGGAAGGCGTCGTAGCGGGCGAGGGCCTGCGCCGGGTCCGCCGGGGCGCCGCTCGCGCGGCTGACGGCCGCCGTCTCCTCGACCAGCGCCGTCAACTCCTCGCGGTGCCCCGTGCGCACCTCGCCCAGCGGCAGTCCGTACCGGGTCGTCAGCAGGGCGAAGGGCGCCAGGAACGACATCTTCGCCCACAGCGTCGCCGCCTCGCCGTCCCGGACCCGGACGGCCGGGCCGGCCGCCCGCAAGGCTCCGGCGAGCGCGTCGAGCCGTTCCCGCGCCACCGTGTCCCCGGTCAGGTCGATCTCCGCGAAGGGGCTGCCGTGCTCGATCACTCCGGGGGAGACGCGCGTCGACTCCACGCGGACGACGGCCGGTGCCACCCGGGCGGCTCCGTAGCGGGCGCGCAGTGCCGCGGGGTGTTCGACACCGTTCAGGAACGGTACGACCAGTGCGTGCTCGCCCAGGGCCTGCGGCGGTACGCGGTCCAGCGCCTGGTCGAGTGCCGTGTGCTTGACGGCGATCAGGCAGGCGTCGACCGGTTCGCGCAGCGCGGTGTCCGCCTCGACCGGGGCGGTGAAATCACCGAATGTCCCGCTGTGCACGCGGACGCCGTCGGTGCGCAGGGCCCGTACCGTCGCGTCCCCGGCCAGGCAGATCACCCGGTGTCCGGCCCGCGCCAGCAGCGCCGCCAGGAGCCCGCCCACGCCGCCGGGGCCCAGTACCGCGACCGTCAGCCGGTCCCCGTCCCGGGGGCCCGGGCCGTCCGCGGCCGTCGGGGCGGTCCCGCCCGGGTCCGGGGGCTGGTGCTTCGTCATGGAGTTCCGTCCTCTCGTCGGTCGGCCCCGCAACGGTGGCCGCCTCGGCGTGGATGATCTCAGCCGCTACAGGCGTACGGACGCACCGGGGGCCAACAGGTTCAGCCGGTCCGTGAGTTCGGCCCGCGCGAACGCCTCCTTCAGTGACGCGCCGTCCTCGGTGAAGTGGCCCCAGTGCTCGAAGTGCAGCGGTACGACATGACGGGCGCCGAGGATGCGGGCCGCCTGCGCCGCCGCCTCGCCGGTGAGCGTCAGGGGGGCGTCCGGGACGAGCGGGGTGCGGGCGGCGCCGGCGAAGAGGACGGCCACGTCGAAGGGGCCCAGGCGGCCGGCGATGTCCCGGACGACGTCCAGGGACGCGTTGTCGCCGCTCACGTAGACCCGGGGCAGGCCGTCGCCCGACAGGACGAAGCCGGTGACCTCGCCCACCAGCGGCTCCGAGCCGTCGGGGCCGTGCTGCGCGGGGACCGCGGTCACGCGCAGCACGCCGCCGTCGGGGCGCGGCAGTTCGACGTGTTCCCAGGACGGCAGCGCCCGTACCGGGGCGCCGATGCGGCCGTGGGCCGACGCCGTCGACAGGGCCAGCGGTGAACCCTTCAGATACGTGTGTCCGGACGTGTCGAGGTTGTCCGGATGCTGGTCGTGCGACAGCAGGACGGCGTCCACGGGACCGATCTCCGTCGCCCGGAGGGCCGGGCCCGTCGTCTTCACCGGCGTCCGGGAGCCGACGGGGTACTCGCCGGGAGCGTCGAAGGTCGGGTCGGTCAGCAGGCGGATGCCGCCGATCCCGACGACGGCCGTGGGGCCGCCGACATACGTGATCTCCACAGGGGTCATGTCCCGCACAACCCGCGGGCGACGGGAGCTGTTCCCGGGCCGGAACGGGGGCGTACGCGCGACACTGGACGTATGTGCCGCAGCATCAAGACGCTCCGTCCGCCCGTACTCCCCGAGGAGGCGACCGAGGAGGACATCCGGGCCGCCGCCCTCCAGTACGTCCGCAAGGTGTCCGGGTTCCGGGCGCCGGCCGCGCACAACCGCGAGGTCTTCGACCGTGCCGTGGAGGCTGTCGCCGCCGCGACGGCGGAGTTGCTCGACGGGCTGGAGGTGCGGGGGCAGAAGGCCGCGGGCTGACCGCCGGCCCGGTGACCGTCCGCGTTCCGGGACGGTCCGTGCCGGTCCGTGCCCGGAAAGCGCGGTGCCCGGCGCCCCGGAGGGTGCCGCTACTGCTGCGGAGTGGGGCGGCGGACCACGAACGCGGCCGCCGCGCCGGCGCCGAAGAGGGCCACGAAGGAGACACCCGTCGCCAGCCAGGTGGCGCCGAGCCACTGGCCGCCGAAGTAGCCGAGGGCCACGCTGTACGCGGCCCAGGCGACGCCCGCCAGGATGGACCACGGGAGGAACTCGCGGACGCGGCGGTGGGCGGCGCCCGCGCCGAGCGAGACGACCGAGCGCCCGGCCGGTGCGAAACGGGCGATCACCACCAGAGCGCCGCCGCCCCGCGCCAGGGCGGCGCCGAGACGTTCCTGCGCGCTGGTCAGGCGGCGGGAGCGGGCGATGGCGCGGTCCAGCCGCTCGCCGCCGCGCCAGGCGAGGCGGAACGCCACCATGTCACCGAGCACCGACGCGGTGGCCGCGCACAGGGTGAGGGCGAGGATGTCGGGCACGTCCCGCGGGACCGCCGCCCCCGTCGCGGTGCCCGCCGCGGCCGCCGTGGCCGCCGCGATGACCAGGACGCCGCTGGGCAGCACCGGCAGGAAGACGTCCAGCAGTACGGACACGGCCACGACCGCGTAGATCCATGGGCTGCCGGTCAGCGACCCCACACTTTCAAGCACCGAGCACTCCCCTGGACTCCCCCGTGGGCACGACCACGCCGCGACGTCGGGAGGAGCGGCAGGGCGGCCTGTGACAGCCATACAGCGTACGCCTGAGCTGTGACAGGAGATCCACGGGGGGCTCATGTGTTCGCCACACCATGTTCACCCGGCTGCCCCGCCGGGCGACGCGCGTGCCCGCCCCCGGCCGGGGGCGGGCGCCGTGCTGCCGGGTCCGGGTCAGGCCGCGACCGGCCGCTGGCCGGCGGCGTCCCTGTCCTCGGCGGCCGGCGAGGTCCGGCCGGCGAGGAGGCGGTCGAGGCCCAGGGCGCCCGAGCCGGTGAAGACCAGCAGGAACAGGGACCAGCAGAACAGCGCGGAGAGCTCCCCGCCGTTCTGCAGGGGCCACAGGGCCGACGGCTGGTGGACGTCGAAGTAGGCGTACGCCATCGAGCCCGACGAGACGAAGGCCGCCGCGCGGGTGCCGAGGCCGAGCAGGACGAGGGCGCCGCCGACGAGCTGGATCACGGCCGCGTACCAACCGGGCCAGGTGCCGGCGGGGACGGAGCCGCCGCCCGCCGCGCCGCCGAGGACGCCGAAGAGGGAGGCGGCACCGTGGCAGGCGAAGAGCAGGCCGACGACGATCCGGAACAGGCCGATCGCGTACGGCTGGGCGCTGTTGAGGCGTCCGGTCATGTGGGGGGACTCCTTCGGTCGGACCGGTCCGCGGACGGACCGGTCTCGGGGACGGAACCGAGCGAGTCACAGGTTAGGTGTGCCTAATCAATGCTTGCAAGTTCAACATCAGGCCACCGTTCCGCTTCCGTTTGCCGTTCCGTTTCGGGCGCCGCCGCACGTAGGGCCGCCCGCGCCACCGCGTCGGCGTCCGACAGCGTGACCGAATCCACCCCCGGCCTGGCGCCGGCCGCGGTCACCCAGTGCACGCCCTCCGTGGGCACCCCGAAGGCGAACCTCCGTGCGTGTGGCTGCCCTTGACGATCCATCAGGCGATACGGGCGCGGTGTCACGTCGAGGCCTCCGGTGACGTACCCGTCGACCGCGTGCGGGCGGCACTGCCCCGTCCTCAGCAGGTGGGCGAGGAGTTCGTCGGCGGTCCGCCGCAGGTCCGGTTCCGGCAGCCGGGCCTCGATCAGGGCGGTCGCGCGGACGGCCGAGCCCGGCACGTCGGGGGAGTGGGCGATCCAGGCCCCGTCCTCGGCCCGTATCTCCGTCCGCGGGCCGACCACGTCCAGGACGCCCGCCTCGACGAGTGCGGTCATCTCCTCGATGCGGCGGCGGGGCGGTCCGATGGAGAGGAAGGCGTTGAGCGGGGTGTACCAGCGGTCCAGGTGGTCCCGGCGCGAGGTGCCCGGCAGCCCGCCGTGGTCCACGACCAGGCGCAGCTCGTTGCGCAGGTCGCGCAGCACGTCGAGGGCGGCCTTCAACGGTCCGTCGACGTTGCCGAGTCCGGCCTGGGCCGCGTCCTCCCGCAGATGCGCGAGCAGCCAGTCGCGCCAGGAGCGGGGCCCGGGGAAGGACCGTGCGGCGTACGGGCGGGACAGCCGGTCCCAGGACCAGCGGTCGGCGTGCGCCACCCCGAACTCGTCGAGCACCGTGCTCTCTTGCCGGCTGCCGTGCGGGGCGCCGACGAAGCGGTCGCGGAAGTGCGCCGGGGCGGGGCGGCCCCGCTGCCGCAACAGGCCCTCGTAGTAGACGGTTTCGACCTCCTTGGCGACCAACGGCCATATCTCGCCGAGGAAGTCCGGCGCGTCACCGGCGTCGGCGCGCGTGCGGAAGCGGGCGATCACCTCCTGCGTGAGGAGCAGCGGAACGTGACGGCCGTACGGGCCCTTCGCGTTGTCGCCGCGGGCCTGGTGGGGGATGCCCCGGCGGGACCCGGCGTACAGGCGGGGCTCGTCGCCCGAGGCCCGGTAGGCGAGACCCCGGGCCGTCCGCTCGAAGCGGCCGCCGCGTCCCGTCGTCAACAGGGCCATGTGGTCGAAGAAGTTGAGGCCGAGCCCGCGCAGGAGCACCGGCTCGCCGGGAGCGAGCGGGGACAGGTCGACATCGGCCGGATTGGCGGGCGGGACGTGGCGCAGCCCGTGCCGCCCGGCGTACTCGGTCAGGTGCCGGAGCCCGGGGTCGGCGAGCACCGGCAGGTGGCCCTGGGCGAGGACCACGGCCGACAGGCCCGCGAGGGTGCGGCCGGTGGAGAGCGCGACCGTCTGGCGGCCGTCGGGTCCGTCGTCGAGACGGACGGCACGGGCGGTGTGCGTCTCGACGCGCACGCAGGCCGGCGCGGTGCGGACCGCCTCGGCGAAGACCCAGGCGAGGTAACGGCCGTACTGCGCACGTGTGGGATACGCGTCGGGGCCGGGGCCGTCCTCGGCGGCGCGACCTGCGGCCCAGGTGTGCAGGCTGGGTCCGGGACGCACCGGGCCCGCGCAGGCGACGCTCTCGTCGGTGAAGAGGGTCACCTGGGACGCGACGGTGTTCATCAGCAGTTCGGCCGGCTGGTCGGTCCGCCAGACCCGGCCGGGGCCGGGCGGCGCCGGGTCGATCACATGGACCGTGAGGCGCGCCCCCGGCGGGAGCAACTCGGGGGCGGAGGCGCACAGACGCTCCAGGACGCTGGTGCCGCGCGGTCCCGCGCCGATCAGGGCGACGGAGGCGGACGCGGCGTCCGCGGGTGCTGCAGGCAAGGGGGTGACTCCCGGGCGTGGGGGGCGCAAGGGCAGCAGACCGCCCGCCGGAAGCGGACGGTCCGCCTCATCATGCCGTCGTGCGGTGCGCGAGCCGAGCCGGGAGCGAGGAGTCGGCGCCGGGTGTGGGATGCCTCACGGGCATCCCGGACAACGCACCCGGCAACCGTCCCCAATGGGCCTATCGGGGGGCGAGTCGGGACTCCTCCACCGTCGTCAGCCGGACCCTGTCGCCGTTGACGGCCTGGGCCTGTTCGAGACGCAGCCGGGCCTCGCGCCCGTGCAGCGTCAGCGTCATCAGCTGGTTGCCGAACCAGGGCCCGCCCGTCCTGCGCCAGTCCACGGCGGGCCGGCCCTGCCGTCCGTGCCGCGAGAGCAGCCGTCCGATGGCACGCCCCGTCCGGCTCCAGCCGAAGCGGAAGCCGAGCCGCATCGACATCGGGATGGAGTTGTGGACCGGCGAGCAGGTCAGCTGCAGGACACGGGCGTCCGGCGCGGCCTCGGCGGGCCACGTGGGCTCGGCGACGTACGCGTGGTGCACGTCCCCGGAGAGCACCAGCACCGTCGCCGGGGCCTCGTCGCCGCTCCCCGCCTCCGCGATCAGCTGCCGCAGCGCCTCGAAGGAATCGGGGAAAGCCGCCCAGTGCTCCAAGTCGGCCTTCCTGCGCACCTTTTCGCCGATGCGGGCCCAGCGGGCCCCCCGCTCGCCCCGGCACACGCCGGCGTTCCACGTCTCGGCGTCGTGGATGAGATGCGGGAGCAGCCAGGGCAGCGAGGTGCCGATGAGGAGGTGGTCGTAGGTGTCGCGGCGGTCCATCACCTGCTCGCGCAGCCACTGCTCCTCGCCCGTGTCGAGCATCGAGCGCCGGTCCTCCTCCAGGACCCGGGCCGCGCGGGAGTCCAGCATCACCACGCGGACGCGGCCGAAGTCGCGGCGGTAGCTCCAGCGGACGGAGGCGAAGTCGGCGTCGGCCCGGGCGGCGTGGTCCCGCAGGACGTCCGTGCCGTCGGGGGTCTCGCGGACGGCGGCCCAGAGCGGGTCGGCGTCCAGCTCGGCGGGGGAGAGGTTGCCGAGGTGCTGATGGACCCAGTACGACATCAGGCCGCCCAGGATGCGTTCGCGCCACCAGGACGTGGCACGGATGTCGGCGAGCCAGGACGCGCTCGTGTTCCAGTCGTCGATGACGTCGTGGTCGTCGAAGATCATGCAACTGGGGACGGTGGACAGCAGCCAGCGGATCTCGGGGTCCCGCCACGATTCGTGGTAGAGGCGGGTGTACTCCTCGTAGTCGGCGACCTGTTCGCCCGGTGGCTCGTCGAGGTCGCGGCGGGAGGAGATCCAGCGGCGGGTGGAGTCGGACGTCTCGTCCGCGTACACCTGGTCGCCCAGCAGGAGGAGCACGTCGGGCCGGTCGGCCTCCGGGGTGTTCGCGAGGCGTTCGGCGAGCGTGTCCAGGGCGTCGGGGCCCACCGGGTCCTTCTCGTCGCCGGGCGGGGCGGCCCAGCGGCAGGAACCGAAGGTGACCCGCACGCTGTCCCCGCTGTCGCGGTCGAGGGTGCGGATGACCGGGGGCGGGAAGGGCGAGTCGGGCAGCGGCCAGACGGGTGTGCCGTCCAGCAGCAGTTCGTACGTCGACGCCGTACCCGGTTCCAGGCCGGTGAGCACCACCAGGGCGTAGTGGTGGCCGGCGATCTGGAACGTCCGCGCCTCGCCTCCGGCACCCTTGGCGCACCGGATCTCGGCGGTGCACGGGCGGCTCGTCTCGACCCACACGGTCGCGGACGAGTCGTCGACAAACCTGAGCAGGGGGCCCAGGAGCAGCTCTGACACGGCGATCACCTTCCTCCGTCGCCCCGTACGGTACGGAACGACGGAGGCGGGCGACAGTGCCGGGGGGAAGTGGCGGGCTCTCAGCAGCCGCTGAGCACCGAGGACAGCTTGGACTTCTCCGCGCTGTCCACCGAGAGGTTGTAGTAGTACTTCACCTGGACCCAGGCGCGTACGTAGGTGCAGGCGTAGGCCGTCCGCGAGGGCATCCAGGTGGCCGGGTCCTGGTCGCCCTTGGCCTGGTTCACGTTGTCGGTGACGGCGATGAGCTGGGGGCGCGTCAGGTCGTTGGCGAAGGCCTGGCGCTGCGCGGTGGTCCAGTTGTCCGCCCCCGAGTCCCAGGCCTCGGCCAGCGGCACCAGGTGGTCGATGTCCAGGTCGGACGCGGCGGTCCAGGTCGCGCCGTCGTAGACGGAGTACCAGCTGCCCTTGGTGGCCGCGCAGGCCGAGTCGGTGACGACGTTCGTGCCGTCGCGCTTGAGGACCGTCTCGCGGGTGTTGCACGCCCCGCTGATGGTGATCCAGTGCGGGAAGAGGTCGCGGTTGTATCCGGTGCGGTCCTCGGTCGCGACGGTGAGCGAGGCGAGGTAGCTGCGGGCGGTGGCGGCGCTGACCGGGGTCGGCAGTGCGGCGGAGGCGGTCGGGCTGTTGAAAATCCCTGCCATGGCTATCAGACCGGTGACGGCTGCGAGTATGCTCAGCCGTCGACGCGCGTAGACCTTTGGCATGCGAACTCCCATGGGGTGAGGGGCCGTTGGAGCGAGCGAGCACATGCTTGCGGCGTCTTGTTTCCGGGAGATGTGCGTCGGGTGAGAAGCTAGTGACGCGTACATGACAAAGCAAGGGTTGTGACGGGACCAAAGGCCCTACGGGGTGCGCGCGGCCGTCGCGTAGGATGGACGGCGCAGAAGGGGAGTAGCTCTTCGCCGGACCGTCGACATACTGCTCAGCTCGCCTGAGCCGGCGCCCGGAGGCAGGCCTCGTTCCAGAGGCCGGCCAGCGAGACCTTCGGCAAGCAGTGCACCGCCCGTGCGTCCTCGTGCGGGTGTCCGCGTGTGCTGCCGTGCCGAGGTGTCGCAGCGCAGTTCACAGCACTCTCGGTGGGGCGGCCCCGACCGATTGAGGAACATTGATCAGCTTCAGCGTGATGGCGCTCGTCTTCGGCGTCGTCTTCCTGGCCGAGCTGCCGGACAAGACCGCGCTCGCCGGACTCGTACTCGGCACGCGCTACCGCGCCTCGTACGTCTTCGCCGGTGTCGCCGCGGCCTTCGCCCTCCATGTGGCGCTCGCCGTCGCGGCGGGCAGCGTGCTGACCCTGCTGCCGCAGCAGATCCTGCACGCGGTCACCGGCGTGCTCTTCCTGGGCGGCGCCGCGGTGCTGCTGATGAAGAAGGACGAGGACGAGGAGGAGGTCCGCAAGCCCGAGAACCAGACCTTCTGGAAGGTCTCGGGAGCCGGCTTCATGCTCATCCTGGTCGCCGAGTTCGGCGACCTCACCCAGATCATGACGGCGAACCTCGCCGCACGGTACGACGACCCGCTCTCCGTCGGCCTGGGCGCGGTCCTCGCGCTGTGGGCGGTGGCCGGGCTCGGCATCGTGGGCGGCAAGGCCCTGATGAAGCGGGTGCCGCTCTCGCTCATCACCAAGATCGCGGCCCTGCTCATGCTGGCGCTCGGTGTGTGGAGCCTGTACGAGGCGGTGGCGGGATGAGCCGGCCGCGTCGGGCCGTCGTCCCCCTTCCGGGCCTCCGTTCCGGCCCTCCGGGCCGGTGCGCGGAGAACGCCCTGGTCAGGGGCGGTGGCGTGAAGGGCCTCTTGTTTTGTATCGTGAAGGAACAAAGTGGCTCCCGCCCGCACTCCCTGACCGGCGGGCGGGGCCGCCTTGTCCCCGGGGGCCGCGCGCGGCTCCCTCTTCCGCGTTTTGGAGCATGCCGATGACGGCCACCACCGTTCTGACCGCCCGCGCCCTCCTGCTCGACATGGACGGCACCCTCGTCAACTCCGACGCCGTGGTCGAGCGCTGCTGGCGGCGCTGGGCCGACCGGCACGGGCTCGACGGGGACGAGGTCATGAAGGTCGTCCACGGACGCCAGGGCTACGCCTCGATGGCGGTCCTGCTCCCGCACCGGCCCATGGAGCAGAACCACGCGGACAACGCCCGCATGCTCGCCGAGGAGACCGCCGACATGGACGGCGTCCTCGAGGTGCCGGGCGCCGCCGCGTTCCTCGCCTCGCTCGCCGGGCTCCCGCACGCACTGGTGACCTCCGCCGACGTGGGCCTGTCCGGCGCGCGGATGGCCGCCGCGGGGCTGGAGCTGCCCGAGCTGCGGATCACCGCCGAGTCGGTCGGCGCGAGCAAGCCGGACCCCGAGGGCTTCCTCAAGGGCGCCGCCGAACTGGGCGTCGCGCCCGAGGACTGTGTCGTCTTCGAGGACTCCGGGGCCGGTATCGCCGCGGGCAAGGCCGCCGGGATGCGGGTCGTCGGGGTGGGGCCCCGGGCCGCCGTCCACCGGCCCGACGCCCTGGTCGACGACCTCACCCGGGTCCGGGTCGAGGCCGTGGCGGACGGATCGATCCGGCTGCACATCGGCTGAGACGGCACCCCCCCCGCGACGTGGCGTGGCCGGACGGCCGGCGGTGCCGGTGTCCGGCCACGCGTGTCCGGCGTGTGCGGAGTCGATGCGTCCCCCCGGGGTGAACCCCGGGCGTTCCCCCGGTCAGGGTTCCGACGTCTCCGACTCCAGACGGGTCCGGGTGGCCGCGCCGTACACGCCCCACTCGTCGGCGCCGATCCCGCGGGCCCACTGGTAGCGGCGTACGGCGTCCTCGACCTGGCGGCCGAAGTTGCCGTTGATCTCACTGTTGTACAGGGCCAACTGCCGCAGCCGGAGCTGGAGTTCGGCGACCTCGGGGCCCTTGTCGCCGCGCCTGAGGATCTCGGCGCGGAGTTCGTCGGGAGCGTCGGACGGGGGCCGCACCGTGCCGGTGGCGCGCGCGGTCGTCGGGGTCTCCTCGGGGCTCTTCGACCGGGACGGGGTCGCCGACGGGCTCGCCGACGAGGCCGAGGGCGAGGGGCTCGCGCTCTCCGACGCCGAAGGGCCGGCCGAGGCGGACGGCGCCGACGACGTGCTCCGGGCCGGCGACGAGGCGGCCCCGGCCGACGGCTTCTGCGGCACGCTCACCCGGCCGGCGTCCGGCAGCGCGCCGTCCCGTTCGGGTGTGTCGTACGAGAGCACGCCGCTCGCCAGCCCTGCGGCGGCGACGACGGCCACGACGGCGCCGGCCACCACCAGCAGCGCGGTACGGCGGCGCCGCGGCCGCTCACCGGCCGGCGGCTCGGTGGCGGGCCCGGGTGCCGGGTCCTGGAACAGCCGGACGTCCTCCGGCGCGGGCGCCACCGCCTTCAGCGGCATCGTCCGTTCGGCGGGCTCCTCCGGGGGCAGGGGCAGCGCCCGCGCGGCCGGCGGCTCGGCACCGGCGGCGTCCGCGCCCACGGCACCGCCGTCGGCGTCCCGGGACGCCTTGCCGAGTTCCACGTAGGGGCGGATGCGCAGCGGGTCGAAGTCCTCCGCCGCGGCGGCCTCCGCCGTACGGGCGTCGCGCAGCGCGTCCGACGCCCGCCGCCCGCAGGCGCAGGACGGCGTACCGTCCGGCTCCCGGCGCGTTCCGCACTCCGGGCAGACGTGCCCCATGGATCCGCTCACGTGTGGTCCCTCCCCCTCACGACCTCCAGAGAGTATCCAGACCTTCTTCACAGGGTGTTCCCGGTCCCCCCGGGATTCCGGGCCCCGGCGAGGACTCAACAGGCCATAAGCGGTCACACCGACCACGATGGAGGGAGACCGAGACGTCGGGGCCCCTGGGAGGTCCGTATGACCGGCGACGCGCAGGGCACGGACGCGGCCGTGGCGGACGGGAGCCCGTCCACCGAGGAGCATGTGCACGGCAGCGTTCTCGTGTCGATCGGCGCCCTGCTGCTCGGCATGCTGCTGGCGGCGCTCGACCAGACGATCGTGTCGACCGCCCTGCCGACCATCGTCAGCGAACTCGGCGGTCTGGAGCACCTGTCCTGGGTCGTCACCGCGTATCTGCTCGCCTCGACGGCGGCGACCCCCCTGTGGGGCAAGCTCGGCGACCAGTACGGCCGCAAGAAGCTGTTCCAGGCGGCGATCGTGATCTTCCTGATCGGGTCCGCGCTGTGCGGCATGGCGCAGAACATGCCGCAGCTCATCGGCTTCCGCGCGCTCCAGGGGCTGGGGGGCGGCGGGCTGATGGTGCTGTCCATGGCGATCGTCGGCGACCTCGTGTCGCCCCGCGAACGCGGCAAGTACCAGGGGCTGTTCGGTGCGGTCTTCGGTGCGACCAGTGTCCTCGGGCCGCTGCTCGGCGGGCTCTTCACCGAGCACCTGAGCTGGCGCTGGGTCTTCTACGTCAACCTGCCCGTCGGCGTGGTCGCCCTCGCCGTGATCGCCACGGCCCTGCACATCCCGCACCGCGCCGCCCGCCATGTCATCGACTACCTGGGCACGCTGCTCATCGCCGCGGTCGCGACCTGCCTGATCCTGGTCGCCTCGCTCGGCGGGACCACGTGGGGCTGGAGCTCGCCGCAGCTCATCGGGTGCGCCGTGCTCGCCGTGGTGCTGGCGGTGGCCTTCGTCGCCGTGGAGCGCAGAGCGGCCGAACCGGTCCTGCCGCTGAAGCTGTTCCGCATCCGCACCTTCACGCTCGCGGCCGTCATCAGCTTCGTCGTCGGCTTCGCCATGTTCGGCGCGATGACCTATCTGCCGACCTTCCTCCAGGTCGTCCAGGGCGTCTCGCCGACCCTGTCCGGCGTGCACATGCTGCCGATGGTGTTCGGCCTGCTGATCTCCTCGACCCTCTCCGGCCAGATTGTCAGCCGCACCGGCCGCTGGAAGGTGTTCCCGGTCGCGGGCACGGCGATCACGGCGCTCGGACTGCTCCTGCTGCACCAGCTCGACGAGAACAGCGGCACCGGCGAGATGAGCGCGTACTTCTTCGTCTTCGGTCTGGGACTCGGACTGGTCATGCAGGTCCTGGTGCTGATCGTGCAGAACGCGGTCGGTTACGAGGACCTCGGGGTCGCCACCTCGGGCGCCACCTTCTTCCGCTCGATCGGCGCCTCGTTCGGCGTCGCCATCTTCGGCACCGTGTTCGCGAGCCGGCTGGGCGACAAGCTGACCGCCGCGCTGAGCGGACGGCAGCTTCCCGGCGGTCTCGGTGTCGACAGCCTCAAGGCCGACCCGAAGGGCATCGCCGAGCTCCCCTCCTCGCTGCGGACACCCGTCCTGCACGCGTACGCCTCGGCGATCACCGACGTGTTCCTGTACGCCGTCCCGGTCGCGCTGGTCGGGTTTCTGCTCGCCTGGTTCCTGCGCGAGGACCGGCTGCGGGTCTCCGTCACGGCACCGGACGCCACCCAGACGCTGGCCAGCAACCCGGTCGAGCGGTCCTCGCACGACGAGGTCTGCCGGGCCCTGTCGGTCCTCGGGTCCCGCGAGGGGCGGCGCGAGATCTACGAGAAGATCACCGCACGGGCGGGCTACGACCTGCTCCCCGCCACGAGCTGGCTGCTGCTGCGCATCAGACGGCACGGCAGGGAGGAACCGGCAGTGCTCGCCGAGCACAGCGCGGTGCCGCTGGACATCGTGATGGCCGCGGCCCGCCAGGCCGAGGGGGGCGGCCTCGCCCGCCGCGAGGGAGTCGAGCTGCTGCTCACCGACGAAGGCCGCGAGGTCGCCGCGGGGCTGGCCCGGGCCCGCGAGGAGTCCCTGGCGGAGCTGCTCGGCGACTGGTGGGGACCGGACCGCCCCACCGACCTGGTCCGGCTGGTCGAGGAACTCAACGCCGAGCTGTGCGGCTCCGACCAGGAGCGCCCGCAAGGTCCGACGGAACGGGACCACAGCCGGGTGGTGGCCTGACGCTCCCCGGACCGGCCGGCGCCTCGTCCGCTCCCGGGGGCGACGTCAGGCCGGCAGCTTCTTCGTGAACCAGTGCTCCGCGTACTCCTCGTCGTTGTGCCGCTCCGTCTCCTGGTACCCGAGGCGCGCGTACAGGGCCCGGGCCGCCGTCAGGTCGCTGCGGGTGTCGAGCACGATCCGCTCGGCGCCGAGCGCGCGGGCCGCGTCCTCGGCGGCACCCACCAGGAGCGCGGCACCGCCCAGCCCGCGCCGCTCCTCCCGGAGGAAGACCCGCTTCAGCTCGGCCGTCGTCGCGTCCGTCATCCGCACGCCCGCGGTGCCGGCCGGTTCGCCCTCGTACCGTGCCAGCAGCAGCGTGCCGCGGGGCGGCGCCAGGTAGTCCCCGCGGTCGGCGGCGATCTCCCGTTCCAGCTCGGCGGGGTCGGTGCGGTGCCCCTCGTGCAGCAGGTACCAGCGGTCGCTGACCTCCGTGTAGTACGCCCGCCAGAGCGCCGCGGCGGCGGGCGAGTCGAAGGGCTCCGGTGCGACGGTCCAGGCGGAGGGCGTACGGGTCATGCCGGTCATTGTCGCGGCGTCCCGCACCCCGGCCGCAAGCGATTAAGGCCCGCGGACGGGCGCTCCGGGCCGGCGCCCCGGGGGGCGAGGGGCGCGTCGTGCCGGTGGGACCGGTCGCCGGGACCGCGGGGCCGGGCGCCGTTTGAGGAGCGGCTTTCGCGGCAACCCGGACGAAGAACCGGCCCGTTGGGTCGAAAACTTCGGAAGGCACCCATGTCCACAGGCGTGATCATCGCTTTGATCGTGATCGTGGCGGCCGTGGCCCTTGTCGCGGCCGTCCTGACTCTTCTCGCCCGCAGGCCGCAGGGCGGGCGCAGCCTCCAGCGTCGCTTCGGGCCCGAGTACGACCGTGCCGTCGCCCGGCACGACGGAGACACCCGGGCCGCCGAACGCGACCTCACCGAGCGGGTGAAGCGGCACGGTTCGCTCCGCGAGCAGCCGCTGGAGCCCGCGGCGCGCGAGCAGTACGCGGCCCGCTGGGCCGCCGTCCAGGAGCGCTTCGTCGACTCGCCGCGCGAAGCGGTGGCCGAGGCGGACCGGCTGCTCGGCGAGGTGGCCGGGGCCCGGGGTTTCCCCGACCACGGCCGCTACGAGGAGCAGCTCGAGGCGCTCTCCGTGCACCACGCCCACCACGTCCACGGATACCGGCGGGTGCACAGCGCGGCGCACACACGTGCCGACGGCGCCACCGGGAACGGCACCGGCACGGAGGAGCTGCGTGAGGCCCTGATCGAGGCCCGCGCCCTCTTCGAGGAGCTGGTGACACCTGCCCGCAAGGACGAGGTCCGCCACCGCGCGGACACCGACGCCGGCACCGACGGTGCGAGGACGACCGCCGAGCAGTCGGACACGGCTCGTACCGGCACCCGCACTCACGTGCCGTGGACCTTCAACCGGCGCCACGCGAAGGGAAGTTGACGAAAATGGCAGATGTGACACGAGGCGAGGGCGCGGAGCGCCGGGGGACGGTCCGAGGGTCCGAGGGCCCGGGCGCCGACGTCACCGCGCCCGGAACGCCCGACCGTGAGGGACGGCTGGACCCCAAGGGCGTGGGCGACGCCGCCACCGGCCGGGAGACCGCCGACGCCCGGGAGACGGCCGCGGCGCGCGAGTCCGCCGGTGTACCGGGCGGCACGCCCGGCACCAGCCCCGGGACGGGCGCGCAGGGCGCGGGGACGGCTCCCCGCGGTGACGGACTCGGCGCCGGGGCGGACCGCGGGAGCGCGGCGACCGCCTGGCGCGAGGGCTCCGGCGAAACCGGGGCGGGCTCCGTGACGGGCACCGGCGAGCGCGCCGGGGCGGCGGGCGAGGGCCGGACCAGGACGCCGCACGAGGGTGCGGGCATTCCGGCGGCCGACGGCGGCCGCACGACGGGTGAGGGTCTCGGCCGTACGGAGGGCGAGGGCCTCACCGGCAAGGCGCGCGGCACCGCCGCGGCGGCCCGCGAGGGCGTCGGCGGAACGGCGCGTGCGGGCACCCACGAGGAGGGCCGCGGCAGCGGTGCTCCGCTGCTGCCGCACGAGGAGAGCGACAAGCTCGCCCTGCGGCTCCAGCACGCCGTCGGCGGGTTCGTCGACGAGCCCCGGGCGTCCGTGGAGGAGGCCGACCACGTCCTGGAGGAGGTCGCCGCGCGGTTCACCGACGCGATCACCCAGCGGCGCCGCACGCTCCGGTCCTCCTGGCAGTCCGCAGGCGAGGGCAAGGGCACGGCCACCGACACCGAGCAGCTGCGGCTGGCCCTGCGGGACTACCGCGAGATGACGGAGCGGCTGCTGCACAGCTGAGCGCGCCGCGCACCACGCACGGCGGACGAGGAGGCCGCGTCCCGGACCATGTTCCGGGACGCGGCCTCGGTCGTGCGGCGGTCAGCTCTCCCGGCGCTCACGCCAGTCGCGGACGATCGCCTCGACGTCGTACGGCTTGAGGCCGAGCGGCGGACCCGGCGGCGGCTTGAACATGATCTCGCGGATCTTGGCGTTGACGTCCTCGACGATCCGCCGCACGGCCCGCTCCGAGGGGGCCGCCGCTGCCGCCACGAGAGCGTCCTCGGCCTCCTTGCGCAGGGCCAGCGTGGGCGGCAGCACCGACAGGCCCTCGCGGGCCATCTTCTGCTTGACCCACCACAGTTCGTCGTACGGAGCGTCGGTGACCGCCGGCAGGGGCCGGCCGGCACCCGCGAGTTCGGTGAACTCCCCGCGCGCCTCCTCCTCGCGGATCTGCTTGTCGACCCAGGACTCGAAGCTGACACCAGGTGGCTTTCGCTCGGTCATGCGTCCATTGTGCCGGACGCCACCCGGCCGCTCCCGTGGCGAATTATCATGCGGCGGCGGTGCGTCGACGACGCCTCGCGCAGGGACGGACGGACAGCTGAGCCTCTTAAGGAGCGCACGTGCTCGAACTCACCATGGCCTCGGTCTCCGGGGCGGACGCCGGGGCGACGGCCGGCATGCTGATGGCCGACGCGCCCAGCGACCCGGGCGCCGTGCTGCGGGTGGGCAGGGACAAGGCCGTGTGCCGGCTGGCGACGCCCGACGACTGGCTGTTCGTCTCGCGGGTCCACCTGGAGTTCCTGTGCGGGCCGGACGGCACCTGGCAGGTGACCTGGCTGCGCGGTTCGCATCCCGACCCCTCGTCCGAGGTGCGCCTGACGCTGGCCGGCCTGCCGCCGCAGGCGCTCCCGTACGGCGGGACGGCCAGGCTGCCCGGCGGCGGGTCCGGCGAACTGGTCATCCAGGACCGCACCGGCCCGCGCAGCGTGAACGTCGGCTTCTACCACGAGGCCTGACCCGGTCAGGCCAGCACGTGGGCCAGCGCGAAGCCGTCGTAGCCCTTGCTGCCCACGGTCTGGACGGCGGTGCCGCTCAACTTCGGGTGCGCGGCGATCAGTTCGAGGGCGGCCCGGGTGCCCCGGACGCTCGGGTCGGCGCTGCCCGCGTCGGTGACCTTCCCGCCGCGCACCACGTTGTCGAGGACGATCAGGCTGCCGGGGCGGGTGAGCTCGACGGCCCACTCGACGTAGTGCGGGTTGTTGACCTTGTCCGCGTCGATGAAGACGAGGTCGAACGGCTCGGGGTGTTCGGCGGCGAGCGCGGGGAGCGACTCCAGAGCGGGGCCCGTACGGACCTCGGCGAGCGTACCGAGACCGGCGCGCGCGAGATTGCGGCGGGCGACCTCGGCGTGCGCCGCGTCGTATTCGAGGGTGACCAGCCGGCCGTCGGCGGGGAGCGCGCGGCCCAGCCAGATCGTGCTGTAGCCGCCGAGCGTGCCGATCTCCAGGATGCGCCGGGCGCCCTGGACCCGGGCGAGGAGCTGGAGGAGCTTGCCCTGGTTGGGTGCGACGTTGATGGCGGGGAGCCCGGCGGCGTCGCTGTCGGCCAGCGCGGCCGTCAGCGCCTCGTCGGGTGGGCAGAGGAGTTCGGTGAAGTAGTCGTCGACCGCGTCCCAGACCCGAGCCTCGCTCATGCACCACGCCTTTCGTGCGCCTAGTTAGACGACCTAACTAGATCCTGAGGCGAATCTAGCGGCGTGCCGGGCCGTTGTCAGCGTCCTTTTCCGGTGCGGCCCGTCCCGGTACGCCGATCGGTTCCCGGGACGGGCACCGGCGGCGGGGAGGCGCCGGGCGGTACCGCGGATCGGGGTGCCCGGCTCCGTGGGGCCGCGCACCCGCTCGCGGGGCGTCAGCGCTCGGCGGGCTCCACGGACGGGGCCGAACCGGGCAGCGGGCGGCCCGCCGACTCGGCCGTGAACCACACCGCCACGCCACCGATCACGGCGGCGGCCATCATGTAGTAGGCGGGCATCATCATGTTCCCGGTCGCCCCGATGAGGGCGGTGACCACCAGCGGGGTGGTCCCGCCGAACAGCGAGACGGAGACGTTGAAGCCGATGGAGAGCGAGCCGTAGCGGACCTTCGTCGGGAACAGCGCGGGCAGCGCCGCGGGCATCGCCGAGGTGAAGCAGACCAGGAGCAGGCCGAGCGCGCCCATGCCGAGCGCGACCGCGAGCAGGCTGCCCTGGCGGATCAGCAGGACGGCCGGGACGGACAGCGCGAGGAAGCCCAGGCAGCCGGCGGCGATCACCGGTCGTCGGCCCACCCGGTCGGTCAGCGCGCCCGCGAAGGGCTGCACCGCCATCATCAGCGCCATCACACCGAGCACGACCAGCAGGCCGTGCGTCTCGTCGTACTTCAGCTCGCTGGTCAGATAGCTCGGCATGTACGACAGCAGCATGTAGTCGGTGACGTTGAAGACCAGGACCAGCCCCACGCAGAGCAGCAGCGCCTTCCACTGGCCCGCGACCATCTCGCGCAGCGGGACCTTCGGGCGGTCGTGCTCCTTCTTCGAGGCCTTGGCCAGCTCCGCCGCGAACGCGGGCGTCTCCTCCAGCCGCATCCGCAGATAGAGGCCGATGATCCCCATCGGGCCCGCGATCAGGAACGGGACGCGCCAGCCCCAGGAGAGCAGGTCCTCGGCGGAGAGCAGGGCGGTCATCACGGTCACCAGGCCCGCGCCGCCGATGTAACCGGCCAGCGTGCCGAACTCCAGCCAGCTGCCGAAGAAGCCGCGCCGGCGGTCGGGCGCGTACTCGGCGATGAAGGTGGAGGCTCCGGCGTACTCGCCACCGGTCGAGAAGCCCTGGACCAGCCGGGCGACGAGCAGCAGCAGGGGCGCGCCGACACCCAGGGTCGCGTACGACGGGATGAGGCCGATCGTGAAGGTACCCGCCGCCATCATGATCATCGTGAGGGCGAGGACCTTCTGGCGGCCGACCCGGTCGCCGAGCGGTCCGAAGACCATGCCGCCGAGGGGGCGCACCAGGAAGGCCGCGGCGAAGGCGCCGAAGGTGGAGAGCAGCTGCGCGGTCGGACTGCCCGACGGGAAGAACACCTTGCCCAGCGTCACCGCGATGTAGCTGTAGACGCCGAAGTCGAACCACTCCATCGCGTTGCCCAGCGCGGCGGCCTTCACGGCGCGCCTGACCAGGGCCGGGTCGGTCACGGTGACCCCCGCCCGGTCGGGGCCCGGAGGTGCGGCGGAGGGGACGGGAGTGAGGGGGGTGACGGTCGGCAAGGTTCCGCTCGCCTGCCTTTCGACGGGGACAGGGACACGGCCCGGTCGCAGCGGGCCGAAAAACGACCATAGGTGCAGGTCTCACCCTTACGTGTGGTGCACGACCGGCCGCGCACCGCGCATGAACGGCGCATAAGCAGGCAGGACGGCGGCGCGGGGACCGGTCTGCGGGGCGACCGCCTGTGACCTTTGTCGCGCAAGCGGGAGGAACCGGACTCCGGGCGCACTATCGTCATCCGGACAAATGCGGCGCAGTTGCCCGGCGGAGCCGAGCCCGACTGCGTCTTTCCCGGGGGCGGTGCGAGGCCCACGGGGGTGCGGACAGGGACAGACCGGCGGGACCGACCGGGCGGGAGGCAGACGCGGCGTGGCGAATGCGGAGCACGGAGGACGGTCGGGAGATGCCTTCGGACCTGGGACGACCGGGACCACGGGAGCACGGCTGGAGGCGGCCCGCGCGGGCCTCTGGCTGATCGTCGCCGTGCTGGCCGTACGCCAGCTCGTCGCCGTCCTCGGCACCCCCCGGGGCGAGCGGCTGACCGACCTGGAGACCTGGGTCGGCCCCCACGGCGTCCTGCACGTGAAGGGGTCCCTCTACGACTCGACCCGGTTCACCGGCACCCCTTTCGCGGGACTCGTCCTCAAGCCCCTCACTCGTTCGGCTGAACAAGCGCTGGGCTGGGGCTGGACCTTCGCCACGCTGCTGCTGGTGGTCGCGCTCGGCCTCGTCGTGGCGCGCGCCCTGCCGCCGCCGGTGACCGGACGCACCCGGCTGCTCGCCGCGCCCGTCGCGATCAGCCTGCTGATGCTGTCGCTGCCGGTGCGCAACACCCTCCACCTCGGCCAGACCAGCGTCATGCCGGTCCTGCTCGTCCTCCTCGGCTGCTTCGCCGTACGCGGGCAGCGCGCGAGCGGAGTGCTGATCGGCCTCGGCGCGGCCCTCCAGCCGACCGTGCTGCTCTTCACCCCGCTGCTGTGGTGCACCGGACGCAGACGGGCCGCCCTCTCCGCCGGTGCCACGTTCGCCGCCTGCACCGGGCTCGCCCTGGCCGCGCTGCCGCACGACTCGTCCACGTACTGGGTGCACCACCTGGCGGGTGCCGGGCTCGGCGGCCCCGCCGACGGCCTCGCCAACCAGTCCCTGCACGGCGCGCTGCTGCGCCTCGGCCCGACGGGGCCGCCGGAGATCGGCCTCTTCCTGGTCCTCGGTGCGGCGGTCGCCGTCGTCGGCCTGCGCCGTGCCGTGCGGTACGCCCGCGACGGCCAGCTGCTGCTCGCCGTGGCGATCACCGGCTGCGTCGCCGTCGCCGTGTCGCCCACGACCTGGCAGCACCAGCTGCTCTGGGTGCTGCTCGTGGTGGTCGGCCGGGTCGGGCGCAAGGCCGCGGACCGGTACGTGTGGCCGGTGACCGTCGTCCTGGTGATGACGCTGCCCGCGCCGATACTGCTGCCGAATCTGACGGTGCTCCACCCGCTGCAGGAGAACGTGGTGCTGCTGGCCGCGCTGGCCGCCGCCTGCGCCGTCCCGTTCCTGCCCCTCGGCTCCCCCTCCCACCGGGCCCCGGCCGGCACCGGGCACCCGGCTCCGCTGCCCTCCCGGCCCCGCGGGGTCCCGCTGCTGCCGTTCCCCGGCCGGCTGCCGACCCGGCCGAACCTGCTGCTCGAACTGCTCCTGATCCGGGTCGGCTACGCCGCGTACCAGCAGGTCAGGCTGGCCGCGACCGGCGGGACCAACGCGGGCGGCCGGGGCCTGGCCGAGCACCACGGCGACCAGATCCTCGCCTTGGAGCGGGCCCTGCGCCTCGACGTCGAACTCGGCGTCAACCACGCCGTCGTGACGGTCGACTGGCTGCGGGCCTTCTTCGACTTCTACTACACGTCGTTCCACTTCGTCGTCCCGCTGACCGTCCTCGGGGTCCTCTACGCCCGCCGTCCCGCCGACTACCGCTGGGCCCGCTCGGCGCTCGGCTTCGCGACCCTGCTCGCACTCGTCGGGTTCTGGCTCTACCCGCTCGCCCCACCGAGGCTGATGCCGGGACTGGGCGTCGTCGACACGGTCCACGGGGTGCAGGACTTCTCCCGGCCGGACTACGGCACGCTCACCGCGCTCACCAACCAGTACGCGGCGATGCCCTCGCTGCACTTCGGCTGGTCGCTGTGGTGCGGTGTCGTGGTGGTCGTCCTCGCCCGCACCCGGTGGATGAAGGCGTTCGGCACGCTCCACCCGCTGTGCACGCTGGCCGCCATCGTCGCCACCGGCAACCACTGGGTACTGGACGCGGCCGGCGGGGCGCTGGTGGTGGCGGCGGGGTTCGGTCTGACCCATCTGCTGTCCGGGCCCCGGACCGCCGTCCCGCCCGGCGGGGGGAGCGCGCCGGGGCGGCCCGGGACGGAGGACGCCCGACGGCTCCGGCGCGAGCGCTCCCGGCCGTGAGCGGGCGGACACGACACGCCCGACTGCCGTGCGGGCGGAGGCAGTTCGCGGCGCGGTGCGGGAGGAGACCGGCGGTCCGCCGCCTACAGTGACGGGGTCCGTGGCGGGGCGCCCCCCGTGTTCCGGTGTGTGCAGGAGCCGAGGAGGGGTGTGCGTGGCCATCGGGAGAGCCGGAACGGAGGCGGCTCCGGAGGCACCGGCGCGCGACCCGGGCGGCCGGACGCGGGTATCCGCGCGCGTGTTCGTGCTCGTCTCGCTCGGCGCGCTGGCCCTCAACCTCGCCGGGGTGTCCCGCGGCGGCTCGATGTGGCGCGACGAGTCCGTCACCCACCAGGTCGCCCATCGCAGTCTCGCCGGCATCCGGGGACTGCTGCACCACGCGGACGCGGTGCACGGCGCCTACTACTTCCTCATGCACGCGGTGTTCTCCGTCTGGGACGGCGGGCTCCTGGCGCTGCGGCTCCCCTCGGTGGTGGCGTCCAGTGTCTGCGCCGGAATCGTCGCCGTCCTGGGGACGAGGATGTCCGGAGCGCGCGCCGGGGCGCTCGCCGGGGCGGCCTTCGCGCTGACCCCGGTGGTCCAGATGTACGCCCAGGAAGGGCGGTCGTACGCGCTCGTCGCGGCCTTCGTGGCGCTGGCCACGTATCTGCTCGTCGTGGGGCTGCGGCGGCCCGCCCCGGCCGTGTGGACGGCGTACGGCGCCTCGGTGGTCGTCGCGTCGTACCTGCACGAGTTCGCCTTCCTGTGCCTCCTGGCGCACGGGGTGACGATGTCCGTCTCCGCCGTCCCCCAGGAGGTGCGGCGCCGGTGGGCGGTCGCGGCGGCGGGGGCGGCCGCCGCCGTGCTGCCGCTCGGCGCCGTGACCCTCGGCCAGTCCCAGCAGGTCTCCTGGATCGGCATGCCCACGCCGCGCGACTGGCTCGTCATCGGCGTCACGGCGCTGATCGGCGTGACCGGGGCCAGGACGGCCCCGCGGGGACACCGCGCGTCCGGCGTGGGACTGCCCGAGCTGGCCCTGCCGCTGCTGCTCGTCCCCACCGCGGCCCTGCTCCTCGCGTCCCTGCACGACCCCGTCTACCTGGACCGGTACGTCCTGTACTCCAACATCGGGCTGGCCCTGCTGGTGGCGGGCGGCCTCGAAGGCCTGGCGGCACGCCCGCCCGGCCCGGGACGGCGCCGCCGCGCGGTGGGCGGCCCCGTGGCGCTGTGGACCGCGGTGGCCCTCCTCGTGGCCGCGCTCGTCCCCGTCACCTGGCAGATGCGCACCCCCGGCAGCCGCAAGGACGATGTCACCGAGATCGCCGCGGCCGTGGCGGCGATGTCCTCCGAGGGGGACGGTCTGCTGTTCATGCCCGCGCGGCGGCGGGAGTGGGCCCTGTCCCGTCCGCGCGAGTACCGCGGGCTGGACGATCTCGCGTTGCGCGAGTCGCCGGTGGCCTCGCGGACCCTCGAAGGCGTCGAACTGCCCGCGGACGCCGTCCTCCGGCGCATCCTGGGCCGCTCCCGCGTCGTCGCCCTCATGGACCCGCCGGGTCAGCCGCTGGACGGCTTTCCGCACGAGGCGGTCAAACGCTCGGTGCTGGCGCGCTACTTCGTCGAGTGCGAGCGCCGTCGGGCCAAGGGCGCGCAGATCGTCCTGTACGCCCGCCCGGGGCGCTGCCACCTGCCGGGGACGCGCACGAGCGGTCCGTCCGCACCCGCCGGCCGGTGAGCCCGCCGGCCGGGGCGGCCCGGGCCGGCCGGGCCGGGGAGACAGGGGCGGGCGTGGGGTGTCCCTGCCTCCCCGGGGCCGGGCCGGCGGTGCCGGGAGGACGCCGGTCCGGTCGCTCGGAGGTGCCGCCCGGCGGGATCCGGACGGCACCTCCCTACGCGTGGGTGACCCGCAGCTCCTTGACGCCGTTCAGCCAGGCGGAGCGCAGCCGGCGCGGGTCACCGGCGATGCGCAGGTCCGGCATCGCGTCGGCGATGGCGCGGAACATCAGGTCGATCTCCAGGGTGGCCAGGGACTTCCCGAGGCAGAAGTGCGGGCCGCCCCCGCCGAAGCCGAGGTGCGGATTCGGGTCTCGGGTGATGTCGAAGACCTCGGGGCGGTCGAAGACCTCCGGGTCGTTGTTGGCCGAGGAGTAGAAGATGCCGACGCGGTCGCCCTTCCTGATGCGGCTGCCGCCCAGTTCGACGTCCTGGGTCGCCGTGCGCTGGAAGGAGACCACGGGCGTGGCCCAGCGCACGATCTCCTCTGCGGTGGTGGCCGGCCGCTCGCTCTTGTAGAGCTCCCACTGGTCGGGGTGGGTGAGGAAGGCGTGCATGCCGTGGGTGATGGCGTTGCGGGTCGTCTCGTTGCCCGCGACGGCCAGCACCAGGACGAAGAAGCCGAACTCGTCGGAGGCCAGGTTGCCCTCGTCCTCGGCCGCGACCAGCTTGGTGACGATGTCCTCGGCCGGGCACTGCTTGCGGTCGACGGCCATGTTCATCGCGTACGAGATGAGTTCGGTGGCGGACTCGGCGCCGACCTCCTCGGTGATCGCGAACTCCGGGTCGTCGTAGGAGATCATCTTGTTGGACCAGTCGAAGAGTTTCGCCCGGTCGTCCTGCGGGACGCCGATCAGCTCGGCGATCGCCTGCAGGGGCAGCTCGCTGGCGACCTGGGTGACGAAGTCGAAGGTGCCGTCCGGCCCCGGGTTCGCGAGCGCCCGCTCGACGATCCGGCCCGCCCGGGTGCGCAGGGCGTCCTCCAGGGCGCGGATCGCTCGCGGGGTGAATCCGCGCTGCACGATCTGCCGGACCCGGGTGTGCTCCGGCGGGTCCATGTTCAGCAGAATGAGCCGCTGCACCTCGATCTGCTCGCGCTGGATGCGGTCGTTGAAGCGGATGATGGCGGTGTTGACCCAGGAGGAGAAGAGCTCGGGGTGCGTGGAGACGTACTTGACGTCCGCGTGCCGCGTGACGGCCCAATAGCCGTCGTCGTCGAAGCCGGCGATGCCGGGCCGCTGCGGGACCCAGTGGACCGGTTCGACCCGGCGCAGCTCGGCGAACTCCGGGTGGGGCACGCGGTGGTGCAGCACATCGGGGTCGGTGAAGTCGAACCCGTCGGGCAGCGCTGGACAGGGCATCGGCAACTCCAGGTCTCGCGCGTACTGCGGTGAACGGCCGGATTCTGACGGCCCATCAGAAGCCGGCGAGTGCCGTGACGGTAGTAACGGGTTCTACAAGTGGCAAGGGGTGCGGCACCGTCAATTGCGTGCGGGACTCGTGCAGATCACGACTTCGGGGACTGCACGACCCTTGCGGCCCGGACCCTCGGCTCCGCAGACTGCACGCAGAACTAGAACGCGTACTAGTTCAGCGTGGCGGGTGGCCGGGACGCCCGCGCCGCGCGGGTGAGCAGGGCCCAGGTCCGCCGGGCAGGCCCTTAGGAGAGGACGACCCCATGGCCGCGGAACCCGTGATCGTCGAAGCCGTACGCACCCCCATCGGCAAGCGCGGCGGCGCGCTCGCCAATCTGCATCCCGCCTATCTCCTGGGCGAGACCTATCGTGAGCTCCTCGGCCGCACCGGCATCCACGCCGACTGCGTCGAGCAGATCGTCGGCGGCACGGTGACCCACGCCGGCGAGCAGTCCATGAACCCCGCGCGCACCGCCTGGCTCACCATGGGCCTGCCCTACGAGACCGCGGCGACGACGGTCGACTGCCAGTGCGGGTCCTCGCAGCAGGCCTCGCACATGGTCGCCAATATGATCGCCGCGGGCGTGATCGACATCGGCATCAGCTGCGGAGTCGAGGCGATGTCCCGCGTGCCGCTGGGCTCGGGGTCCAAGCACGGACCGGGGAAGCCCTTCCCCGAGGAGTCGAACGTCGACCTGCCGAACCAGTTCGAGGCGGCGGAACGCATCGCGCGGCACCGCGGGCTGACCCGCGAGAACGTGGACTCGCTCGGTCTCATCTCCCAGGAGCGGGCCGCGAACGCCTGGTCCGAGGAGCGCTTCAAGCGCGAGACCTTCGCCGTGCAGGTGCCCACCACCGAGGAGGAGCAGGGGGCCGGGCAGGGCATGTGGCGCCTGGTCGACCGGGACGAGGGGCTGCGGGACACCACCATGGAGGGCCTGGCGCGGCTGAAGCCGGTGATGCCGACCGCCGTGCACACCGCGGGCAACTCCTCCCAGATCTCCGACGGCGCGTGTGCCCTGATGTGGGCGTCCAAGCGGATGGCGCGGGCGCTGAAGCTGCGTCCGCGGGCCCGCATCGTCGCCCAGGCGCTGGTGGGCGCCGATCCGCACTACCACCTGGACGGTCCGATCGACGCGACGCGGGCGGTGCTGGGCAAGGCGGGCATGTCCCTCAAGGACATCGACCTCGTCGAGATCAACGAGGCCTTCGCGTCCGTGGTGCTGAGCTGGGCGCAGGTCTTCGAGCAGGACCTGGAGAAGGTCAACGTCAACGGCGGCGCGATCGCCCTCGGGCATCCGGTCGGGGCGACGGGGGCACGGCTGATCACCACGGCTCTGCACGAACTGGAGCGCCGGGACAAGGAGTTCGCGCTCATCACGATGTGCGCGGGCGGCGCGCTGTCCACCGGGACGATCATCCAGCGGCTGTGAGGCGGGCCGGGCCGTGCCGCGGAGCCGGGTGCGGGGGCGAGGCTCACCGGCGCCGTGGGGCGTGACGCGGGGTGCCGGGCGCGGGGGAGAGGGCGTGGCCGTCTGCGCTCGGGCGCCCGCGGACGCGCGGCGCGTCCGCGCTCCGGCGTCCACGGACGAGGAGCGCCTCGACACCCCGGCGTCCACGGACGTGCGGCGCCCCACCGCCCGCCTCCGTGGACGGTCGGCGAGCCGGTCTCCCCGGCCTCGGCGCATGGCGAAGGCGGCGGCCCGGGGATCAAGGGCCGCCGCCTTCGCGTACGGGGGGTGCCGGTGGCGCCGCGTCGCGGGCGCGCGCGTCCGGTGGGACGTCGTGGTCCCGGTGGGGCCGGTCAGTACCAGCCGTGGCTCTGCCAGAAGTTCCAGGCGCCGACCGGGCTGCCGTAGCGGTCGTTCATGTAGTCCAGACCCCACTTGATCTGGGTCTCGGCGCTGGTCTTCCAGTCGGAGCCCTTGGTGGCCATCTTGTTGCCGGGCAGGGCCTGGACCAGGCCGTAGGCGCCGGACGAGGAGTTCGTGGCGGTGACGTTCCAGTCGCTCTCGTGCTCGACGATCTTGCTGAACGCGTTGTACTGCGCGGCGTCCGGGATCATCTTGTGCGCGATCGACTGCGCGGAGGAGGCCGAGGTGGTCGCGGCGTGGGCGGGAGCCGCGGCGAACACCATGCCGGTCGCGGCGGCGGCCACGGCGGCGGTCGTGAGGGCCTTCTTCGGGGAGGCGATGCGGCGGATGACGGAGACGGACACGAAGCACCTTTTCGTCGGGGGCGGGGAGTGCGCCGGCAGGCCGGACCGCACGGAGGCGGCGGGCATACGGCGGCGCCGCGGCCCGGGAGGGCACGTCGGCGCCTGGCGACTCATCCAGAGAAACAGGCCCGGCAGGCGTCCGCAATGACCCCTTTTACTAGTGGTGGTCGCATGCGGGGGAGAAGTGCCTTCTGTGATCGGGCTCTCAAACGGCAGGTCAGAGAGCTGGGCGACGCGTGCATGTCAGCCGTTTCCGCTACGGCCCGGCTTCGTAGAGGACCAACGTCCTGTGGGCCGGCTCACTCCCGGGGTGACCGAGCGTGCGCGGGCGTCACCGAGCGCGGCCGGCGGATGTGACCCGCGCCTCGGCGGGTCAGGGCCGGAAGGTGACCGGGGTCTCGAAGGCGGCCCGCCGGGTGGCCCGGCGCAGCGCCCTGAGGAGGGGGGCGCCGAGGGTGAGGGTCAGGACGACGGTCACGACGGCCCGCCCCAGGTCCCAGCCGAGCGAGGTGGTCACGCAGTAGGCGAGGAACCGTACGAGGTTGGCGTGCAGGGAGTCGTGCGGATCGAAGGCGACGCTGGAGGCCAGGGTGCCCAGGAAAGGCCAGCCCATCAGGTTCATGACGGTGCCGTACGCGAAGGCGGCGAGGCAGCCGTACGCGGCGAGCATCGCCAGCTCGCCCCGCCCGCGCAGCCGGTCGGGACCCGGCAGCAGCCCGGCCCCCATCGTGAACCACCCCATGGCGAGCATCTGGAACGGCATCCACGGCCCCACCCCGCCGGTGAGCAGGGCGGACGCGAACATGGTCACGGACCCGAGGACGAAGCCGAAGCCGGGGCCGAGCACCCGGCCGCTGAGCACCAGCAGGAAGAACATCGGCTCGATCCCGGCGGTCCCGGCCCCGATCGGCCGCAGTGCGGCACCGGTCGCCGCCAGCACGCCGAGCATGGCGACCGCCTTGGGGCCGAGCCCGGACTCGGAGATCGTCGCGGCGACGACCGCGACCAGCAGCACGAGAAGGCCGGCGAAGAGCCAGGGCGCGTCCTGGGCGTGCGCGTTCACCTGGGAGTCCGGTCCGGCCAGGAGCGGCCAGCCGAACCCGGCCACGCCCACCGCGCTGACCAGGACGAGGGCGGCGACCGAGCGGGGGCCGAGCCGGACGGCGCGGGCCTGCGGCCGGCCGGCGGCCTCGGACCCGGTCACGCGAGGGCCCCCCGGACCTCGGCGACGGTGAGCCAGCGCTGCGGCGCCAGGATCTTGGTCACCTGCGGGGCGAAGGAGGGGGAGGCGACGACCACCTCGGCCGTGGGGCCGTCGGCGACGACCTCCCCGTCGGCGAGGATCACCACCCGGTGGGCGATCTCCGCGGCGAGCTCCACGTCGTGGGTGGCCAGCACGATGGCGTGACCGGCCGCGGCCAGCGCGCGCAGCACGGCGACCAGCCGGGCCTTCGCCGCGTAGTCGAGGCCGCGGGTCGGCTCGTCGAGCAGCAGCAGGGGCGGGCGCGCGGTCAGCACGACGGCCAGGGCCAGCGCCAGCCGCTGCCCCTCCGACAGGTCCCGGGGATGCGTGTCGTCGCCGATGCCCGGGAGCAGTTCGCCCACCAGGCCGCGGCAGGTGCCGGACTCGGCGCCCGCGTCCTGGTCGGCGGCCGTGCACTCCGCGGCCACCGTGTCGGCGTACAGCAGATCCCGTGGTTCCTGGGGGACGAGACCGACCTGGCGCACGAGGTCGCGCGGCGCGGTGCGGTGCGGCACCGACCCGCCGACCCGCACCGATCCCGCGGACGGCTCGACCAGGCCGACGAGTGCGGAGAGCAGGGTCGACTTCCCGGCGCCGTTGCGGCCCATCAGGGCGATGGTCTCCCCGGGGGCGGCCGTCAGGTCCACCCGCCGCAGCGCTTCCACGCGGCCCCTGCGGACTCCGAGACCCCGCACGGACGCCGCGACCGGAGCGGCCGGCGCGTGAGGAGTCCGCGTGCGCAGGAACCGGGGGCGGCGGGCGGCGGGCCCCGGGCCGGGTGCGTCCGGCGCCGTCCCCGGTGCCGGAACCGCGCGGACGGCCGGGGGGAGCGCCGCGAGCCGGTCCCGCAGGGCGCCGGCCGTCCGGCGGGCGTCGCGCACGGTCAGCGGAAGCGGGGACCAGCCGGCGAACCGGCCCAGCTCCACCACGGGCGGACACACCGGGGAGACGGCCATCACCTCGGCCGGGGTGCCGAGGACCGGTGCGGCCCCCGGGGCGGGCAGCAGGACGACCCGGTCCGCGTACTGGACGACCCGCTCCAGCCGGTGCTCGGCCAGGAACACCGTCGTACCAAGGTCGTGGACGAGCCGCTGGAGGACGGCGAGGACCTCCTCGGCGGCGGCGGGGTCCAGGGCGGACGTCGGCTCGTCGAGGACCAGCACCTGGGGGTGCGGGGTGAGCACCGAACCGATGGCGACCCGCTGCTGCTGGCCGCCGGACAGGGTGGCGATGGGGCGGTCGCGCAGGTCGGCCAGCCCCAGCAGGTCCAGGGTCTCCTCGACGCGGCGGCGCATCACGGCCGGGGCCAGGCCCAGCGACTCCATCCCGTAGGCCAGTTCGTCCTCGACCGTGTCCGTGACGAAGTGGGACAGCGGGTCCTGGCCCACTGTGCCCACGACGTCCGCCAGTTCGCGCGGCTTGTGGGTGCGGGTGTCCCGCCCGGCGACGGTGACGCGGCCCCGCAGGGTGCCGCCCGTGAAGTGCGGCACCAGACCGCCGACCGCGCCCAGCACGGTCGACTTGCCGACCCCCGACGGGCCCGCCAGCAGGACCAGTTCGCCCTCCGGGACCTCGAAGTCCAGGCCCCGGACGGTAGGCTCCGCCGCCCCTTCGTACGTCACCGAGACGTCCGCGAAGCGGATCATGAGGACTCCTTCGGGGTCGGCGCGAGGACGGCGGGCAGCAGTCCGAGCAGGATCGCGGCGGCGGGCCACAGCGGCAGGGCGGGGGCGGTCAGCGGCACGATCCCGGGGTGCATCGCCGCCGGGTCGCGCGCGCCGGCCAGGATCAGCAGACCGGCCACCGCGACCCCGGAGGCCGAGACCAGCCAGGCCCGCACGCCCCAGACGTCCGGCCGGTAGCGCGTGCGCAGGGAGCGGCGGCCGCCCAGCCACAGGCCGCCGAGCGCCGCGGCCAGCCCGGTGAGCAGCACGGGCAGTCCGTAGCTCGCGCCCTCGGCGGTCAGCACGCCGTACGTGCCCCCGCAGACGCCGAGCAGACCGCCCAGGGTGAGGGCGGAGGTGGTGCGGCGGACCGCGGCCGGGACCTCGGCGGTCCGTCCGTAGCCGCGCGCGTCCATCGCCGCCGCCAGGGCGACGGAGCGTTCCAACGCGCCTTCCAGGACCGGGAGTCCGACGTGCAGCAGCCCCCGCAGGCCCCGGTCGGGGCGACCGCGCAGCCGGCGTGCCGCGCGCAGCCGCTGGACGTCGGCGATCAGGTTCGGCGCGAACGTCAGCGCGACGACGACGGCGACGCCCGCCTCGTACAGCGCGCCCGGCAGCGACTTGAGCAGCCGCGCCGGGTTCGCGAGCGCGTTCGCCGCCCCCACGCAGATGAGCAGGGTGGCCAGCTTCAGGCCGTCGTACAGGGCGAAGACCAGGCCTTCGGCGGTGACCCGGCCGCCGATGCGGACCCCCTGTGCCCAGCCGGGCAGGGGTACCTCGGGCAGCGTGAGGACGACCTGCGTACCCGGGACCGGGGAGCCGAGGAACACGGCGAAGGCCAGGCGGATGGTCAGGACGGCGAGGGCGAGCTTCACGAAGGCGCCGTACGAACGGGCCCAGGGCGCGTCGGTCCGGCGGGCGGCCACGACGTAGCCGGCCACGCCGATGAGCAGGGCGAGGAGGAGCGGGTTGGTGGTACGGGAGGCGGCGGTGCCCAGGCCCAGGGCCCAGATCCACCAGGCGCCCGGGTGCAGGGCGTTGCCGCGGTGCGCCACCGGGGACAGGTGCCGCCGGGGCCGGGGCAGCACGCCCGGCCGACGCGGACGGCCTCCGAGGGCGTTCCGGTCCTTCCCGGCCCCGGCACCCAGGCGCGTCGGATCGCCGAGGTCCTCCTGGGTCCGCTCGCCGCGCGGGCCCCACCGCGCCGGTCCGCGGAGGGCCTCCCGGTCCTCGGTGACGGCACCCCGGCGCTTCGGGTCGCCGGGGAGGCCCGGGTTCCGTTCGGTGCGGGGGGTCCGCTGTTCCGGTTCGGCGACGGCGTCCGCGGCCCGTCCGGGCCGGGGCGGGGTGCGGCCGTCCCCGGGCGGGGGCGAAGGGGCGCCCGTGGGGGGAACGGGACGGCCGTTCTCGTCCGTCGTCAAAGGTCCCACCTCACATCAGTCCCGGCGGCGCCGGGCCTGCCAGACCGCCGCCGCCCCCAGGACCGCCACCGCCGCGAGACCGGCGAGCAGGCCGACCGACGGGCCGGAGTCGGTGGAGCCGGACCCGGACGCGGACCCGGGCCGGGCGGAGGCGCGCGGTTCGCCGGCCGCGACCGGTTCGCCGCAGCCGGTCCGCGGATAGGCCGCGATGGCGCACAGCAGCGCGTTGCCGTCGTAGCGCAGCGGCTTCGCGACGGCGGCGAGCGCCTCGGCCGTCGTCGCGTCGGTGCGCACCCGCGCACAGGCGGTGCGGGGGCGCGGCGGTGTCTCACCGGACGGCGCGTCCGCGGCCGTACCGAAGTCGAGGACGAGGGCGATCCGCTTCCGGCCGTCCCGCGCGGGTGTGCCGGCGCAGATCGAGGAGAAGTCGGCGTCGCCGCGCGGCTTCGCCGCCCGCGAGGAGTCCTCGCTCACCGCGAACCGGAAGCCCTGCACGTCGCCGTCGGACGGCCGCGCGGTCGACGGCCCCTGCGTGGCGTACGCCCACGCGCCGTCCGTCAGGTCCCAGAACGACCAGTAGCGGTAGCCGACGGCCTGGGCCTGCCCGGCCCCGCCGAGCACGAGGAGCAGCACGGCGAGGACCGAGGCGACGGCACCGCGCCGGTTCACAGCTGCTGCTTCCTGTTGCGGCCGCTGATCAGGAAGCCCACGCCGATACCGGCGACCAGGCCCACACCGACGATCCACCAGACGCCGAGCCCGCTGTCCTCGTCACTGTCCTTCTTCTTGTCGCCGGCGGCGTCCGAGCGCTCGGCGGCCTCGGCCGCCGGGCCGGTCGCGCCGAGGCGCTCGACCAGATCGGTCCCGCCGAAGGCGCGCGGGTCGGTTCCCGTGGCGTGCGCCGCGAAGATCAGCTGCGCGTACGCGGCGGGCCCGGAGTTCGCCGCCCACGCCGCGGACTTCTTCTCCAGCCAGGCGAGGGGCTTCTTCGTGGCGTCGGTCCGGCCCGCGGCGGCGAGCGCGACGACCGCGTCGGCGGTGTTGCCGTAGTCGGGCTGGTCCTTGGCGCCGGGCATCGCCGACTTCAGGTACGGGGTGCCGTGCAGGGTGTCGGCGAGGTGGGCCGCGCCGTTGCGGGCCGCGTCCCCGGCCGTCGGCGGCTCGGCGTCCGTGCACGCCGTCCCGCCCGAGGCCCGGCCCGCCGTCGTCGCGAAGCCCTTGCCGAGGGCGCCCAGCACACCGGCCGCGGTGGCGTCCTCGTTGGCCGCGAGCGCCCCCTTCTTGTCCGGCTGGTAGGCGAAGGCCCCGCCGCCGTCCTCGTCGCAGGGGATCGCCAGCTTCACCAGGGCGTCGTACGGGGTCCTGCCGTCCCGGGAGACGTCCCCGGGCTTCCGGCCCGCGGCGGCGAGCGCGCCGGTCACCACGGAGGTCGAGTTCGCGTCGCTGGCGCCGCCCGCGGTGAAGCCCCAGCCGCCGTCCTTGTTCTGCGCGGACTTCAGCCAGGCGACGGCCTTGTCCGTCTCGGCGCCGTGGCCGCCGAGCGCGGCGAGCGCCTGCACGGCGGCGGCGGTGCTGTTGGTGTCCACCATCGTCTTGGCGTCGCACTTCGCGGACGCGTCGGCGCGGTACGGGGCGAAGGCGCCGTTCGCGCACTGCTGTCCGGTGAGCCAGTCGACGGCCTTGGCGGCGGGCTTCACACCGACCGTGTGCTGGGCGAGCAGCGCGAGCGACTGCCGCCAGACACCGTCGTATTCGGGGTCGGTGGAGCCGTAGAGGCCGGAGGGGATCGCCTGCGACGGCGACGCGGACGGGGACGAGTCGTCGGCGAGGGCGGCGGGTGCGACCGCCGTACCGATCACTGCGGTGACGGCCAGTACCGCGGCGCTGCGGCGAACAATCATGACTCTCCCTGCGGGGAGCCGGGCAGCACCGGGCACGCTGGAGTACCGGGTGGCTCCGGCTCCGTATCCCTCGACGGTGCCGGCCAGCGGCGGGCTGCCGATGGCACGAGCCGGTCACGTCCCGCGCGAGGCGATCCGGCTCACCGTCCTGCGGACGGTTCACGGTTGCGGGTCAGCGCCGGAATTGCACCGGCTTCCCCCCGTACGGGTGTGATGACGACGCGCTCACTCTACCGGCCCGCCGGCGGCCGTCCCGAGGCCCACCTGTGCGGAGCCCGCGGGCGGCTCCGCGGACCCGGTGGGTTCCGCCCACGGCGACGACGGCGAGGCTGCTCGGTTCCGGGCGGACGGCGGACGTGTACGCGATCGACGGGGCGTGGGCGCTGCGCCGCTACCGGGACGGCTTCGGGGACGCGGTGGCCGGGGCCGTGCCGACGGAGCACGTGCGCGCACCCGGCTGTCCCGTGCCGGAGCCGCGGCGGGCCACCCGTTCCGAGCTGGTGGTGGGGCGGGTGTCCGGCCCCACCGTGCCGGCGGCGTACGCCGCCGGACTGCTGGAGCCGCGGGAGGCCGGTCTGCTCCTGGCGCGGCTGCTGCTCGGTCTGCGCGCGCTGCCCGCCTGTCCCCCGACCCCGCGTGCGCATCCCGCATCTCGACCCGCACCCCGACAACGTGATGCTCACTCCGGACGGCCCGCGGGTCATCGACCGGGCGAACGCCGAGGAGGGTCCGCCCGGTCTGGACCGGGGCATGTCCTGCGTGATCCTCGCGCACGTCGCGTCGGCCGCGAACCCGTCACCGCAGCCGCCCGCGCGACGCCGGCGGCCCTGCTGGAGGGGAACGCGGCGCAACTGACGGAGGAGGGGCTGACCGAGGCACGCGCGCGCCGGGAAGCCGACCCCACGATGAGCCCCCCGCGAGGTGGAACTCCTCGCCGAAGCCGAGCAGTCGGTGCGCGCCCTGGCCCGCCGACCCGGGCGCGACCGGGACCGCGGGGAGCGCGCGCAGGGCGGGGAGCCGGACCCGGTTCCCGCCGGGACCGCGCCGCTCACACGGCCACGTACGTCACGGGCTCGCTGCCCGGTAGGGTCTCCGCCCGCCCCAGTTTCACCAGCCTGCGCACATGGGCCTCGGCCTCGGAGACGGCGATGTTCCGCGAGGCGTACGGGATCCGGTCCCAGGGGCGGTTCCACTCCATGCGCTCGGCCAACTGCCAGGCGGTGAGCGGGACGCGGAGCAGACCGAGGAGCCCGGTGAGCCGCTCCTCGTGGTGGTCGAGCAGGGCCCGTACGCGCGCGGGTGCGTCGGTGAACGCGTACTGGTGGGCGGGGAGTACCTCGGCGGCGCCGAGGCGGCCCACCCGCTCCAGGGAGTCGAGGTAGTCGCCGAGCGGATCGGTGACCGTGGCGTCGTCCGGGTCCTCGTAGAGGCCGATGTGCGGGGTGATCTCCGGCAGCAGGTGGTCGCCGGAGAACAGGCGCCCCCGGCCGGGGAGTTGCGCCGGATGGTCCTCCTCCAGGTGCAGGCAGACGTGGCCCGGCGTGTGGCCGGGCGTCCAGATCGCGCGCAGCCTGCGGCCGGGCAGGTCGAGCAGGTCGCCGGGGGCGATCTCGCGGTCGGGGAGGGCGGGGGAGAAGCCGGGGAACCGGCGGGGGCGGGCGGTGCGCAGCGGCGCGACGTGTTCCTCGGGCGCCCCGGCCGCGGCGAGCTTGTCCGCCATGTACGTGAACCACAACTCGGGCCGGTACTCGCGCATCCGCCGGACGACGGAGGCGTCCGCGGCGTGCATGGCGATCCAGGCGCCGGACGCCTCCCGCACCGACGCGGACAGTCCGTGGTGGTCGGGGTGGTGGTGGGTGACGACCACCCCGTGGATCTCGGCGACGGAGGTGCCGCAGGCCGTGAGCCCGGCGGCCAGGACGTCGAGGGAGGCGGGGTCGTCCCAGCCCGTGTCGATCAGGACGGGCCCGCGGTCGGTGTCCACGACGTACACCAGGGTGTGGCCGAGGGGGTTGTCCGGGAGGGGGACCCTGATGGACCGTACGCCACCGCCGTGATCGGTCACCTGCGCCATGGGCTTCCACCAATCGCCGTGTTCCGGTCACTATAACTAGAACCAGTTCCAATGGGAGCCCGAGCAGACCGTCCCGGTGCCGCTTCCGTCCGGCGGGGCCACCGGGACCTCGTGCGCTCCGTGGACTCCGTGGGCGGGAACTGGTATCAGTTCTCGTATCTGATGACTCGTCAGAGAGCGTCCTCCGGGGAGGCAGTCGCCATGACCGAGCTCGTGGAACACGGACAGCTGTTCATAGGCGGGGAGTTGACGGACCCCCTGGGCAAGGACGTCATCGAGGTGGTCTCGCCCCACACGGAGGAGGTCATCGGGCGCGTCCCGCACGCCTCGGCGCCGGACGTCGACCGGGCCGTCGCCGCCGCGCGCCGGGCGTTCGACGAGGGGCCCTGGCCGCGGATGACGCTCGACGAGAGGATCGAGGTCGTCGCCCGGATCAAAGACGGGATCGCCCTGCGGCACGAGGAGATCGCCCGGGTGATCTCCTCCGAGAACGGCTCCCCCTACTCCTGGAGCGTCCTCGCGCAGGCGCTCGGCGCGATGATGGTCTGGGACGCGGCGATCACCGTCGCCCGGGACTTCGTCCACGAGGAGGCACGGGACGGCGTCCTCGGAAGAATCCTCGTCCGGCGCGAGCCGGTGGGCGTGGTCGCGGCCGTGGTGCCGTGGAACGTGCCGCAGTTCGTGGCTGCCGCCAAGCTCGCCCCCGCACTGCTGACCGGCTGCACGGTCGTCCTCAAGCCGTCCCCCGAATCCCCCCTGGACGCCTATCTGCTCGGCGAGATCGCACGGGAGGCGGGCCTGCCCGAGGGGGTCCTGTCGATCCTTCCGGCGGACCGCGAGGTGAGCGAGTACCTGGTCGGGCATCCCGGCGTCGACAAGGTCTCCTTCACCGGGTCGGTGGCCGCCGGTCGGCGGGTCATGGAGGTGGCGTCGCGCCGTCTCACGCGCGTGACGCTGGAGTTGGGCGGCAAGTCGGCGGCCGTCGTGCTGCCGGACGCCGACCTCGCCACGGCCGTCCCCGGGATCGTCTCGGCGGCGTGGATGAACAACGGCCAGGCGTGCGTGGCGCAGACCCGGATCCTCGTGCCGCGCTCGCGCTACGACGAGTTCGCGGACGCCTTCGCCACGGCGGCGGGCGAACTCGTGGTCGGCGACCCGCTGGACCCGGCGACGCAGGTGGGGCCGCTGGTCGCCAGGCGCCAGCAGCAGCGCAGCCTCGACTACATCCGCATCGGCCAGGAGGAGGGCGCCAAGATCCTCACCGGCGGCGGCCGTCCGCCCGGCCTGGAACGCGGCTGGTACGTGGAGCCGACCCTGTTCGGCGACGTCGACAACTCGATGCGCGTCGCCCGCGAGGAGATCTTCGGCCCCGTCATCTGCCTGCTCCCGTACGGCGACGAGGCCGAGGCCGTGAAGATCGCCAACGACTCGGAGTACGGGCTGAGCGGCAGCGTCTGGACGACCGACGTGGAGAAGGGCATCGACGTGGCCCGCCGGGTCCGTACCGGCACCTACTCCGTGAACACCTTCAGCCTCGACATGCTCGGCCCCTTCGGCGGCTACAAGAACTCCGGCCTGGGCCGGGAGTTCGGCCCCGAGGGCTACGGCGAGTACCTGGAACACAAGATGATCCACCTCCCGGCCGGCTGGGAGGCGTAGGGATGGGAGACCGCTGGCACGTCGAGGTCGACCGTTCCGTCTGCATCGGCTCCGCCCAGTGCACCCACCTCGCCGCCGACGCCTTCCGTCTCGACGCCGCCCGCCAGTCCCACCCCGTCGAACCGGACACCGACGCCCACGAGAAGGTCCTGGAGGCGGCGGAGGGCTGCCCGGTCGAGGCGATCACGATCACCCTCCTGAACTCGGGCGAGCCGGTGTTCCCTCCCGAGGAGTGAGCCCCCGGCCTCCCCGGGGACCCGGCGCGGCGTCCGTGCGCCTACCGCGTCCCCCCGGCCTCCGTCAGGTCGATCAGGCGGCAGACCGTCTCGATGTCGATCTTGACCTGGGCGATGGAGGCGCGGCCGGAGAGCCAGGTGATGAGGGCGGAGTGCCAGGTGTGCTCGATGACGCGGACCGCGGAGAGCTGCGCCGGGGTGGGGTCGTCCAGACCCATCGCATCCAGGATGATCACCGTGGTCTGGCGGGAGACCTGGTCGACCTCCGGACTGACGCTCCGGTCCGCGAAGGTCAGCGCGCGGACCATGGCGTCCGCCAGGTGCGGCTCCCGCTGCAGCGCCCGGAAGGCCCGCATCAGCGTCTCCGCGACACGTTCGGCCGCGGTGTCCCCGGCCGGCGGCTTCTTGCGGAGGGTGCCGTGCATGTGCTCCAGCTGGTCCTGCATGGTGGCGACCAGCAGATGGACCTTGGAGGGGAAGTAGCGGTACAGCGTGCCCAGCGCGACCTGCGAGGACTCCGCGACCTCGCGCATCTGCACCGCGTCGAAGCCGCCCCGGCTGGCCAGCTGCGCGCTCGCGTGCAGGATGCGCCGGCGGCGCGCCTCCTGGCGCTCGGTCAGCGGGGGCGAGGCGGGCTGCGCGGCGGCGCGCGGGTTCGCGGGTCGCGCGGCGTCCCGCGCGGTGGTGGCATCCGCCTTGGCTTCCGCAGGCATAAGTCCCGTTCCATGACATTCAGCGAGGGGGAGCGAGGAGTCAGCATGGCAGGGCGCCGGACATTCCCCAAGCTCTCGGCTCCGCCCGAACAGGGCGGCTGCCTGCGCGAGTCGGTCGACCGGGCCACTCCGTCGTGGCGTGAATCACCTGATCCACCGCTCACACCGGCCCTACCTGCCGGTAGATTCAGTGCTCCTTGAACGATCAAGTCTGAAACTTGTTCTAGATTAGCGTCCCGGCGTAATCTCGCGGGACAGTGCAGGCAGAAGGGGGCCGTAAGTGACCGCTGAGGCCATGGAGGCGGGTCCCCAGGAGGACCCTGCCGCCGACGGCGGCCGAGCCCTGCGCATCGCGCTCCTCACGTACAAGGGAAACCCCTTCTGCGGCGGCCAGGGCGTGTACGTACGGCACCTCTCGCGCGAGCTCGCCCGCCTGGGCCACCGCGTCGAGGTCATCGGCTCCCAGCCCTACCCCGTGCTCGACGAGGGCGAGGACCTGCGCGGGCTCTCCCTCACCGAGCTGCCCAGCCTCGACCTGTACCGCCAGCCCGACCCCTTTCGCACCCCCGGCCGCGGCGAGTACCGGGACTGGATCGACGCCCTGGAGGTCGGCACCATGTGGACCGGCGGCTTCCCGGAGCCGCTGACCTTCTCGCTCCGCGCCCGGCGCCATCTGCGCGCCCGCCGCGGCGACTTCGACGTCGTGCACGACAACCAGACGCTCGGCTACGGACTGCTGGGCGAGGTGGGCGCCCCGCTGGTGACGACCATCCACCACCCCATCACCGTGGACCGCCGACTGGAGCTGGACGCCGCCCAGGGCCGGCGCCGCCGCGCCTCCGTCCGCCGCTGGTACGCCTTCACCCGCATGCAGAAGCGCGTCGCACGCCGGCTGCCGTCCGTGCTCACCGTCTCCGGCACCTCGCGCCAGGAGATCATGGACCACCTCGGCGTACGCGGCGACCGCATCCACGTCGTCCACATCGGCGCCGACACCGACCTCTTCTCACCCGATCCCTCGGTGCCGCAGGTGCCCGGCCGGATCGTCACGACGTCCAGCGCGGACGTCCCGCTCAAGGGCCTCGTCTTCCTCGTCGAGGCGCTCGCGAAGGTGCGCGCCGAGCACCCCGCCGCCCATCTCGTCGTCGTCGGCAGACGGGCCGAGGACGGCCCCGTCGCCCAGGCCATCGAGCGCTACGGCCTCGAAGGCTGCGTCGAGTTCGTCAAGGGCATCTCGGACGCCGAACTCGTCGACCTCGTACGGTCGGCCGAGGTCGCCTGCGTGCCCTCCCTGTACGAGGGGTTCTCGCTCCCCGCCGCCGAGGCCATGGCGACGGGCACCCCGCTCGTGGCCACAACCGGCGGGGCGATCCCCGAGGTCGCGGGCCCCGACGGCGAGACGTGCCTCGCGGTGCCGCCCGGCGACGCCGGCGCCCTGGCCGCCGCCCTCGGCCGGGTCCTCGGCGACCCCGCCCTGCGCGTCCGGCTCGGCCGGGCCGGCCGGGACCGGGTGCTGCGCCGCTTCACCTGGGCCCGGGCCGCCGAGGGCACCGTGGCCCGCTACCGCGAGGCGATCGCCGCCGCGGGCTCCTCCCCGAGGCCGCCCGCCGTCGCCGCCCCCGTCCGCGCCGCCGTCGCGGCGGACCGGGGCGCCGCCTCCGCGCCCCCCGTAGACACCCTCGATCGCGAAAGCAGGGCCACGTGCTGACCGTCGACTTCTCCCGGTTCCCGCTCGCCCCGGGAGACCGCGTCCTGGACCTCGGCTGCGGGGCCGGCCGGCACGCGTTCGAGTGCTACCGGCGCGGCGCCCAGGTCGTCGCGCTGGACCAGAACGGCGAGGAGATCCGCGAGGTCGCCAAGTGGTTCGCGGCGATGAAGGAGGCCGGCGAGGCCCCGGCGGGCGCCACCGCGACGGCCATGGAGGGCGACGCCCTCGCGCTGCCGTTCCCCGACGAGTCCTTCGACGTCGTGATCATCTCCGAGGTCATGGAGCACATCCCGGACGACAAGGGCGTCCTCGCGGAGATGGTCCGGGTGCTGCGGCCGGGCGGCCGCATCGCGATCACCGTCCCGCGCTACGGCCCCGAGAAGGTCTGCTGGACCCTGTCCGACGCCTACCACGAGGTCGAGGGCGGCCACATCCGCATCTACAAGGCGGACGAGCTGCTGGCCAAGATGCGCGGGGCCGGGCTCAAGCCGTACGGCACCCACCACGCGCACGCGCTGCACTCCCCGTACTGGTGGCTGAAGTGCGCGTTCGGCGTCGACAACGACAAGGCGCTGCCGGTGCGGGCGTACCACAAGCTGCTGGTCTGGGACATCATGAAGAAGCCGCTCGCCACCCGGGTCGCCGAGCAGGCGCTGAACCCGCTGATCGGCAAGAGCTTCGTGGCGTACGCGACCAAGCCCCACCTGCCCGCCGACTCCGCCGCGGTGGACGCTTCGTGACGACGCCCCGGACAGAACACCTCGTCCTGCCCGGGGTCCTCACCGCGGAGGAGGCCGCCGCCACGGTGCGCGGGATCCTCGCGGTGCAGCGCCCGGACGGCGCCATCCCGTGGTTCCGCGGCCACCACCTGGACCCGTGGGACCACACCGAGGCGGCCATGGCCCTCGACGCGGCCGGGGAGCACGAGGCGGCGGAGCGCGCCTACGAGTGGCTCGCCCGGCACCAGAACCCGGACGGCTCCTGGTTCGCCGCGTACACGGACGGGAACCACGACGAGGTCACCGACCGCGGCCGGGAGACGAACTTCTGCGCCTACATCGCCGTCGGTGTCTGGCACCACTACCTGGCCACCGGCGACGACACGTTCCTGGACCGGATGTGGCCCGCGGTCTTCGCGGCCGTGGAGTGGGTGCTGCGGCTCCAGCAGCCCGGCGGGCAGATCGGCTGGAAGCGCGAGGACGACGGCACCCCCGTGAACGACGCCCTGCTGACCGGCAGTTCGTCGATCCACCACGCGCTGCGCTGCGCGCTCGCCATCGCCGAGCAGCGTGAAGAGCCGCAGCCCGACTGGGAGTTGGCGGTCGGAGCGCTGCGGCACGCCATCCGCAGGCACCCGGAGCGGTTCCTCGACAAGGCCCGCTACTCGATGGACTGGTACTACCCGGTGCTGGGCGGCGCGCTGACCGGCACCGAGGCCAAGTCCCGTATAGAGGAGGGCTGGGACCGCTTCGTCGTGCCCGGCTTCGGTGTGCGCTGCGTGGTCCCCAACCCGTGGGTGACCGGCGGCGAGTCGGCCGAACTCGCCCTGGCCCTCTGGGTCGTGGGGGAGTCCGACCGCGCCCTGGAGATCCTCCAGTCCATCCAGCACCTGCGCGATCCGGGGACCGGCCTGTACTGGACGGGATACGTCTTCGAGGACGGCGCGGTCTGGCCCGAGGAACTCACCACCTGGACGGCCGGTTCGCTGCTCCTCGCGGTGGCCGCGCTCGGCGGTGACGAACCGACCTGTGCGGTCTTCGGCGGCGAACGCCTGCCCGCCGGCCTGGACCCGGACTGCTGCAGGTAACAGGCGCGGGGACGACGGAGGGCCGGCCCGGGGGCGGCGGAGTGCCGCCCCCGGACCGGCCCTGGTGACCGGCGGAGAGAGCCGGATCAGTGCCGGTGCATGCGGTTGGCGATCGCGTGCCCGATGAACAGGTACACGACGGCCGCCAGACCGTAGCCCGCGACCACGCGGGCCCATGCCTCGTCGAAGGTGAACAGGTCACGTGACCAGCCGGCCAGCACGGCTGCCACGTCATGCACGAACTGCACCAGGTCGTTGGCGCGGTTCGCGTCCAGGAGATACATCAGGATCCAGAGCCCGAGGATGACGGCCATGATGTCCGCGACGATCGCGATGACCGTCCCCGCCTGGTTGGAACCGTTGCGATATCGAGGGGACATGTCCTTCTGATGGCCCCGAATCCCTGTTTGAAACCTGGCGGGAATCCGGGCCGGTACCCGAACGGATTCGCCCGGCTGGCGCAGCCGCCGGGGCGGGGTGAGGCTGCCGGAAGAGCCGTCCGCTCCTGGGCCCCGGGAGGCAGTTCACCCGGAGGTCCCCGTGCCCGTGCCCGCCCGCCGCCTGCTCCCGGCGCTCACCCTCACCTGTGCCCTGCTCGCCGGCACGACCGCGTGCGGCGGAACGGACGACGACACCGCCACCGCCTCGGCGACGCCCAGTCCCACCGGCTCCGCGGAGAAGCAGAAGTTCGCCAAGACGCGCTTCGTGGCGAACGCGGGCCTCGCGGCGGGCGCCACCTACCAGTGGATCGTCAAGCCCTGGCGGGCCGGCACCTTCAAGAAGGGTGCGGACGGCCGCAGGACCGCGCTGGTCAAGGCGGGGCTCGCGGGTGCCTTCACCTACAACCGGCTCAAGGCCGCCCGCAGGAACGCCGAGGGCGACCCCACGCTCGCCAAGGCCGTCGCCCCGCTCACCGCGGGTATCGACGCGCTGAAGGACCTGCCCTCGAAGCTGCGCAACGGCGACTCGGCGGACGCGGCCGCCGGCTCCTTCGACGACATCGTCAACAAGGTGAAGGACGCCGGGAAGAGCGCGGGCGCCGAGGTGACGGACCAGGTGCCCTCGGTGTCCCAGCTGTCGGGCGGCTGATCCCCGTCCCGGGTGGCTGCGGGAACGGCCGCGCACACCTCAGGAGTTGAGCTCGGCCAGCACCCGCAGGGTGTGCGGGTCCGGCGTCAGCAGCAGCAGGTCCGTCACCGGACCCTTGCGCCACAACTCCAGCCGCTCGGCGATGCGTTCACGCGGTCCGACCAGGGAGATCTCGTCGGCGAAGGCGTCGGGGACGGCCCGGACCGCCTCCTCGCGGCGCCCCGCGAGGAACAGCTCCTGGATGCGGCGGGCCTCCTCGGCGAAGCCCATCCGGGCCATCAGGTCGGCGTGGAAGTTGCGGGCGGCGTGCCCCATGCCGCCGATGTAGAACCCGAGCATCGCCTTCACGGGCAGCAGCCCCTCGGCGACGTCGTCGCAGACCCGGGCCCGGGCCATGGGCGCCACGAGGAAGCCGTCGCCGGCCTCCGCGAGCGAGTCCTCGTACACCCGGGTCCGCATCGGCGACCAGTACAACGGCAGCCAGCCGTCGGCGATCCGGGTCGTCTGCGCGATGTTCCTCGGACCCTCGGCGCCCAGCAGGACGGGCAGTCCGGCGCGCAGCGGGTGGGTGATCGGCTTCAGCGCCTTGCCGGTGCCCGTCCCGTCCGGTCCCCGGTACGGGAGGCCGTGGAAGCGTCCGTCGAGGGTGACGGGAGCCTCCCGCCTGAGGACCTGCCGTACGACGTCGACGTACTCACGGGTCGCGGTGAGCGGCGACTTCGGGAACGGGCGGCCGTACCAGCCCTCCACGACCTGCGGCCCCGACAGGCCGAGACCGAGCAGCACGCGCCCGCCGGACAGGTGGTCCAGGGTCAGGGCGTGCATCGCGGTCGTGGTGGGGGAGCGCGCGGCCATCTGCGCGACGGCGGTGCCCAGCCGGATACGGGAGGTGCGGGCGGCGATCCAGGTGAGCGGGGTGAACGCGTCGGAACCCCAGGACTCGGCGGTCCACACGGAGTGGTAGCCGAGCCGCTCGGCCTCCTGCGCCAGTGTCAGGTGGTCCGCGGAGGGGCCGCGGCCCCAGTAGCCGAGTGCGAGACCGAGCCGCACGACCCCTCCCCTGCCCGTTGACCGGCGACCCATCAACCGCGTTGCCAGGCAGTTAAATTGATGGGGCGTCAGAAATTGATCGGAGGGTGACTGTACGACAACGGCCCCCCGCCCGGAAGGGCGAGGGGCCGTGCGGGACCGGAGGTCAGCCGCGCTGGATGCCCGTCGTGTCCTGCAGGACACCGCGACGGCCGTCCTGCGTCTGCGCGACCAGGCTCGGGCCGCGCTGTTCGACGGCCAGGTACCAGGTACCGGGCGCCAGTTCGGCGATCGGCGACGGCGAGCCGTCCTCGGCGTACAGCGGACGCGCCACCGGAACCGCGAACCAGAACGGCGAGAAGTCCCCGCCGGACTGCTGCGCGGCCGGGGCCTGCGGCGCCTGCGGCTGACCGCCCTGCGGCTGACCGCCGTACGGCTGGGGCTGCTGGGGCTGCTGCGGCTGTCCGCCGTAGGGCTGACCCGGCTGCTGGGCGCCCGGGTAGCCGTAACCGCCCTGCGGCTGACCGCCGTAGGGCTGCGGGGTGGGGCGGGGAGCGCCGACGAGGGCGGCGCTCAGGGCGGGCACGAGCGGCGTGGCGATCGCGGCGGCGGCCAGGACCAGGGCGGCGATCAGCCCGAGGATGAGCCCGGCGCCGGTGTCGACCCCGGAGTCGAAGTCGTCGAACGCGCCCAGCGGGTCGATGATCGTCCAGAACGAGGTCCATGCGGCGAAGAGCGTCAGAGCCACCCCGAGCTGACCGAGGTCGAGCCCGATGACCTTGCGCTGCTGCGGCAGCCCCCGGGCGATGACGATCAGTGCCGCACCGACGATACCGCCGACGTACATGCTCATCACGAGGCCCAGGTTGTCCCAGGCGTTGGGGATGTCACTGCCGGAGCCGTCGAACGTGTCGAGGAACGAGGCGACGAACAGCAGTACCGCTGCTCCGATCACCACGCCGTCGCCTCTAGTGAGGGAGCGGATATTCACTTCAGGTCCTTCGTAGTCGTCTCGTCGTCATCGGTGGAGGCATCGCTGTCACCATGTCGCCGTCAGGCCGCGGTGTGAAGCGCGGGGGTGGCCCCTCATCGTAGGGACGACACTATCGCCCGTTCGATCAGGGTGTCCGGCGGGACCGGTGTGCTGATCCCTACCCGTGCAGGAAACTCACGATTCCCTCAGAGATCCCCCGTGCTGCCTTCTGCCGCCACGTCTCACTGGTCAGCTGTGCCGCGTCCTTGCTATCGCGCATGTTGCCGCACTCGATGAACACCTTGGGAACCGTTGACAGATTGAGACCGCCGAGATCCTCACGTGTGACGAGCCCGGTGCCCCCGCCGATGTAGTTGGAGGGCGCGCTGCCCGTGGCCCGTACGAAGTTGCCCGCGATGCGCTCGCCCAGATCGCGCGAGGGCGCGACGATCGGGCGGGTGTCCGCCGCCCCCGCGTGCACCGCGCCGGGGAGGATCACGTGGAAGCCGCGGTTGCCGGCGGCCGAGCCGTCCGCGTGGATCGACACCACCGCGTCGGCGTGCGCCTTGTTGCCGATCCGGGCCCGCTCGTCGACGCACGGGCCCCACGGGCGGTCGCCGTCCTGGGTGAACTCGACCGTGGCGCCCTGCTCCTGGAGCAGCGTGCGCATCCGGCGCGCCACGTCGAGCGTGAACGTGGCTTCCGTGTAACCCGCGTTGGTCGACGTGCCCGTGGTGTCGCACTCCTTGCGGTTCGTGCCGATGTCCACCTGGCGGCTGATCTCGGACGTGTGCCGGAAGTTGCCGGAATTGTGGCCCGGGTCGATCACGACCACCTTGCCCTTGAGGGGGCCGGACGCGGCGGGCCGCGAGGCGGAGGCCTTGGGCCCGGACGGCGTGCCCGGCTCGTCGTCGCCGTGCCGCTTGCCGTCGTCCTTCCCGGACGCCGTGGGCACCCGGGGCGCGGGGGACAGGGAGGGCGCGGAGGAGGAGGCCGTGGGGCCCGCGGTGCCGGACTCGTCACCGCCCCCCGGATCGCCCACCGCCTGCCACACCAGCCAGCCCGCCAGGGCGCCGGGCACCAGTGCGGCCACGGCGACGGTCAGCGGGCCGCGCCGGGAGCGGCGGGGGCGGGGAGGCTCGAAGTCAGGACCTGCGTACGACACGTAGCGACTCTAATCGCGCGCTCAGATCCCTGCTCCCGTTCGCCGCAGGACGCGCAGCGAGTCGGTGGCCGAGACCTCGGTGAACGCGCCGGACTCCAGTGCCCTGAGGTACACGCGGTAGGGCGCCTGGCCGGTGAACTCGTCGGCCGGGTCCGGGAACACGTCGTGGATCACCAGCAGCCCGCCGTCGGCCACGTGGGGCGCCCAGCCCTCGTAGTCGCCGCCCGCGTGCTCGTCGGTGTGGCCGCCGTCGACGAAGACGAGGCCCAGGGGTGCCCGCCACAGCGCGGCGATCTGCGGCGAGCGGCCGACGATCGCCACCACGTGGTCCTCCAGGCCGGCCCGGTGCAGGGTGCGGCGGAACGTCGGCAGCGTGTCCATCCGGCCGACCTCGGGGTCGACCGTCTCCGGGTCGTGGTACTCCCAGCCCGGCTGCTGCTCCTCGCTGCCCCGGTGGTGGTCGACGGTGACCGCCGTGACCCCGGCCTCGCGGGCCGCGTCCGCGAGCAGGACGGTGGAGCGCCCGCAGTAGGTGCCGACCTCCAGCAGCGGCAGCCCCAGCCGGCCCGCCTCGACCGCGGCCGCGTACAGCGCCAGTCCTTCGCCGACGGGCATGAACCCCTTCGCGGCCTCGAAGGCGGCAAGGATCTCCGGCTTGGGTGCCGCGGGCATGGGGGTCCTCCGTCGTGTACGAGCCTCTGGGCGCCCCATGGTGCCCCACGCCCGGTACCGGCCGGCGGGCGCCCCATGCCCCGAGCGCGCGTCACCCCCGCCGCGGGTGCGACGGGGGTGCGGGGTGCGGGACGGGTCCGGTCAGGCCGGGACGCCCGCGTTCTCGCCCGGGAGCGCGAGGTCGACCTCGACCGGACGGTCGTCGCCGGCGTGCGTCGCCGAGGAGGCGAGCGGACCGTGGCCCGCGGCCCTGGCCGCCAGGACGTACGCGCCCCCGGCCGGCACGGCCAGCGCGTAGTCGCCGTCCCCGGAGGTGAGGGTGGCGCCCGCCTGCCGTCCGCGGCGGTCGATCAGCGTCACCTTGGCCCGGGCCACCGGGACACCGGCGGCGTCCAGCACCCGGCCGCGGAAGCCGCCGAGCACCTCGTGGGCCCGCTCCAGCGCGGCGTCCTCCTCGCTGCTGGCCCGCAGCTGCGGCCGCGTCGCGCTGCGCTGCCCGGGCAGGAACAGCGCCATGAGCAGGCCGACGGCCACCGCGCCGGCCGCGATCATGAAGGACACCCGGAAGCCGTGCAGGGTCGGGACCGCGACGCCTCCGACGTGGTTCGCGGTGTTGGCGAGCACCATGCCGATCACGGCGCTCGACACCGACGTGCCGATGGAACGCATCAGGGTGTTGAGTCCGTTGGCCGCACCGGTCTCCGAGGCGGGCACGGAGCCGATGATCAGTGCGGGCAGCGAGGAGTACGCCAGACCGATGCCGGCGCCCAGGACCACCGAGACGACGATGGTCTGCCAGGCGGCGCTCATCAGGCCGAGGCCCGCGCCGTAGCCGACCGCGATGATCAGCATGCCGATGATCAGCGTGACCTTGGGGCCGTACTTCGCCGAGAGCCGGGCGTAGACGGGCGCCGTGAACATCATCGTCAGGCCGAGGGGCGCCACGCACAGACCCGCGACGACCATCGACTGGCCGAGGCCGTAGCCGGTGGACGTGGGCAGCTGCAGGAGCTGCGGCAGGACGAGGGAGACGGCGTAGAAGGCGACGCCGACCATGATCGAGGCCAGGTTGGTGAAGAGAACCGAGCGGCGGGCGGTGGTGCGCAGGTCGACCAGCGGAGCCTTGACGCGCAGCTCCATCACGCCCCACAGGACGAGGACGACGGCCGCGGCGGCGAACAGGCCGAGCGTGGTGCCGGAGGACCAGCCCCAGTCGCTGCCCTTGGTGATCGGCAGCAGGAAGAGGACCAGGCCCGCGGAGAGGCCGAGGGCGCCGAACACGTCGAAGCTGCCGGGGGCGCGCATCGGGGACTCCGGCACGACGGCGAGGGTCAGCACGATCGACGCGACGCCGAGGCCCGCGGAGAGGAAGAAGAGCGCGTGCCAGTCGGCGTGCTCGGCGACCAGGGCGGCGAGGGGCAGCGCGAGTCCGCCGCCGACGCCGATCGAGGAGCTCATCAGGGCCATCGCCGAGCCGAGCTTTTCGCGGGGCAGCTCGTCGCGCATCAGGCCGATGCCGAGCGGGATCGCGCCCATCGCGAAGCCCTGGAGGGCGCGGCCCACGATCATCACGAGCAGTTCGCTGGTGAAACCGCAGACCAGCGAGCCGACCACCATCACGGCCAGGCTGGTGAGCAGCATGCGCCGCTTGCCGTACAGGTCGCCGAGGCGGCCCATGATCGGGGTGGCCACCGCTCCCGCGAGCAGGGTCGCGGTCAGCACCCAGGTGGCATTGCTGGGTGCGGTGCCCAGCAGCTCCGGCAGGTCCTTGATGACCGGGACGAGCAGGGTCTGCATCACCGCGACAACGATGCCCGCGAAGGCCAGGACCGGCACGATCGCGCCGCTCGGCCTCCGGGTGGGCTGGTCGGTCGTCGTGTGCGTCATCGCGTGGGGCCTCCAGGCCGGGAAGGGGAGCGGGGACGGTGATCCGCGCGGGATACGTGCAGGGTGAACCCCGTGTGCCCGAGCAACTATTCCGATGCTTTGGCGTACTAACGAATCCTTGACCCTTCCATGGGGATCTGACCTGTCGTCAGAATGGAACCTGTTCTAGTCTGGCCCGCACCTCGGGCCCGGCCGTGCGCGCGCCGCAGGGCCCCGGGCCTTCCCAGGGACGGAGAGGGATTACATGAAGGCGTACGTCGTCGGGGTCGGGATGACGAGGTTCGAGAAGCCCGAGACCCGGGAGTGGCCGTACTGGGACATGGCGCGGGAGGCGGGCGGGGCCGCACTCGCCGACGCCGGGATCACCTACGCGGACGTGCAGCAGGTACCCGTGGGCTTCTGCTTCCAGGCCTCGACGGCCGGTCAGCGGGCCGCGTACGAACTGGGCCTGACCGGCGTGCCCGTCTACAACGTGAGCAACAACTGCGCGACCGGATCGACCGCGCTGATGCTGGCCCGGCAGTTCGTCGAGGGCGGCGTCTCGGACTGCGTCCTGGCGCTCGGCTTCGAGAAGATGAAGCGGGGAGCGCTCGGCGGCGGCTCCGACGGCGGCGACTTCGCCACCTCGCCGGTCGCCCGGCACTACGGGATCATGGCGGCCCGGCACGGCTTCGAGGCCACCCCGCCCACCGCGCAGATCTTCGGGGACGCGGCGCGCGAGCACATGGACGAGTACGGCACCACCGAGGCGCAGCTCGCGGCCGTCGCCGCGAAGAACCACCGGCACTCGGCCGGCAACCCGTACGCCCAGTTCCGGGACGTGTACACGGTCGACGAGATCCTCGCCGCGCGGACCGTCCACCGGCCGCTCACCAAGCTCCAGTCCTCGCCGACCTCGGACGGAGCGGCCGCCGCCGTGGTCGTCTCCGAGCGCTTCGCCGAGCGCCACGATCTGGGCGGGCAGGCCGTCGAGATCGTCGCCCAGGCGATGACCACCGACACGGACGAGTCCTTCGCCTCGGGCTCCTGCATCGACGTCGTCGGGCAGCCGATGTCCCGGGAGGCGGCCCGCCGGGTCTACGAGAGCTCCGGGCTCGGCATCGAGGACGTCGACGTCGTGGAGCTGCACGACTGCTTCTCCGTCAACGAGCTGCTGACGTACGAGGCGCTCGGCATGTGCGGACCGGGGGAGTCCGGCCCCCTCGTCGAGTCCGGGGCCACGACGTACGGCGGGCGCTGGGTGGTGAACCCGTCGGGCGGGCTGATCTCCAAGGGGCACCCCCTGGGCGCGACGGGAATCGCGCAGGTGGCCGAGCTGAGCTGGCAGCTGCGGGGGCGGGCGGGCGCCCGCCAGGTGCCCGGAGCGCGGGTCGGACTGGCCCACAACATCGGACTCGGCGGGGCCGCGGTGGTCACGCTGCTGCGGGCGGCGGGGTGAGCGGACGCGTCGCCTGACGGCACCGCGCGCAACCGGACACCGACCGGGTCCGCGGACCTGGGGGTCCGCGCAGGTCCGCGGACCGAGCCGCACGTGGAGCGAAATCCCGATGCAAGGGGCGTAACGCGGTTGAGAGCATGACACCCATGCTCCGAGCCGCCGAAGCCACCCGCCCCGCCCCCCGCTCCACCCCGCCCCTGTGGACGGTCGTCGCGCTCGCCTGCGCCGGGCAGTTCCTCGTCGTGCTCGACGTGTCCGTCGTCAACGTCGCCCTGCCGTCCATGCGCGCCGACCTGGGACTGAGCGCGCCGGGGCTGCAGTGGGTCGTGAACGCCTACGCGATCGCCTTCGCCGGGTTCATGCTGCTCGGCGGGCGGGCCGGCGACCTGTACGGGCGCAAGCGGATGTTCCTCGTCGGGCTCGCCCTCTTCACGCTCGCCTCGGTGACCGGCGGCCTGGCCCAGCAGGAGTGGCAGCTGCTGGCGGCGCGGGCGGTGCAGGGACTGGGGGCGGCCGTGCTGGCACCCTCGACGCTGACGATCGTCACCTCGACCGTCCCGGAGGGGGCGGCACGCGCGCGTGCCATCGCGACCTGGACCGCGGTCGGCGCCGGCGGCGGCGCGGCGGGCGGACTCGTCGGCGGACTGCTCGTGGACGGCCTGTCGTGGCGGTGGGTCCTGCTCATCAACGTGCCGGTCGGCGCGGTCGTCCTCGCCGGGGCCGGCCGGTGGCTGGTGGAGAGCCGGGCCGGTGACGGGCGCCGCCTCGACCTGCCCGGAGCGCTGCTGGTCACGGCGGGCCTCGCCACGCTCGCGTACGGGATCGTGCAGACCGAGGCGGCGGGGTGGACCTCGGCCGCCACCCTCGTGCCGCTGTGCGCCGGGCTCGCCCTGATCGCCCTCTTCCTGGCCGTCGAGGCGCGGACCCGCGAGCCGCTGATGCCGCTGAAGCTGTTCCGGGCGCGGGCGGTGTCCTCGGCGAACGCCGCCATGTTCCTGTGCGGTTCCGCGATGTTCTGCATGTGGTTCTTCATGACGCTGTACGCGCAGAACGTCCTCGGCTACTCGCCGCTGGACGCCGGACTCGCGCTCGTGCCCAGTTCGCTCGCGGTGGTCCTCGGCTCGAAACTGGCCCCCCGTCTCATGCCGGCGGCCGGGGCGCGCACCGTGGCCGTCCTCGGCACCCTGGTGGCCGCGGCGGGCTTCGCCTGGCAGTCGGCGATGACGGCCGACGGGCCGTACCTCACCTCCGTCCTGCTCCCCGGCGTCCTGATGATGGCGGGCGCGGGCCTCTCCGCGACCCCGCTGGCCGCCCTCGCCACCTCGGGCGCCGAGGCCGGGGACGCCGGGCTGGTGTCGGGCCTCGTCAACACCTCGCGGACGATGGGCGGCTCGCTCGGTCTCGCCGTCATGTCGACCATCGCGGCGGCCCGTACGGCGGGCGGCGGTTCGGCTCAGGCGCTGACCGCCGGGTACGCCCTGGCGTTCCGCACCGGCGCGGTCGTCCTGCTCGGGGGTGCGGCGCTGATGCTGCTGTGGCTGCCGCGGCGGACCTCCGCCACCTGAGGATTCCCGCGGGCGGAGTCCTCCCGGCGCGTCGGGGCAACGGAATCCGTGCCCCGTGGACTCCTTCTGACATCTAGGAGGTGCCCATGGGGGATCGGAAGCAGGCTCGGGACGAGGAGTTCCAGAGCTTCGTGATCGGCCGCTGGCCACGGCTGATGCGTACGGCATTTCTCCTCACGGGGGAGCAGCACGCGGCGGAGGACCTGGTCCAGACGACGCTGGAGCAGACGTATGTGGCCTGGCGCAGGGTCGGTTCGGCCGACGACCCGGACGCTTACGTGCGGCGCATGATGGTCAACGCGCACGCCCGCAGGCACCGCAGGCGCCTCAAGGAGTTCCTGGCGCCCCGGGACGACACGGGACTCGGTCGGGAGCTGCCCGACACCGGCGACCGCATCGCCCAGGCGGACGACCGCGGCGCCCTGCTCACGGCCCTGGCCCAACTGCCGCCGCGCCAGCGGGAAGCGGTGGTGCTGCGCTACTGGGAGGACCTCAGCGAGAGCCGGACGGCCGAGGCGATGGGCTGCTCGGTGGGAGCGGTGAAGAGCAACGCGGCCAAGGGGATCGCGAAACTCCGCGCCATACCGGGCCTCGCCGGAATGGTGACGGACGGAGGGCGGAAGTGATGAGCGCGGACCGGGAGACGAGTCACGACATGACGCACAGGGACATCGCCCTTCTGCTGGCCGACGCCGCGGACGACGTCGAGATCGGCATAGCCCCCTACCAGTCGGTGGTGCGCGGCGGGCGGCGCCGCAAGGCGCGCCGGTGGGCCCTGGCCGCCGCCGCGGCCCTGGTGATCGCCGGTTCGACCGGCACGCTCGCGCTGGCGGGCGGGACGGGCGCCGACGGCGGGCGGGTGGAGCCGGCGGCGACCCGGCCGACCACCGACCGGCATGTGTTCGAGCCGCGGACGACCACCTTGGCGCGGGGGACCGACGCCGGCCGGGACTGGTCGGTCACCTTCGCCCGGTGGGAGGCGCCCCGGGACCGCGTGGAGGCGGCCCGGCAGCTGAAGCTGATGAAGCGGGCCGGCACGGAGCCCGCCGGCGTGCACGAGGCCGCCGAACTGACCGGCCGGGACTGGTTCTTCGTCGTCCTGCTCGTGGGTGACGAGCCGCCCCGTGCGGTGGTGCAGGGAGAGTCCGAGCGGAGCGGTGACACCTTGAGGGGCAAGGACCTGGAGGCGTACGCGATGCCGCTGCGCGGGGGCGGCGCCGACCGGCTCGTCGTCGGTGAGGTCGCCACCACCGCCCGGAGCGCGGAGGTCACCTGGGACGACGGCTCGACGGCCCGGGTCGGCCGGGCGGCCCCGGGCACCGGGTTCACCTCCGGCTTCGAGTCCCTGATCCGCCGGACGGAGGGCTCCCGCTCCGACTGGTTCGTGTGCCTGGCCCCTCAGGGCCGGAGCTATCAGTCGGCAGCGGTGACGAAGTGAGGGCGCGCACGGGGGCGCCTCCCGCCGCGTCCGGCCCGCCGGGGCCGTCCGTGGCGTGGGCTTCAGAGCCAGCCCTGGTGCCGGGCCTCCCGGAGCGCCTCCATGCGGTTGCGGGTGCCCGTCTTGCCGATGGCGGAGGAGAGGTAGTTGCGGACCGTGGACTCGGAGAGGTGGAGCCGGTCGGCGATGTCGGCGACGGTGGCGCCGTCCACGGAGGCGCCGAGGACGTCGCACTCGCGGCCGGTGAGCGGACTGGGCCCCGCGCTCAGCGCGGCCGCGGCCAGCGCCGGATCGATCACCGTCTCCCCGGTCAGCACCCGGCGGATCGCGGCGGCGAGTTCCTCGACGGGACCGTCCTTGACCAGGAAACCCGCGGCTCCCGCCTCCATCGCCCGTCGCAGATACCCGGGCCGGCCGAAGGTGGTGAGGATCAGCACCCGGCAGTCGGGCGCCTGCGTCCGCAGCTCCGCCGCGGCGTCCAGCCCGCTCATCCCCGGCAACTCGATGTCCAGCAGGGCGACGTCGGGCCGGTGCGTCAGGACCGCGTCGACGATCACGTCCCCGGTGCCGACCTGGGCCACGACGTCGAGATCCGGCTCCATCCCGAGGAGCAGGGCGAGCGCGCCCCGCATCATGCCCTGGTCCTCGGCGAGCAGCACTCTGACGGACTTCGCGGGACGGTGGTCCCGGGGCATCTCGTTCACGGGGCCAGGGTAGAGGCCCCCATGGACCGGCGCGCCCAGGGCGTGCGGTCCGCGGGGCGCCGCCGGGTTCATCCCGGCACCGTGACGGGCCGCGGCGCCTCGTCGGCCCCGAGGGGGAGCTCCGCCGTCACCAGGAACCCGCCCCGCGGACCGGGACCCGCCTCCAGGAGGCCGCCGGCCGTGGCGAGGCGCTCGGTGAGCCCCTTCAGACCGGTGCCGCCGACGCCGCCGCTGCGGGACGCGCCCCCGGTGCCGTCGTCGGTGCCGGTGCCCGTGCCGTCGTCGGTGACCCGGAGAGAGACGCGGTCGGGCGTCCCCTCGACGGTGATCTCGCAGCGGGCGGCGCCGCTGTGGCGCATCACGTTGGTGACCGCCTCACGGACGACCCAGCCCAGCAGGGCCTCGATGCGGGGGACGAGGGGAGGACCCGACAGCCGGACCACCGGTTCGACGCCCGCGGCGGACAGCGCCGAGCGGGCGCGGTCCAGCTCCGTCGCCAGACTCCCCTCGCGGTAGCCGGTGACCGCCTCGCGGATCTCCGTGAGGGCCTGACGGCCGACCGACTCGATGTCGCCGATCTGCGCGAGCGAGGCCTCCAGGTCGCGGGGGGCGAGCCGGCGGGCCGCCTCCGACTTCACGACGATCACCGAGAGCGTGTGCCCCAGCAGGTCGTGCAGGTCACGCGAGAAGCGCAGCCGTTCCTGCTCCACCGCGCGGCGGGCCAGCTCCTCGCGCGCGGAGCGCAGTTCGCGGACCGTCTCGGCCAGGGAGAGGATCGCCGCCGTCACCATCGTCGACAGGAACGTGCCGTACGCGACGTTCACCGCGCTCCAGCCGTCCCGGAGCCCGGCCACCGCCGCCGCGACCGCGGTCAGGCCGAGTCCCGTCACCCCGAGCCGGCGGCCCCGTACGGTCGCGCCCGCGGCCAGCCCGAGCAGCGGGAAGAACAGCAGCCAGCTGCCCCCGTACCCGAGGGCGAGACCGCAGGTGACCGCGCCCAGCACGACCAGCGCCAGCCGGGTGGAGAGCGCCTCGCGCTTCTCCTTCACGAAGGCGCGGAACACCACGAAGATGTAGAGGGAGTTGAAGGTCAGCAGGCCCGCGCCGCCGATCCAGGGATTGCTGGTCTCGTCCTGGAAGAGGTTCGAGAAGGAGCCCATGCCCATCAGCAGCCAGGGCAGCAGGGTGAAGCCGCTCGGTGGCGGCCCCACCTCGGGCAGGCCCTCCGCCTCCCGGCCGCCCCGCCCGCCGCCATCGGCGCACTCGGCGCCGGCCTTCCGCCCCCGGCGGGCCGACCGCCGGAGGGACGGCCGGCAGGTGGTTCCGCTCATCCGGTTCATGGTGCGCTCCCCCGTCTCGGTGTCCTGGCCACGACGGTACGCAGGCTGGGGCGAGGGCGGCAGAGGCGCTTGTACGGCGTCCGGCGGGACAAATGTCACGGGTCCCTTGCCGCCCGCTCCTGACGTACTGTCAGGAGCCTTCACAAGTCCTGGGCGCTGGGCTATACAGGGGGGCGCCGGACTGGAACGCGTTCTAGAACGGGCGGGTTCCCCGGCCCGGTGTCGACCTCGGTGCGGCCGACGGTGCGGACGGCCGCGCCGAGGTCTTACGCGCTAGCCATCAGGAGCCCCATGCCCATTGACGCCGCCAAGGCCGTCGCCGCCGAGCCCCGGACCGCCGAGATCGCCTGGGGCCACCAGGACGTCCTGCTCTACCACCTCGGAGTCGGTGCGGGCGTCCCGGCCACGGACCCCGGCGAACTGCGCTACACCCTGGAGTCCCGGCTGCACGTCCTGCCGAGCTTCGCCACCGTCGCCGGCGCCGGCTCGCCGGGCGTGATCGGCGGCCTCTCCATGCCGGGCGTCGAGGTCGACCTCGCCCACGTCCTGCACGGCGGCCAGAGTGTCGAACTGCACCGCCCCATCCCGGCCGAGGGCAGCGCGGTCGCCACCTCGCGGATCGCCGCCGTGTACGACAAGGGCAAGGCCGCGATCCTCGTCCTGCGCACCGAGGCCGCCGACGCCGAGGGCCCGCTGTGGACGAACGACGCCGAGATCTACGTACGCGGGGAGGGCGGGTTCGGCGGCGACCGTGGCCCCTCCACCCGCCCGGCGGCACCCCAGGGGCCGCCGGACACCGTCGTGGAGCGACCCGTCCGTGAGGACCAGGCCCTGCTCTACCGGCTCTCCGGCGACTGGAACCCGCTGCACGCCGACCCCGAGTTCGCCCGGCTCGCCGGGTTCGACCGGCCGATCCTGCACGGCCTGTGCACGTACGGGATGACCCTCAAGGCCGTCGTCGACACCGAGCTCGCCGGGGACGTGGCCCGGGTCCGCTCCTACCGCACGCGCTTCGCCGGAGTGGTCTTCCCCGGCGAGACCCTGCGCATCCGCATGTGGCGGCAGGAGGACGGCGTCCGGGTGTCGGTGACGTCGGCCGAACGGGACGAGGCACCGGTCCTCGCCGACACCGTCGTCACGTACGACACCCCGGCCGGTCCCGGCGCCCCGGCCCGCCCCTGAGACCCCGCCGGACCCGCCCGGCCCGCGACCCCGTCCGCATCCCCCTACGCCCCGCCCGTTCCGCCCGTACCTCCGTGACGTTCTTCCCGAGGGGAGCCGCACCATGCGCGCAGCCGTACTGCACGAGATCGGCCAGGACAAGCTCGACGTCCTCGAGGACGTCGAGACGGTGGGCTTCGGCCCCGGGAAGGTGCGGATCCGGGTCCGGGCCACCGGGCTGTGCCACTCGGACCTGTCGGCGATGAGCGGAGTCCTGCCGCAGCCGGCGCCCTTCGTGCCCGGCCACGAGGGCGCCGGCGAGATCATCGAGGTCGGCGAGGGCGTGAACCGTGTCAAGGCGGGCGACCGCGTCGTCGTCTGCTGGCTGCCGGCCTGCGGTACCTGTCCCGCCTGCCGGCGGGGCCAGACCGAGCTGTGCCTGGCCGGATTCATGAACGCCGGCACGCCCAACTTCCGGCGTCCCGGCGGCGACGTCTTCGGCTTCGCCGGCACCGGCACCTTCACCGAGGAGGTCGTGGTGGACGCGGGCTGCGCCGTGCCGATCCCGGACGACGTCCCCTTCGACATCGCCGCCCTCATCGGCTGCGGCGTCACCACCGGCCTCGGTGCGGCACTCAACACCGCCGACGTCGAGGCCGGTTCGTCGGTCGCCGTCATCGGCTGCGGCGGAGTCGGCATCTCGGCGATCCAGGGCGCGCGGCTCAAGGGCGCGGCGGAGATCGTCGCCGTCGATCCGGTCGCGTCGCGCCGGGAGTCCGCGCTCCGGTTCGGCGCCACGAGGGCGGTCTCGCCCGACGAGCTGCCCGACGCCAAGCAGCAGGTGACCGCCGGTGAGGGCTTCGACTACGTCTTCGAGGTCGTCGGCCGGTCCGCCACCGCACGCACCGCGTACGAGAACACCCGGCGCGGCGGCACGCTGGTCGTCGTGGGCGCGGGCGCCATGGACGACTTCCTCCAGCTCAACATGTTCGAGCTGTTCTTCGACGAGAAGCGCATCCTGCCGTCCATGTACGGGGGCGGTGACGTGCTGCGCTCCTACGAGCGGACCGTCGCCCTGTGGCGGGCCGGCCGCATCGACCTGGAGGGCCTGATCACGCACCGGGTGCCGCTCGCCGACATCAACGAGGCCCTGGACCAGATGCGCACCGGCACCGCCCTGCGCACCTGCATCGAGATCTGACCTACCGTCACCCGACTCGAGGAGCGCGATGGCACTGCCACTGGAAGGGCTCACCGCGATCGTCACCGGCGCCGGGCGCGGGCTGGGGCGGGCGGAGGCACGGGAACTCGCCCGCCTCGGCGCGGCCGTCGTCGTCAACGACTACGGACAGCCCGGCCGGGACGGCTCCGGGGAGGCGTCGGCCACCCCCGCGGAGGAGGTCGCCGCCGAGATCGACGCCGCGGGCGGGACGGCCGTCGCCCACACCGGGGACGTCTCCGACCACGAACAGGCTCGTGAGCTCGTGGAGTCGGCCGTCTCCCGGTTCGGCAAGCTGGACATCCTGGTCAACAACGCGGGCATCCTGCGCGACCGGATGATCTTCTCCATGTCGGAGGAGGAGTGGGACTCGGTCGTCCGGGTCCATCTGAAGGGCCACTTCAACACGACACACTTCGCCTCGGTCCACTGGCGCCGGCGCTCCAAGTCGGCCGGCGGTCCGGTGTACGGGCGGATCGTGAACACCTCCTCCGAGGCCTTCCTCGCGGGCTCGGCCGGGCAGCCCAACTACGCCGCGGCGAAGGGCGGAATCGTCGGACTGACCACCTCCACGGCCCTGGCCCTGGCGAAGTACGGCGTGACGGCGAACGTGATCTGCCCGCGCGCCCGCACCCGTATGACGGAGGACGTCTTCGCCGGCCTCGCCCGGCCCGAGGCCGGACCCGACCCGCTGGCGCCCGAGCATGTCGCCCCGCTGGTCGGCTACTTGGCCTCACCGGCCGCGGCCCGCGTCAACGGGCAGCTCCTCGTCGTGCACGGAGGGATGGTCGCGATCGTCGAACGCCCGCGGGTCGCCGCCAAGTTCGACACCGCGAAGGACGTCTTCACGTACGACGAGCTGGACGCGCTGCTCACCCCGCACTACGCCGACCGCCCGGAGGGCGAGACCTTCGCGGCGGTGGAGGTCCTGGGGCTCAAGCGCGACGGCGGGTGACCCGACCCGGCCTCCTGCGCACCCGGCGCGGCGGAGCCGTGCCGGGACTGAAGTACCGGCCCCGGACCCCGGGGACACGGAACGGCCTCGCCGTCGTGGGACGGGCGAGGCCGTTGCGCGTACGTCACCGCCGGCGTCCGGCGGTCCGGCATCCCGTCAGGACGCCGTGCCCTGCTCCCCGGACGGCCTGCGGTGACGGCCACGGGGGGCCGCCTGTCCGTCCTGGGCGGAGACGGGACCCCGGTGCTTGCCGTGGCCCTGGTCGGACTGCGCCACGGACCCCCGGGGGTCGGTTGCCGCCATCTCCGTCTTCTGTGCGTTGCTCATCGGAAGAGTTCACCCCGTCAACAAGATCCTTTACAGCCGGGCGAGTCTAACCGGCGACCACAGGACGCTGACCGGCGGCCACGGCCTCCCCGCCGTCGGTCGCCCGCTCCTCGCCGGCGCCGGTCTCGACGGTCGTCCCGACGGCGACCCACACCACGGGTTCCGGTTCCGCCGGGCCCTGCTGGACCGGACTCGGCACCGGAGGGGTGGCCGCCGTGAGACCGCCGGAAGCCTCGGCCTCCGGCAGGGGTGCGCGGGAGGCCTGCGCGACGGGGATCCAGGTGGGGGGCAGCGGGGCGGCCGTTCGGCCGGCGGGGGCGGGGGACGGGTCGGGGGTGCCGGGCAGGGGCGCGCGGGAGGCCTGGGCGACGGGGATCCAGGTGGGGGGCCGGTGGCCGGCCGGTCGGTCGGCGGGGGCGGGCGCGGGGGCGGGGGCTGCTTCGGGGGTGCCGGTCCCGGGGGACGGTTTCCCGTCGGAGGTGTCCGTCGTCGGCGCCACCCGGATCCAGACGGCCGGTTCCCCGCCGGGGTCCGGGGCGGAGAGGTCTGCGAGGGAGACGGGCGGGACCACCGGGCCCGGTGCGGCGGCCCGGGTCGGCGAGACGGGGACGACCGGCAGGACGGGCGTGAAGATCGGGCTTGACGTGACGGGCGTGACGGGCGTGGCCGTCGGGTCCGACGTCAGGCCCGGCGTGGCCGGCGTGACGGCGGGGTCCGGGGTTCCCGCCGCGACGACGGCGCCGTGCTCCGTCGTGACCGGTGCGGCTGGACGTTCCCCCGTCGTGACCGGTGCGGCTCGATGCGTGGGGGCGGCCGTGGGCGTCTCCTCGGGCCGCTCCTCGTCGAGCCCGACGGTCGGACGCGGGTCCGCGAGTCCCGCCGTGCGCAAGGCCGTCGCCTGCGTCGGTGCGTGCTGCGCCGGGGGTGTCGCCTCGGCGTCTCCCGGTCCCGGCGTCGCGTCCGCACCCTCCCTCGCAGGCGCCGCGGCCCGTACCGCCGCCGGGTGCGGCTGCGGTGCGAACCCCGCCGCGGGTGTCTCCCGGGTGTCTCCCGTCGCCCCGGGAGCCGCGGGCGGCATGGCCGCCCCCGCAGCCGGGTCCGTCACCGCATGCCAGGTCAGGAGCCCGGTCGAGGAGGTCTCGCCGGATACCTCCGGGGTGGTCTCGGTGCCCCGGCCCCGCGTACCCGGCAGGGCGCTCGTGCCGCCCGGGGGCCCGGCCACCGGCCCCGTGTCCGCACGGAAAGGGCTCACCTGCCCCGCGCCGGCCGACTCCGCCGCGGGGGCCGTCGGCCTCCCCGCGACGGGAGGGGACGGTCGCTTCCTCGGCGGGCGGGTGCGGCCGGTGAGCGGGGCCTGCTGGAGCGGCACGGGACGGAGCGCCGTCGGCTCCGTCGGCTCGGGAGCGGCCGACGGCTCCGCGGCCCACGCCGCCTCCGGCCCGGCGTCCGCTGCCGGTGCCGTCACGGCAGCCGCACCTCCTGCGTCCCGGGTCCGCGCGGGCGCGGCCGTCCGGGCCACCCCGCAGGCCACCGTGCCGGTCGTGTACGGCAGTTGCAGCACCCCGTCCCGGGTCCACAGGCCCGTACCCGCCAGCCACCCCTCGGGCGCCGCGAGATGGTGGACCTGCCGGTCGGCGGGCCGCCAGATCCCCACCCAGGTGCCCGCCGCGCCGTCGATCCGCAGCGCCACCGCGCAGCTCTCCGGCGTCAGCACCTGACCCGGCTGGATCGCGAAGGGGGTCACCGAGCAGTCCGTCATCCGCAGCGCCTCCGGGAAGCGGACCGGCAGCGTGCTCCCCAGTACGCCCCAGCCCAACCGGTCGTACCCCGGCGAGGGCGCGTCGGAGCGGATCAGCAGCAGCCCGCTGTCGGGGTCCGCGAGCAGCAGCCGGTCGTTGCTCCGCTCGGCGATCTGCAGCAGCGGCGACACCTCGCCGCCGCGCTCCAGGTCGACCACGACGGCCTTGGTCCGCCCGGCCGTCTCCTGGTCCAGCGCGAGCAGCCGCTCCGTACCGTCCAGCCAGACGCCTCCCGAACAGCGTCCGGGGACCTCGGCAAGATGTTCGGGCCCGAATGCGCCGCCAGCGACCAGCCACACGGCCGTCGAGTGCCGGCCGACGGCGAGGGCGTACGCGCGCTCGCCGCCCGGCGCGGGGGGCAGCAGCCGCAGCCGGGTGCCCTCGTCGGGACACTCCACGGCACCGAGCGGCAGCTCCCCGGTCGCGGGGCCGGTCGGGTACAGCAGCGAGAACGCGTGCCGCCCGTCCACCACGCGATGGATCAGCACGCGCCCGTCGGTCATCGGCAGCACCTCGGTGCCGGGCTCCTCGGGCTGGTTGCCGGGCAGCGGCACGGCGTACGGCTCGGGTCCGTCGAGCGTCCAGCGCTCCGGGAACCAGGACTCGCCGTCACGGGCGAGGCGTGCGCCGTAGCTTCCGTCAGCGGTGATCACGCATCCGGGCCGCTGGGCCCGCTCGTTCCCGTCCGCCGCGGACGATGGGGGTCCCCCCTGCGCGGGTGAAGTCGCGGGCTGGGGAGAGGCACAGGCCGTCATCGTTCGGTCACCTCCGGCGACGAAGCTAGTTTTCGCACGCACAGACGTGGGACCGGCGAGCAGCCGCTTCACACATAAGGGTGGCCCTGCCGCGATTCGCCTGAGGAAACGGGGACGCCTGTGCTGAGCGGGGGAGCGGGCGGCCCGCACGGAGGGCGTCCGCCGGCCGTCGCGGGGGTCCGCCGCGGCCGCCGCCCGGGGTGGCCCGCGGGGTGGCCGTCGAGCGGGGGTCGGTGGTTGCCCGGGGCGGTCCGCGGGCCGTCGTGGGTGAGCTGAGCGGCGGCGCTCGGGGGCGGCGTCCGCCGGTCGTCGTAGGACCGGCCCGGTTCGCCGCCGGCGGCCGCGCGCCCGTCGTCCCGGAGCCCGCCTCGGCCGCCGCTCGCCCCCCCCCGCGGTCCGGCGCGGACCTCCCGCGGGCCGCGGCCCGCTCCGCCCGGGGTGTGCGCCGCCCTCGCCCGCCCACTCGCCCTCCGGCACTCCCCTCACGGCCGAACGGCGGCCGGGGCGACCGGGGGCGGGCGGCCCGACGCGTCACCGTGACCGTTCAGGTGCCCCGCGACCGGTCGGGCAGGGACGTGAGCCAGGTAGCCTTTCCCCGTGCCCCGTCTGTCTGAAGTCATCGCCGCGCTCGACACTCTCTGGCCGCCCGGGAGGGCCGAGGCCTGGGACGCGGTCGGCACGGTCTGCGGCGACCCGGACCAGGACGTCTCCCGGGTGCTGTTCGCCGTCGATCCGGTGCAGGACATCGTCGACGAGGCGGTGAAGCTGGGGGCCGGCCTGCTGGTCACCCACCACCCGCTCTACCTGCGCGGGACGCACACGGTCGCGGCGACGCACTTCAAGGGCCGGGTCGTCCACACGCTCATCAAGAACGACATCGCCCTGCACGTCGCGCACACCAACGCCGACCGGGCGGACCCGGGTGTCTCGGACGCCCTCGCCGGGGCGCTGGACCTGCGCGTCGTACGGCCCCTCGTACCGGACCCGGCCGATCCGGAGGGCCGCCAGGGCCTGGGGCGCGTCTGCGAACTGGACCACCCGCTGACCGTCCGCGACTTCGCCGCCCGCGCCGCCGAGCGGCTGCCCGCCACCGCGCAGGGCATCCGCGTCGCGGGCGACCCCGACGCGCTCGTACGGACCGTCGCCGTCAGCGGCGGCTCCGGCGACAGCCTCTTCGACGCGGTGCGTGCCGCCGGCGTCGACGCCTTCCTCACCGCGGACCTGCGCCACCACCCGGCGTCGGAGTTCGTGGCGGACGGCACCCACAGTCCTCTCGCGCTGCTCGACGCGGCGCACTGGGCCACCGAGTGGCCCTGGTGCGAGCTGGCCGCCGCCCAGCTCGACGAGATTTCCGACCGTCACGGATGGGGACTCCGCGTCCACGTCTCCCGGACGGTCACCGACCCCTGGACCGCCCACGCGGCCTCACCGCACACATCCACAGGAGCCCCCAACTGAACGCCGCGCCCGCCGACCAGATCCGACTCCTCGACGTCCAGTCCCTCGACGCCCGCCTGCAGCAGCTGGCGCACCGGCGCAGGTCGCTGCCCGAGCACGCCGAGATCGAGTCGCTGAACAAGGACCTCGTCCAGCTGCGCGACCTGCTCGTCGCCGCCCAGACCGAGGAGAGCGACTGCGCCCGCGAGCAGACCAAGGCGGAGCAGGACGTCGACCAGGTGCGCCAGCGCGCCGCCCGCGACCAGAAGCGCCTGGACTCGGGTGCCGTGTCGTCCCCCAAGGACCTGGAGAACCTCCAGCGCGAGATCACCTCCCTCGCCAAGCGGCAGGGTGACCTGGAGGACGTCGTCCTCGAGGTCATGGAGCGCCGCGAGTCCGCCCAGGAGCGGGTCGCCGAGCTGACCGAGCGCGTGTCCTCCGTCCAGTCGAAGATCGACGACGCGACGGGCCGCCGCGACGCCGCGTTCGAGGAGATCGACGGCGAGGCGTCCTCGGTGACGAAGGAGCGCGAGGTCGTCGCGGGCTCCGTCCCCGACGACCTCCTGAAGCTCTACGACAAGCTCCGCCAGCAGCAGGGCGGCGTCGGTGCGGCCCGGCTGTACCAGCGCCGCTGCGAGGGCTGCCGGCTGGAGCTCAACATCACCGAGGTCAACGAGGTCAAGGCGGCCTCCCCGGACACCGTGCTGCGCTGCGAGAACTGCCGTCGCATCCTGGTGCGCACGTCCGAGTCCGGCCTGTAGGGACATACGGGTGCGGGAGTTCATCGTCGAGGCCGACGGCGGTTCCCGGGGCAACCCGGGACCCGCGGGGTACGGCGCCGTGGTGATCGACGCGACGACGGGGGAGACCCTGGCGGAGGCCGCCGAGTTCCTCGGCGTCGCCACGAACAACGTGGCGGAGTACCGGGGCCTGGTCGCGGGTCTGCGCGCCGTCCGTGAGCTGGACCCGGCCGCCTCCGTCCGCGTCCGCATGGACTCCAAGCTCGTCGTCGAGCAGATGTCGGGCCGCTGGGAGATCAAGCACCCCGACATGCGGCCTCTCGCGGCCGAGGCGGCGCGGATCCTGCCCGCCTCCCAGGTCACCTACGAGTGGATCCCGCGCGAGCGGAACAAGCACGCGGACCGGCTCGCCAACGAGGCGATGGACGCGGGCAAGCGGGGCGAGCAGTGGTCGGCGGCCCGTTCGACGGCCGACCTCGCGGCGCGCGCGGCGAGGACCGCGGCGCCCGAACCCTCCGGCCCGCCCGGCGACGCGGCGGCGGGCGCGGCGAGGGCTCGCGCCGCGCTCTCCCGGGCCCCTGCGACGTCGCCGACCTCCGCCGTGGCGCCCGCGCCGGCCCCGACCACCTCGGTCACGCCGACCGCTGACGCGTCGGTCGCCCCGGCCACCTCGGTCACGCCGACCGCTGACGCGTCGGTCGCCCCGGCCACCTCGGTCACGCCGACCGCCGATGCGTCGGTCGCCCCGGCCACCTCGGTCACGCCGACCGCCGATGCGTCGGTCGCCCCGGCTGCGGCCGGACCGGAGGCCTCGCCCGCGCCCGGACGGGAGACCTCGGCGGCGCCCGGCCACGACCTCCGTGCGGACGCCGACGAGACACGAACCGCCGCGGACGCAAGTGCCCCCGCCGGAACTCCCGCCGATGAGCGGGCCCCCGCCGGGCCTCCCGCCCGTGAGCGGGCCGCCGCCGACGTGCGTGCCGCGCGGAACGTGGCCGGGGCGACGGCTGCCGCCGGCCCCGCCGCGCCCCCCGACCTGGGAGCCCCCGCCACCTTCGTCCTGCTGCGGCACGGGGAGACGCCGCTGACGCCGCAGAAGCGGTTCTCGGGGAGCGGGGGAAGCGATCCGTCGCTGTCGGACGTGGGGCGGCACCAGGCCCGCCGGGTCGCCGCGGCACTCGCCGCGCGCGGCACGATCGAGGCGATCGTGTCGTCACCGCTCGCCCGGTGCCGGGAGACCGCGGGGTTCGTCGCAGCCCGCCTCGGGCTGGACGTCGCCGTCGAGGACGGCCTGCGCGAGACCGACTTCGGGGCGTGGGAGGGCCTGACCTTCGGGGAGGTGCGCGCGCGCCACCCCGAGGACCTCGACGCCTGGCTGCATTCCGCGGAGGCCGAACCGACCGGCGGCGGCGAGAGTTTCGAGGCCGTGGCGCGCCGGGTCGCCGCGACCCGGGACAAGCTCCTCGCCTCGTACGCCGGCCGCACGGTGCTGCTCGTCTCGCACGTGACGCCCGTCAAGACGCTCGTACGACTGGCCCTGGGCGCCCCGCCCGAGTCCCTGTTCCGCATAGAGCTGTCGGCGGCCTCGCTGTCGGCGCTGGCGTACTACGCCGACGGGAACGCCAGCCTGCGGCTGCTGAACGACACCTCGCACCTGCGCTGAGCGGCGCGGGCCCGCCCGCACTCAGCAGGGGCGCAGCGCCGCCGCCTCGCGCGCCAGCGCCTCCACCCGTGCCCAGTCCCGGGCCGCCACCGCGTCCCCCGGAAGCATCCAACTGCCGCCGACGCAGCCGACGTTGGGCAGTGACAGGTACTCCGGCGCGGACGCGAGGCCGATGCCGCCCGTGGGGCAGAACCGGGCCTGCGGAAGGGGTCCGGCGAGCGACCTGAGGTAGGCGGTGCCGCCCGCGGCCTGCGCCGGGAAGAACTTCATCTCGCGTATGCCGCGCTCCAGCAGGGCGACCACCTCCGACGTGGTCGACACCCCCGGCAGGAACGGCACCCCCGACGCCTGCATCGCCGCCAGCAGGACGTCCGTCCAGCCGGGGCTGACCAGGAAGCGGGCGCCCGCCGCGACGGCGTCCCCGACCTGTCCCGGGGAGAGCACCGTGCCCGCGCCGACCACCGCCCCCGGCACCTCGGCCGCGATCGCGCGGATCGCGTCCGTCGCGGCGGGCGTCCGCAGCGTCACCTCGATCGCCGGCAGCCCGCCCGCGACGAGCGCCCGCGCCAGCGGTACGGCGTCGGCGGCGTCCTCGACGACCACCACGGGGACGACGGGAGCGAGGTCCAGCACGGAGCCGACCGGGGGGAGGTGTCCGGGGGCAGGCGGCGGCGAGGGCAGCGGCGAGGTCATGGCCTCATCCTGCCCGGCGCGTGCATCATGCGCAAAGGTCGTTGCGTATGATGCAACGACTGGGGAAGGTCAGTGGATCTCCGTGACCACCACGTCCAGATTCCAGGTTCGGCCCGCCGTCGCGGGCGCCTGCGGCTCCACCGCGTACCCGAGGTCCCGCAGCGCGTCCACCAACTCGGCCGGATTCCCCGGCGCGGCGCCCGTGGCGAGCAGACTGCGGACGATCCGGCCCTTCGTCGCCTTGTTGAAGTGGCTGACGACGGAACGCTTCTCGACCCCGTCGACCCACTGCGCGTGCAGCACCCGGACCGTCGCCGTCCGTCCGGCGACCTCGCCCTTCGGCTTCCAGGCGCTCGCGTACGCCGACGACCGCAGGTCGAGGACCAGCCCGGACCCCGCCGCCTCGGGGAGCACCTCGGCCATCGGCGTCCGCCAGCAGGCGCCCAGCGCTCCGAGCCCCGGCAGCTTCACGCCCATCGAGCAGCGGTAGGAGGGAATCCGGTCCGTCACCCGGACCGCGCCCCACAGCCCCGAGAACACGAGCAGCGACCGCGCGGCGCGCCGCTTGGCCGTCGCGTCCAGGGAGGCCAGGTCCAGGGCGTCGTACAGCACCCCGGTGTAGATCTCGCCGGCCGGCCGTGTCCCGGCCGTCCGCAGGGCCGTGTTCTTCGCGACCTCGCCGCGCAGCCCCTCGCTCAGGCCGAGTACCTCGCGCGCCTTCTCCTCGTCCGCCGAGCAGAGTTCGACCAGCTCGTCGAGGACCGCCCGACGGGTCTCGGTGAGCCCCGGAAGGGACAGCGAGTCCAGCCGGAGAGCGGTGCCCCGGCCGGACGGGGCCTTTCCCTCGGAGGGCGGCAGCAGGACGAGCACGGTGGTTTCTCCTCACGGTGGGGTGGCCCGGCGCCAGGGTACGGGGTGCCACGAGGCCGCCGGCCCACCCGGGGCACCACCCGGGACCCCCGCCCCGGACCGTGCGTCCACCCGCCGGGGGCGCCGCCTCGCACCGCCCGACCGCGCTTCCGGGGCGCCACCCCGGACGGCCCGCCTGCTGCTCCTGGGGGCCGGTCCCGGACCGTGCGTCCACCCGCCGGGGGCGCCGTCCCGCACCCCAGGGGGACCGCCCGGCCCCGTCCGTGACCCGGTAAGCAGCCTCCCGTACGCCGTCCGCACGGATTTCTGCCTACGCTCGCTCCATGCCCCGCCGTCACATACGTGTCACCGGCGCAGCCGAGGCCCCGCTGCGGGCCGCGCTGCGCGCACTGCGCACCGAACTCGACGTGCCCGAGACCTTCCCGCCCGGTGTCCTCGCCGACGCCGAGCGGGCCGCCGCGGCGCCGCGGCTGCCGTCCCACGACGCGACGGACGTGCCGCTGTTCACCATCGACCCGCCCGCCTCCACCGACCTCGACCAGGCCATGCACCTGTCGCGCCGGCCCGGCGGGTACCGCGTCCGGTACGCGATCGCGGACGTCGCCGCGTTCGTCGACCCCGGCAGCGCCCTGGACGCCGAGGCCCACCGCCGGGTCATGACGCTCTACTTCCCCGACGAGCGGGTGCCGCTGCACCCGCCGCTGCTCTCCGAGGGGGCGGCCAGCCTGCTGCCCGGCCAGGTCCGCCCGGCCGTCCTCTGGACGATCGACCTGGACGCGGACGGCCGTACCGAGTCCACCGACGTGCGCCGCGCCCTCGTCCGCAGCCGCGCCCGGCTCGACTACGCGCACGTGCAGAAACAGCTCGACGACGGGACGGCGGAGGAACCGCTCGCCCTCCTGAAGACGATCGGCCTGCTGCGCGAGCGGCTGGAGGTGGAGCGGGGCGGCATCTCCCTCGGCGTCCCCGAGCAGGAGATCGTCGAGGAGGACCACACCTACCGGCTCGCCTACCGTGCCTCCCTCCCCGCCGACGGCTGGAACGCGCAGATCTCCCTGCTCACCGGCATGGCCGCGGCCGACCTCATGCTCGCCCACGGCACCGGCGTCCTGCGCACCCTCCCGGCGGCACCCGACGGCGCGGTCGGCCGGCTGCGCCGCACGGCGAAGGCGCTGCGCATCGACTGGCCCCACCACGTCTCGTACGCGCAGCTGATCCGGTCACTCGACGCGCACCTCCCGCACCACGCGGCCTTCCTCCAGGAGTGCACCACCCTCCTGCGCGGCGCGGGCTACACCGTCTTCCGCGACGGCGCGCTCCCCGGCCTCACCTCGCACGCCGCCGTCGCCGCGCCCTACGCCCACTGCACCGCCCCGCTGCGCCGTCTCGTCGACCGCTACGCCGCCGAGATCTGCCTCGCCGCCGCGGCCGGCCGGACACCCCCGGAATGGGTGCTCGCCGCCCTCGACGGACTTCCCGGCGAGATGGCCGAGGGCACCCGGCGGGCCGGCACCGTGGAGCGCGAGTGCGTGGACGTCGTCGAGGCCGCCCTGCTCAAGGACCGGGTCGGGGACCTCTTCGACGCCTGCGTGGTGGACGTCAAGGAGCGTGAATCCACCGTCGGCACCGTCCAGGTGGAGGACCCGGCGGTCGTCGCCCGCATCGAGGGCGGCACGGCGCCGCTGCCGCTGGGGGAGCGCCTGCGGGTCCGGCTCACTCGGGCGGACCCGGGAACGTCGAAGGTGACCTTCACGCCCGCCTGACCACCCGCACACCGGGCCCTTCCCCGGGCATAGAGCGGGGCGGCCGGGCGTTGCCCACCTGCAGAGCGCCGGCGAGCGCCTGGGGAGCCCCTGCGGGGATTCGGGAGGGAGACCGGTGGGCGGGACGGAAGAGGCCCGGTGGACCCGGGCCACCCTCGGCCGGGACGGACCGCGCCTCGACCTGCTCACGGCACGCTTCGACCGGCACCGCTACGCCCCGCACGCCCACGAGGAGTTCACCGTCGGCGTCTGCGTCGGCGGCACCGAGGTCATCGACTACCGCGGCGGCCGGATCCGCACCGGCCCGGGCTCCATCGTCGTCCTCGCCCCCGGAGAGGTGCACACCGGAGGCCCCGCGGCCTGCGACGGTTACGCCTACCGCGCCCTCTACCCGGACGCGTCCCTCCTCGCCGAGGGCACCCTCTCCCCGCCCCACTTCCGCGAACCCCTGCTGGACGACCCCGAGCTGGCCGCGGCCCTGCGCACGGCGCACACCGAACTCAGCGCCCACCCCGACCCCTTGGAGGCCGAGTCCCGCCTCCCGTGGCTGCTCACCGCCCTCGCCCGCCGCCACTCCACCGCCCGCCGGACCGGCGACACCGTGCCGGGCGCGGGCGCCGTCGCCCTCTCCGTCCGCGACCGGCTCGCGGACGAACTGCTGGCCCCGCCGTCCCTCGCCGACCTCGCGGCCGACCTCGGCCTGTCCCGCTACCAGCTCCTGCGCGCCTTCCGTACGACCATGGGAATGCCGCCGTACGCCTGGCTGGCGCAGCACCGGGTCGCCCGCGCGCGGGGCCTGCTGGAGGCCGGGCGCCGCCCCGCCGAGGTGGCCGGCCTGGTGGGCTTCGCGGACCAGGCGCACCTGACGCGCTGGTTCCGCAGGGTGCTGGGGGTGACCCCCGCGGCGTACCGGGCGAGCGTGGCGCCGACGGCTCGGAGCGGGCGGGCGCCCTCCCCGGCCCGCAACAGCGTTCAAGACACCGTGCCGCACGGGGGCCGACACTCGTCCGCATGACTGCACGCGGCTGGCTCCTGTTCTCCCTGATGGGAGTCCTCTGGGGCATCCCCTATCTGATGATCAAGGTGGCGGTGGACGGAGTGTCCCCGTCGATGGTCGTCTTCACGCGCTGTGCGCTCGGCGCGGCCCTGCTCCTGCCCTTCGCGCTGCGGCAGGGCGGCCTGCTCACCGTCGTACGGGCCCACTGGCGTCCCATGCTGGCGTTCGCCTGCATCGAGATCGTCGGCCCCTGGTGGACCCTGACGGACGCGGAGCGCCATCTGTCCAGTTCCACGGCGGGGCTGCTGATCGCGGGCGTCCCGATCGCCGGCGTGGTCCTGGCCCGCCTCTTCGGCGACACCGAACGGCTCGGCGCCCGCCGCGGCGTGGGTCTCGCCCTCGGGCTCGCGGGCGTCGCGACGCTGACCGTCCCGCATCTGACCGGTGGCGACGCGCGGTCGCTGGCGGAGGTCCTGCTGACGGTGATCGGCTACGCCACCGCGCCGCTGATCATGGCGCGTCACCTCAAGCAGGTCCCGACGCTCCAGCTGATCGCCCCGTGCCTGCTGCTCGCGACGGCCGTGTACGCCCCGGCGGCGGCCGTGACCTGGCCGTCCTCGGTCCCGTCGGCGCCGGTCCTGGCCTCGCTCGCGGGCCTGGGCGTCATCTGCACGGCCCTCGCCTTCGTGGTCTTCCTCGAACTGATCCGCGAGACCGGTCCGACCCGCGCGGTCGTCTTCACGTACGTCAATCCGGCGGTGGCGGTGGCGGCCGGGGTGCTGTTCCTGGACGAGTCCCTGACCCCGGCGGTCGGCGCCGCGTTCGCGCTCATCCTGGCGGGCTCGTTCCTGGCGACGGCGGCCCCGGGACGGCGGGCGTCCGCCCGCCCGGTAGCATGGCGGATACGGCAGACGAGCCGGGCGGACGGCCGCGTGGAGGCCCTTGTGGACCTCCCCGAGGAACGTCCGGGCTCCACAGGGCAGGGTGGTGGCTAACGGCCACCCGGGGTGACCCGCGGGACAGTGCCACAGAAAACAGACCGCCGGGGACCTCGGTCCCCGGTAAGGGTGAAACGGTGGTGTAAGAGACCACCAGCGCCTGAGGTGACTCAGGCGGCTAGGTAAACCCCACCCGGAGCAAGGTCAAAAGGAGACACCCCGGTGTCTCTGCGCGGACGTTCGAGGGCTGCCCGCCCGAGTCCGCGGGTAGACCGCACGAGGCCGGCGGCAACGCCGGCCCTAGATGGATGGCCGTCTCCCCGGCCGCCGCGAGGCAGCCGGGCGACAGAACCCGGCGTACAGCCCGACTCGTCTGCCGCCATGGCCGCTGATCAGCGAACATGCTGGTCAGAACATCTTTCTGCCGGACCAGAATGAAAGTAGCCGTAGGGCGCGGCGGTGGAGATTGGCGTTCTCGGGGCCTGACCTGAGGCAAGCGACCTCTGCCCTGGAGTATTCGGGCTCCGCCACGATGACCGAGCAGCCTACGAAGTTCTGGCCAACGGGTACCTCCTTGACAGCTCTGCTTAGTCCAAAGGCACTACGGAGCGAGTTACATATGGCAATCGATCCAGTGGACCGCACTCGTGACAGGCGGGAAAAATCATCCCGTGGTTGCGGCCGTAGCAGTTGACCTAATGGCACTATCCCGCGCTGAGAGCCGTGGCAGTTGATCTCCCAGGCTTCACCAGCTCACGCAGTTTCGCCCGGGTCTCCGGGTCCGTCGAGTAGATGGCTGTGCCGACCATGCCACGTGTCAAGAGCACCTTGTACGTGTTGCGGATCAACCGATCCACGTCGATGTCCGATGCCGCAGTCTTGCCGTTGCCCTTCCGCAAGGCGGGGTCCTTGGAAGCGGCCCGGTCGACAACCCAGCCGTTCTCCCGCCAGACGAGGTCGGGCCCGATGATCACACCGCTCCAGTCGTACTCGAAGCCCTGCGCCGTGTAGACGCAGCCGACTTGGCCGAAGCCCGCAGGGTCAGTGGCCCAGAGCGCTGATGGCGGTGCGCCCATGATCGACCGCTCACCCTTGAGGTTCCATGGCCGGCCCCAGTCGCCGATCTGAACATCGAGGGGAAGCGGCTCACCGGGCTTGGCATCCGACCAGCGCCAACAGAACCCGGCTGACAACCTGGCCCCGTATCCCTTCGACTGCTTTTCCTCCAGAAGGGCTTCCAATTCCTCCGGAGAATCGACGACATCGAGCTGCATCCGACCATCGGGCTCCCATACGACGGCCTCGTCGCCCTCCAGCCCCAGCAGCCGTACGACCCACCGCAGGTACGCCTCGCTCCCTCCACAGCGGAACTGGCTGTCCAGTTCCACCACCCGGCACTGCAGGTCCTTCTGCGCAGCCGCTGCCTTGATCTCCTCGACGGTCCCCGTCTCCCCGGGCCGTACAACCTGGTGCTGGTCCAGGAGGAAGACGGGCACGCGGGCCACGTCGATCAGTTCCTCAAGCTGCCGCTTACCGGTGCGTTGCGCCGCCGGAGTGAAGCGGCTGGCAGACGTCTCCCGCACGCGATGGGCTTCGTCGCACACCAGCACGTCCAGGCTGTTCCGCTTGGCGGTCACGAAACTGTTGAAGTACTTGAAGAGGTCCCGCACTTCGGGCTTCCGCGCGCCGGCCACCTTGCGCATGGTCTTCGTGAATGACTGTGAGCCGGTCGCGTGCAGAGCGGGGACTCCACGCCGGTACAGGTCCCCGAGGAGCGACAGGGCGATCACACTCTTGCCGGTTCCCGGCCCGCCCGTGATGATCACAACCTCTTTGTGATCAGCCTCGTGCGCTCGCTCGACGGCCTTCAGGACGGTCTCGTACGCCACACGCTGCTCATCGAGAAGGACGAACTGCTCCCGCTCGCGGACCTCCTGTGCCGCGACGGCCATCAACTGCTTCGAAGGCTGGACCTTGGCGAGCAACAACTCGTCGGCTGCCTTGGCTCCGGATGCGGCGCTCAGCTTCGACTGCAAGTATGCGAGGAAGTCCCCGCGCCGGTCCGCTGTGAACATGCGGCCGCGCTCACTGAGTTCGACTTCGTCGAGGCCGGACACGCCGAACGCGGTTGCGTTGTGAAGGTAGGCAACGCCCGAAATCCGCTCAGGATGCTGGGCCAGTGCCCCGTTGAAGGCGACGAGGTAGTCGCAGTAACCGCGCACCTGCTCAATGGGGTTGAGGACGGGATGGGAGTAGTCGTCCAGGATGCACAGCAGAGGATCATCATCGTCGGGGTGAGCCTCGCTCCACTGCTTGAGCTCAACGACGACATACGAGGGCTCACCGGTCCGGGGATGGACTCCGGCGAGAACCGCATCGGCCCGCTTGCTGGTCAACGGCAGCCCGTACTCCAGCAGCACCTCCACCTGACCGAGCCCTGCGTCGAGCAGCACGTCGGTGAGTGCCGGGATGCTCCGGTCCCAGGAGCGTGTCTCTGCCATGCTCGGCCTGTACCCGTGCACCCGAGTGAACTGCTCGGTGAGATACAGGCCCAGCGATCCTTCGAGACGGCGGGCGGCGACCGCGGTGGCGGAGTCACGGAACAGCAAGAAAATGCCCCCAGGCAGCACGAAGTATCTCGCGCGGGTGGGGGCATGTCCTGAGGCGGAAGCCCGGCGGGCCGCAATGACGATTGATCGAATGCTACCGAACGGGCTGCCGGGAGAACTGGCGGAATAGCGTCGTCACGGGCTGACAATCTTGCGCATCTGCTTGGGGAGTGGATGCTGCACCGAGGTGATCACATGCCCGCGCAGAGCGTCCCGCGTGGCCTCGTCCGTCGAGTAGATCACCACGCCCATGATTCCGCGGGTCAGCAGGACGTGGTAGGCGTTACGGACACAGCGGTCGATATCGGCCTCGTCGATCGTCCTGGGCCGCAGCTCCGGGTCACGGGTGGCGGTCCGGTCGACGACGAAGCGGCCCTCACGCCAGACGAGATCCGGGCCGATGATCACGCCCACCCAGTCGAACTCGAAGGTCTGGGCGGTGTAGACGCAACCGACCTGCCCGGTACCCCGCGGGTCGGTAGCCCAGAAGTCGGCATCGGGTGCGCCTTCCACGGCATGGCCGCTCTTCACGTTCCAGGGCTGCTGCCAACCGTCGATGGTGACGTCCGCGACCAGCGCGCCGTTCTCGTCCGGATTGCTCCAAGGCCAGCAGAAACCGGCGACGGTTCGCGTGGTCGCCCCTGTGAGTCGTTGCCCCTCAAGGAAGTCCGTCATTTCCTGCGGGGAGTCGGCGAGGTGAACCTGCATCCGCCCGTCGGGCACCCAGACCTGTGGGGTGTGCACGCCCACGCTGAGCAGTTTCAGCACCCAGTCCCGGTAGTAGGCGCTTCCCTGGGCCCGGAACATGCCGCCGAGGTCGATGAGGGTATGCCGAAGCCCCAACGCCTTCGCGCGTTCGATCAAGTACTCGGCCGTGCCGACCTCGCCGGGGCGAAGGGACTGCCAGTCGTCGAGCAGGAAGACGGGGACACGCGACGCCTCTATGATCTCGTCGGCTTGGGGGCGAGCGTTCTCACGCTCTTCGCGGGGCGTGTACCGGTCGACGGAGTGGCGACGAATGCGGTGTGCTTCGTCGCAGATGACGACGTCACAACTGTCCGGCGGCAGCTTCTTCAGCTGGTTGAAGTAGGTGAACAGCCGCGTGGCTTCCTTCTTCAGCTTTCCCTTCATGCCGCGCGGCGCGTTCTGCGCGTAGGTCTCGCGAAGGGTCAGGGTGAGCGCCTTGGCCCCCGAGGCGTGAATGACGTTCCAGCCGGCCTGGTCGAGGGTGCGCCGGAGTTCGAGCGCGATGGCACTCTTGCCGCTGCCCGGCCCGCCCCGGACGATGATGACTTCCTTGGTGCCGCCCTCGTGGACCCGTCGCACCGCCTCGTGTACGTCCTGGTGCGCCAACTCCTGCTCGTCCAGCAGCTGGAAGCGCTCCGGCGGTCCCATACGCGTGGGGAGGTTGACGTCGGCGATCTTCGGCGGATCGTACTCAGGGGAGTCGATCAGCACCTGGGCGGCCTCTCCACCCGGCAGCGCGGCCAACCGCGCACCCAGCATTCTCCGGAACGGCTCGAGCCGGTCCATGGTGTAGAGCCGTCCGTGCTCGCTCTCCGGAAGCTTGAAAAGCTCTCGCACGTCATCGTCGTGAGCGTTGTGCATCAGCACGGCTCCGACGACGCTCTCGGGCTTACCGCGCAGAGCGGCTTTGTACTGCACCAGGTAGTCGCAGTACTTCTGCACCTGCCGGACCGGATGCAGTTTCCAGTTGGCGAAGCCGAGATCGACGGCGACCGACCGCTTCGGGTGCACGGTGGCGGAACGTTGCTGCTTCAGCTCGATCAACACGTACGAGGGTGCGCCGCTGCCCGGGTGCACGCCGGCCAGGAGCACGTCCACATCGGCGTCGGTGTGCGGAAGCCCGAACTCTATGAACACCTCCACCTGACCAAGACCTCGCTCGACGAGGGCATTGATCACCGGAGGCAGACTGTTCTCCCAGGCCTCGACAAGACCATTCGCCGGAGGCGTCCCCTCCTGATCCTTGCCCTTCTTCCGCTTGTGCTTGTCCTTGTAGGCCAGGATCAGCCGTTCGGTCAGCGGACGATGAGCCGTTCCAGGTTGGCGCTTGACCTCTTCGGCCAACGAGGCAGCAGATTCCCGGAGCAGATAGGACGACAAGGACTTCCCCCACGGCACGCCGAATCCCTTGCGGGTGGAGGCATGTCCTGGGAAGCGGAAGCCTGGCGGGCCGCGATGACAGCGAGCAACGTTAGCTCGATTCGGAGCCGTGGGGGCAAGATCGAGCCAGGGGCCCCAAGCAAGCATGGGGAGGGAGATAATCGCTGAGAGGTAAGGTCGGCCGGAAGATTTTAGGCCCGCTTCACGGGTCCGCTGCCGCGCATCGAACCGGTGGTCTTCCTCTCCTCCCCGGATCTGGAGAGCCGCCTCGACGACGTCCAGCGCATCCGGGTTTTCGGCAGAGATGACGGCGCGAGCGGGCTGCCACCTATCTGGCAGGACTTCCTGGGACTGCCGCCGGACCGGCCGGAGCGTCGCATCACCCAGGAGTTCTCAAGCCAGCACCTGCCTCGGCCGGTTGGCCGAGCGGGTCGACGGACTGGTGCAAGAGGAGGGCCGGGTACGGATCCACCTCGTCGGCCAGCAGCCGGACGAGTCGGTCAAGCGTGCAATCGAGCGCGCTGCACGTCGCGAGTACCAGGTGCTCCAGGGCATCACGCACCGGGGCATCTCGGCGGCGGTCGAGATCCGCGACCACGAAGCGGGCCCGGCGATCCTCTTCCGCCACCACAAGACCGACCTCCGTCTCGACCAGTACCTGGCCACGCTTGGCGGCAGACGCGGCCCCGAGATGCGTCTGGACCTGGTGCGGCAACTCGCAGAGGCCGTACGCCCACAGCCGCTCGCTCTACCATCGTGCGCTTGCCGCACGCTCCGTCTATGTCAGCGCCCGCTCGGACGGCTCCGGCCCCGAGCTGCGGATCACCGACTGGCAGACCGCGGCACGGGACGTCGACACGAACGCGACCCTGCTGCGCTCCCTCGGCAACGCCGCTTTCGACGTCGGCCTCATCGAGGACGCCGCACAGGTCTACCTCGCCCCGGAGAGCGAGCAGCCCTACGCGGATCCGGCCGGCCTGGGCGCGGTCTCCGTACGGCCTTGCCACGCCGTCTCGCCGAAGCGACGCTGGCGGCGAGGCTGGCCGATCTGGAAGGGGCCGCCGCAGTACTCAAGGAACCGGTCCAGTTCAGCACCATGGTCGGCTGAGCGGCCGGCTACTCGGCACGAACGCTACATTGCAGGAGAGGCCGGTGCGGGGGCCGTGGCAGCGGTGGCGAGGTCGAGAGGAGAGTCCTGCCCGGGGATGCCCACGCCGGGCGCGGTCACGGCCGTGACCGTTGGCGCGAACAGCTTGCCCGCTGACTGATGCCCGCGTGCATCTGAGACGACGATCCCGCCCGTCCACTTGCCCGTTGGTGCCTGATAGCGGTGCTGGAGTTTTCCGAGACGGGGGCAGTGCCGGTCTCGCACCTCGACGAACCCCGGATGACAGTGAACATTGCCGGCCAGGTCACCGGCGTAGGTCACGGCGGCCGACGGAGCCAGTACGGCGCTCACCAGGAGATCGGCGATCTGTAGACCCAAGTGCGTGTCACTGTGGCCGAAGACCGGAGACTCGGGAAGGTGGGGCATCGGGTCGCCACCCTTGGCGAACTTTCTGGTCGTCACACAGTGCACGTTGCCGACGTTGTCGCTGGGATTGCGACTGTCCAGCACAGCGATGCCGCTGCTGGAGCGTTCAGCGAGATAGTGCTCGAAGTTTGCGCACAGAGTGGTCACCGAAGCCGCGTACATGGCCGTGTCGTCGTTGACGACACCGTCCTGCTTCACCCAAATGCGAGCCATGACCCTGCAGTCGCGACGTTCCAAGATAGTCAGGAGATGATCGAGGAATCCGTGCGCCATACGCCGTTGGTTGCGCCCCGGTCGACGGAAGGACTTGCGTATCGTCTCGCCCTTGATCTCATGGTGGACGACCTGACTCAACGCGGGCACCTTGCGCAGTTCCGGCCGGAACTGCTTCTTGAGGGCGATGAAGTCCCAGGCGAGGCCCTTGATCTGGCTCTCGGGCACAGTGAATCCGCCGATGACCATGACCGGAACGGAGTCGGCCACGCCGGGGTTGAGGACCTGCCCGGTCCCGGACTCATCGAGATAACACAGGTGCAAGACCTTCCCCCTGGGTGCACAAACAGCTATGGCCGACCCCAAATCCTTGGGGGACGGCCATAGGAGGTTCCACGCCGAGCGGAGCTCGGTCGCAGAGTGGTGTTCGTTCTGAGGCGCAGCGTAGTGGAGTCCGCTTGTGACGGGCAATCACGGCGCGGCCGGGACCGGGATGAAGGACAGTTTCGCGCCACCATGCACCGCCACCACATAGTGAAGGCTGGCGAATTGGGAGCGAGGGCTGTGAGAGGTCAAGGCTGACAGAGACGGGTCGGCACAGTCGTCGTGTTCCGCGTCTCCTGCGAGGGCTGATCCCATAACCTTCGAACCCTGCTGCACCTTGACCCATCCTCGCGATAGGGCGCGCAGCTCTCCAAGAGGTGGGGCGCATCAGCGTTTTACGTAGCCGTCAACGTAGCCCTAGGATTCGGCGCCCGGCATATTAGTGCAGGTCGCAGTGCTGCGGTGACTCCCCCCGGCGTACAGCCCGACTCGTCTGCGGCTCAGGTCCCTGACCTGCGAGGCGTCCGCTCCCGTACGCCTTCCGGGCCTCGCGGGGGAGAACACGTCCCGTTGGACGTGCAGCCCGGCCCCTCTCACCGGCGTCGCCGAGCGGCCCGCCGAGCCCTGGCCGGCGTGGCGGTCAGGCGGGCCCCACCGACCGCTCCCGCACTTTTCTCAGGTGCGCCGAGAAGACCTCCCGGGCGTCCGGGCTCAGGGTGCGCAGGGCCACCAGGGCCGTGATGACGACGTCGCAGAGTTCGGCGCGGACGTCGTCCCAGGTGTGGCTCGCGCCCTTGCGCGGGTTCTGGCCCGTCGCGCCGATCACCGCCTGCGCGACCTCGCCGACCTCCTCCGACAGCTTCAGCATCCGCAGCAGGAGGCCCTCGCGGGCGTCGTGCGTGCGATGGTCGTCCAGCCAGGCGTGCAGGAGGTCGATCGTGCCCCAGAGGTCCTCGACAGCGCTGTCAGCCATGGGAGTCAGTCTCCCCCGGCGGGAGCGCGGCGACGCCTACTCCTCGAACAGGGGGTCCTGTTCGCCCTCCGCCGCCCGCCGTACCCGGTTGTTGCGGGTGCCGACCACGGCCAGCGCCGCCGCCGCGGTCACCGCGAGCGCGGCCGGCACCATCCAGCCGCGGTTGACGGTGTGGCCGAGCAGATGGTCCAGCGACAGCCGGCCCGGCCCCGTCACGGCGAGGCCGGCCGCGGTCAGGCCCAGCGTCGCGGCGTACTCGTAGCCGCCGCTCTGCGCGAAGAACCCGTTCGGCGTGTGCACCGCCGCCGCGCCCGCCATCGCACCGGCCGCCGCGGCGCCCGCCGCGGGTGTGGCCAGGCCCAGCGCCAGCAGGGTGCCGCCGCCGGCCTCGGCGAGGCCCGCCGCCGTCGCGCTGGCCTTTCCGGGCGCGTACCCCATGGACTCCATGGCCGCGGCGGTCCCGGAGATTCCGCCTCCGCCGAACCATCCGAACAGTTTCTGCGCGCCGTGCGCGGCGAGTACTCCGCCCGTGCCCAGACGGAGCAGCAGCAGTCCCAGGTCGCTTCGGTCGTAACAGGTCACCATGACTCCAAGGGCAGACAGCGGCATGAGTCCCTCCCGCGTCTCCAGCCTGGCACCGATCGCCCGCCGCCGACGGGCCCGCGCGGCCGTACGGGTGGCGCCCGCCCGGGACCGGTGTGAGTCTGACTGGCATGACGATTCAGGTGACCAAGCTCAGCGACCCGGCCGTCCGGGCCTTCGTCAGTGCCGTGAACGCCCACGACCGCGAGGCCTTCAGGGCCGTCCTCACCGCGGACGCCACCATGGCCGACGACGGGTCCGACCGCGACCTCGCCGACTGGACCGACCGGGAGATCTTCTCCTCGCACGGCCACATGGAGGTCGACAACGAGTCCAACGGCGGCCGTTCGCTCCTCGCCCGGTACAGCAACGACACCTGGGGCGAGATGAAGACGCGGTGGACCTTCGTCGTCGAGGACGGCCGGATCTCCCGGTTCGAGACCGGTCAGGCCTGACCCGCCGGCGGACGGGCGGGCCGCGTACGACCGAGACGGCGGGCGCTCCGGGGGCGCCCGGTGCCCGGCGCCGCCCCGATCCGCGTACGCCGCCGACGTCGCCCTGTCCCCGCCGCCTGGTTGCCCGCGGGGACGCCCTGCTGCTGCGTGGTCGAGGAGTTGGCCTTGCCCTGCGTGAAGACTTGAGGGTCTGGCCGCCTTGCGTCATCACGCGGTCCGAGCTCTGTGTCGAGCCGCTGCCCGACTTGGCGCCGAAGTCGAACTTCGGTCTGCCGGTGGAGTTCCCGGAGGGCGCCGCCACGGCCTTGGTGACCGTCATGTCGGTGCCGAGCCCGTACAGCGACTTCAGGACCTTGCCCTGCGCCTGCTGCATGCCGGCCGACACCGAGTCGACGGTGATCGCCATGGGTCTGGCGCTCGGTATCGCGCTCGATGCCAAAACTCCCGTTCCCCAAAGGTTCTTGGCGCCCGCTGTGGGCGCGGCCACAAGCCACGGAGAAAGCCTTGAGCGGACCTGAGGAAAGGGTGTGCCGGGGCTGAGAATGCGGGGTCCGGAATCAGAATTCGCCAAGACGGCGCATTCCCGTGCGGGGGAGGGCGTACGCCCAGGAAGGCCCTGCTGACCGGGGGTCGGCAGCCCTTCGGGAAAGGCCTCCCCGGCGGCTGCCGGACAGGTCGGTGCGCACGTTCCGGGCGCCCGTTCCGCGGGGCGGTGCGGGCCCTTCGGCGGACCGCTCGGACGGCCTTTCCGCACGGTCGGTGCGGGTGCCTTTGCCGTGCCTTTGGGAGCAGCATGCCCTCCCTTTGTGACCCCGCCGCGCGGCGCCGCGCAGGCGCTTTGTACGGTCCCGGGATGCGCGATTCCTCTCGGCTCACCCGCCGTGCCGCTCTCGGCCTCGCCGCCGCCGTTCCGCTGACCGCCGCCGCACCCGCCTCCGCCGCCGCCACGATCGGCGGCGAGCGGCTGGGGCGTGCCGGGGTCCAGGTGAGCGGCGCCTCGGGACTGCCCGAACTCACCGCCCGTGCCTGGCTGATCGCCGATCACGAGAGCGGACAGGTGCTCGCCTCGTACCGCGCGCACCGGCGCCTGGCGCCCGCGTCCACCCTGAAGATGCTCTTCGCCGACACGGTGCTGGAGAAGTTCGAGCGGACCGACCGGTACAGGGTGACCGACGCCGACCTGGCCGCGATCCCGGCGGGCTCCAGCCTGGTCGGCATCCGGCCCGGAATCACGTACACCGTCGAGCAGTTGTGGCTCGGGGTCTTTCTGCGCTCGGGCAACGACGCGGTGCACGTGCTCAGCCGCATGAACGGCGGGATCGCCGGGACCGTGGCCTCGATGCAGGCCAAGGCCGCGGATCTGCAGGCCCTGGACACCCATGTGGTCAGCCCCGACGGGTTCGACCACAAGGGGCAGCTCTCCTCCGCCTACGACCTGACGCTCTTCGCCCGGCACGGCCTGCACGACCCCGACTTCCGGGCCTACTGCGCGACGCGCACCGCCGACTTCCCGGCGGGCGGGAAGAAGACCTTCCAGATCCAGAACACCGACCGCCTGCTGACGGGCGCCTGGGGGATGGAGACGTACAAGGGTCTGATCGGGGTGAAGAACGGCTACACCAGCCATGCCGGCAACACCTTCACCGGGGCGGCGACCCGTGACGGACGCACGCTCCTGGTCACCGTGCTGCATCCGAAGAGCGGGGGCAACGGCGTCTACGAGGAGACGGCCGCCCTGCTCGACTGGGGTTTCGCGCACGCGGGGAAGGCCCGGCCCGTGGGCGTCCTGGTCGACCCGGTCAGCGAGGGCGGCGCGAGTCCCGCGGCGACCAGGAAGCCCGTCAGGGCCGCGGCGGGCGCCCCTGCCTCTCACGCGGAGGGCACCTCGTCCTGGGGCCTGGCCGGCGGGACGGCCGGAGCGCTCGCGCTGCTGGCGGGCGGCGCCTACGCGTGGCGCCGCCGCAGAGACGACCGGGCGGTCGAGGGCGCGGACGGGGCGGAGGGCGGGCCCGGGGCCTGATCTGCGGGCGGCCGTCCCGGGTCCGTGCACAGCCTCGCAAGCGAGGCCCACCCCTGCCGGACCGCGGAACGGCCGCCGCCTCCCCCTCGGTGCGGCTGCGGGCGTCCTGTCCTCCACATGTGAAGACACGGTGGAGAAATGCGTGAGGAAGAGTAGAGCATAAGCTCCTCACCGGCCGCCATGGGTGCGGACGTACAACTTCCGTTTGTGCGGATCGAGTCGTCGCCCGACGCGGCCCCGGTATCAGCCGCGACCCACGTACGGCATGGCCGTCGCCAGCACCGTGGCGAACTGCACGTTCGCCTCCAGGGGGAGTTCGGCCATGTGCCGTACCGTGCGGGCCACGTCGGCCACGTCCATCACGGGCTCGACCGCGAGTTCACCGTTGGCCTGCAGGGTGCCGGTCCGCATCCGCTCGGTCATGTCGGTGGCCGCGTTCCCGATGTCGATCTGCCCCACCGCGATCCGGTACGGGCGCCCGTCCAGGGAGAGCGCCTTGGTCAGTCCGGTCAGGGCGTGCTTGGTCGCCGTGTAGGCGACCGACTGCGGACGGGGCGTGTGCGCGGAGATCGAGCCGTTGTTGATGATCCGCCCGCCCTGCGGATCCTGCTCCTTCATCTGCCGGTACGCCGCCTGCGCGCACAGGAAGGCCCCGTTGAGGTTGGTGTCCACCACGTGCCGCCAGGCGTCGTAGGGCAGTTCCTCGACCGGGACGCCGCCGGGGCCGAACGTGCCTGCGTTGTTGAAGAGCAGGTCCAGGCGGCCGAAGCGGTCGCGGACGGCGGCGAAGAGGGCCGCCACGTCGTCGGGGTCCGAGACGTCCGTCCGCAGCACCAGCGAGGGGGCCCCGGGGGCGAGCGCCGCCGTGTCCCGCAGCGTTTCGGCACGGCGCCCCGCGAGCGCCACCGACCAGCCCGTGCGCAGCAGTTCCACGGCGACCGCGCGGCCGATGCCGGAGCCCGCCCCGGTCACCACAGCGGTCTTCGTTTGCATGGCATTCATGGCCCCGCAGCGTACGGGAGGGTCCGCCATCCGGAACTCATCCATCCGCCATCTGGCTGTTGTGTACGCGACAGGCCAGCGTCGACCCTGGCCACTCCAATGCCTCGTACAACCACCGTCAGGGGAGGGCCAGATGACACCCGCAGCCCATCAGCCACCGCACGCCCCGTCCCGGCACGCAGCCGAACTGCGCGCCGCCGCCCGGCACATCGGACGCCGCCGCTTCCTCACCGTCACGGGCGCGGCCGCCGCACTCGCCTTCGCCGTCGAGCTGCCGGCCGCGGGCGTGGCGAGCGCCGCCGAACTCGACGCCGCGAAGATCACCGACGACCCCTTCACGCTCGGGGTGGCCTCGGGCGACCCGCTGCCCGGCTCCGTCCTGCTGTGGACCCGCCTCGCCCCGAAGCCCTACCAGGCCGACGGCGGACTGCCCCGGGAACGCGTCGTCGTGCACTGGGAACTGGCCCACGACGAGCGGTTCCGCCGCATCGCCAGACGCGGCACCGCCCTCGCGCACCCCGAGTTCAACCACAGCCTGCACGTCGAGGTCGGCCACCTCGACGCCGACCGGGTCTTCTACTACCGCTTCCGCGCGGGCAACTGGGTCAGCGGCACCGGCCGCACCCGCACCGCGCCCGCCACCCGCAGCCACGCCTCCGCGCTCACCCTCGCCGCGGTCTCCTGCCAGGCGTACCACGACGGCTACTTCACCGCGTACAAGCACCTCGCCGAGGACGACGTCGACGTGGTCTTCCACCTCGGCGACTACCTCTACGAGTACGCCGTCAACTCCGTCGGCGGCGCCCGCAAGTACACCGACCGCATCCTGCCCGACCTCTTCAACCACGAGACCGTGACCCTGGAGGACTACCGGCTGCGGTACGCCCTCTACAAGTCCGACCCCGACCTGCGGGCCGCCCACGCCGCCCACCCCTTCGTCGTCACCTGGGACGACCACGAGACCGAGAACAACTACGCCGGGGACATCGACGAGAACGGCAACCCGCCGGAGGAGTTCCTGCTGCGCCGGGCCGCCGCCTACCGGGCCTACTGGGAGAACCAGCCGCTGCGCCGTCCCCAGCTGCCGGACGGGCCCGACGCGCGGCTGTACCGGCGCCTCCAGTGGGGCCGGCTCGCCCAGTTCGACATCCTCGACACCCGCCAGTACCGCTCCAACCAGGCCTACGGCGACGGCTCGCACGTCCCCGGCCCCGAGTCGGACGACCCGGCGCGCACGATCACCGGGGCGACGCAGGAGCGCTGGCTGATCGACGGCTGGCGCGACTCGCGGGCCCTGTGGAACGTGGTCCCGCAGCAGGTGACCTTCTCCCAGCGCAAGCTGGACCTCAACGCGGTGGCGAAGGTGTCGATGGACGCCTGGGACGGCTACCGGGCCTCGCGCCAACGGGTCCTCGCCGGGGCGAAGTCGGCAGGCGTCGAGAACCTGATGGTGCTCACCGGTGACGTCCACGTCGGGTACGCCTTCGACATCAAGGACGACTTCGACGACCCGGCGTCGGCGACGCTCGGCACGGAGATCGTCGCGACGTCCGTCGCCAGCGGCAAGGACGGCGCGGACCGCCCCGCCAACTGGGAGACCTACACCAAGGCCAACCCGCACCTGAAGTTCTACAACGGGCGGCGCGGCTATGTGACCGTGGAGCTCGGACGCGAGGAGGCGCGGGCCGACTTCAAGACGGTGTCCGCCGTGACGACGCCGGGGGCGCCGATCACGACGGCCGCGTCCTTCGTGACGGAGGTGGGCGACCAGGGCCTCGAGCCGGCCTGAGCCGAGCGGCCCCCACGCCGGCCCGCGTGGCTCCCACGCCGGCCCGGGCGGCCCCCGTGCCGGCGTGGGAGCCCCCTAGGCGATCTCTCCGGGGTAGCGGACGCCGACGCGGTCGCGTATCGCGTCGAGCGTCCGCATCACGGCGAGGGTGCCGTCCAGCGGGACCAGCGGCGACTCGGTCTCCCCGGCGCGCAGGGCCCGCATCACCTCGACGGCCTCGTGCTTGAGGCTGTTGCGGGGGCCGCTCGCCGGGTCGGCCAGGAACTTCTCGGGGTCGCGGCCGTCGCGGTGCAGCACGAAGTGGTCCGGGAAGAAGAACCCCTCCGGAATGTCGATACGGCCCGCGGAGCCGGTGACCGAGGCGGACACCGGGGTACCGCCGCTGATGGAGCAGTGCACCGAAGCGAGAGCGCCGCTCTCGTAGGAGAGCAGTGCGCCTGTCTGGAGATCGACGCCCTCGTCGGAGAGCACCGCTCTCGCGGTGACGTCCGAGGGCTCGCCGAGCAGCAACTGCGCGAACGACACCGGGTACACGCCCAGATCCAGGAGCGCGCCGCCCCCCTGCGCGGGGTCCCGCAGCCGGTGCGAGGGCGGAAAGGGCCCCGCGAGACCGAAGTCCGCCTGCACCGTGCGCACGTCACCGATCGCACCGTCGTCCACCAGCGCCTTCAACCGCCGGACCAGCGGATTGCAGTACATCCACATGGCCTCCATCAGGAAGCTGCCCCGCTCCCGGGCGAGCGCCACCAGCTCCTGCGCCTCCCGTGCGTTCAGCGTGAACGCCTTCTCGCACAGCACGTGCCGCCCCGCCTCCAGGCACAGCCCCGCGGCCACCCGGTGCGCCGAGTGCGGAGTGGCGACGTACACCACGTCGACGTCCTCGTCCGCGGCGAGCGACGCCCAGTCGCCGTACGCCCGGGGTATCGCGAACCGCTCCGCGAACGCCTTCGCCGACTCCTGGCTGCGCGACGCCACCGCCACGAGCTCCGCGTCCGGCAGATCCACCAGGTCCGCGGCGAACGCCGCCGCGATCCCTCCGGTCGCCAGAATTCCCCACCGCACGTTCTCGCCCGTCATCCCCGGCCCCTCGCCCTGTGACCCCGAACACCCTGTACGAGCTGAGAGCATAGGTGGCGGACCGAACGGAGAGGGAGGGGCACATGGCGGAGGGCGGCCGCACCACGAAGGGGCAGCAGGACCCCCAGGGGCACCCCGCGCACGCGGCGGTCGCCGAGCAGGCACCCGTCACCGCCGTGCCCCTGCCCGGCGCCGCGGCCCTGCGCCGGACCGGACTCCTCGTCATCCTCGTCCTCGGCGGGCTCACCGCCACGCCCCCGCTGGCCATGGACATGTACCTCCCGTCGCTGCCGGAGGTGACCAGGTCGCTGCACGCGCCCGCCGCGACCGTGCAGCTCACCCTCACCGCCTGCCTGGCGGGCATGGCGCTCGGCCAGCTCGTCGTGGGCCCGCTGAGCGACCGACTGGGCCGCCGCAGACCCCTGCTGGCAGGCCTCGCCGTCTACATCGTGGCCACCGCGCTGTGCGCCGTGGCCCCCAACGTCGAACTCCTCGTGGCCTTCCGGCTCGCCCAGGGCCTGGCGGGGGCCGCCGGAATCGTCATCGCCCGGGCCGTTGTTCGCGACCTGTACGACGGCGTGGCCATGGCGCGGTTCTTCTCCACCCTGATGCTGGTCTCGGGGGTCGCCCCGATCGTCGCCCCGCTCATCGGCGGGCAGATCCTGCGCGTCACCGACTGGCGGGGCGTCTTCGTCGTCCTCACGCTCGTCGGCGTCGTGCTGACGGCCGTCGTGTGGTTCCGGCTGCCCGAGACGCTCGCCCCCGAGGACCGGCACGGCGGCGGTGTCGGCGCGGCTCTGCACGCCATGCGGGGACTGCTCGCCGACCGAGTCTTCGCCGGCTACATGCTGGCGGGCGGCTTCGCCTTCGCCGCGCTGTTCGCCTACATAGCCGCCTCGCCCTTCGTGATCCAGGAGATCTACGGCGCCTCCCCGCAGACCTTCAGCCTGCTGTTCGGGCTGAACTCCGTCGGCCTGGTGGCCGCCGGCCAGCTCAACGGCAAGGTCCTCGTCGGCCGGGTCAGCCTGGACAAGACGCTCGCCACCGGTCTCGCCGTGGTCGCCCTCTCCGCGACCGCCCTGCTCCTCATGTCGACCGGCGTCCTCGGCGAGGTCGGGCTCGTGCCCGTCGCCGGCGCGCTCTTCGCCCTGATGACCGCCATGGGCATCACCCTCCCCAACACCCAGGCCCTCGCCCTGATGCGCACCCGGCACACCGCGGGCTCCGCGTCGGCCCTCCTGGGCACCACCTCCTTCCTCGTCGGCGCGATCGCCTCCCCCCTCGTCGGTGTCGCGGGCGAGCACACCGCGGTGCCGATGGCCGTCGTCCAACTGGCCGCGGCACTGGTGGCGATCGCCTGCTTCGTGGCACTGTGCCGTCCCTGGGAACGAGGATCATCCCGGCTGCCCGACGCGGACCGCGAGCCCGAGGACGGCCGGACAGCGCAAGGAAAGGCGGCAGGGAGCTGAGCGCACCGAGACTGCGCGTCGACACACCGGAACGTGCCGGGCTCGACTCCGGGGAGCTTCGTCACCTCGTACGGGAGGTGCGCACCCTGACGACGGGGGAGCGCCCCTGGGCGGCGGGCACCGTCGTGGTCGCCGGGCGCGGCCCGGTGATCGCCGTCGAGGAGGCGGCCGGGTGGGCGGTGCGCTATGCGTCGTACGACGCGGAGAAGGACGTCGGCATCGAGGCGGCGCCCGGGGACCGGGTGCCGATGACCGTGGACACGCCGTTCGACCTGGCCTCGCTGACCAAGCTGTTCACCGCGGTCGCCGCGGTCCAGCAACTGGAGCGCGGCACGCTGGGCATCGACGCGCGGGTGGCGGCGTACCTGCCCGACTTCCGCGCCGTCGCGCGGCACGGCATCACCGTGCGCCAGCTCCTCACCCACACGTCGGGGCTGCGGCCCGAACTCCCGCTGTACGACTGCCCGTCCGAGGAGGCGCGCCTCGAACTCCTGCGGGCGGAGGCGCCGTTGTCGCGGCCCGGCTCCGTGTACCGCTACTCCGACCTCAACCTGCTGCTCCTGCAGTACGTCCTGGAACGCATCGCCGGGCGCGGACTCGACGTCCTGATCCACGACGGGATCACCCGGCCGCTGGGCATGACGGCGACCGGCTTCGGACCGTGCCCCGGCGCCGCCGCCACCGAGGACCAGCGGCGGCCGTGGGCGAAGGCGGACCGGGGGATGCTGCGGGGCGTGGTGCACGACGAGAACGCGTGGGCGCTCGGTGGAGTGGCCGGACACGCGGGCCTCTTCTCCACGGGCCGCGACCTCGCCGTCTTCTGCCGCGCCCTCCTCGCCGGGGGCTCCTACGGCCCCGCCCGCATCCTCGGGCCCGACTTCGTCGAGCTGATGCTGACCCCGCCGGGGCTCGGCTTCGCCGTGGACCAGCGGTGGTTCATGGGCGACCTGGCCGGTCGCGGCGCGGTGGGCCACACGGGGTTCACGGGCACGTCCCTGGTCCTCGACCCGGCCACGGACACGTTCCTCGTCCTCCTGGCCAACACGGTCCACCCGCGTCGCCGTGCCCCGGACAACACCCCGCGCGCGGCAGCCGCGACCCGCCTGGCCCACGCGGTACGGGGCCCCACAGGCACCCCGCCCCCGCCGTAGCCGGCCCGTACCCTCCCCGCCGCCCCGGGTGGGCAGGCCCGCCGTCCCGGCCGCCCCAGCTGTGGGCAGGCGTGCGTCCCGGCCGCCCCAGCTGTGGGAGGCGCGTCACCCCGGCCGCCCCAGTCGTGGGCAGGCGCGTCACCCCGGCCTCCCCAGCCGTGGGCAGGCGCGCCACCCCGGCCTCCCCAGCCGTGGGCAGGCGTGCCGACCCGGCCGCCCCAGCTGTGGGCAGGCGTGCCGCAAGGGGCGGCACGGGTGGGCACAGCGGCACCTTGCGGCGCCGGGTTCGCCGACCGGCCTGGCGTGCGCGGGGTCGCCGGGTGGTGTGGAGGCGGTGGGGGGTGTGCCGTGCGGGAGGGGGGCGCCTGCGCGGCGCCGGGTTCGCCGACCGGCCTGGCGTGCGCGGGGTCGCCGGGTGGTGTGGAGGCGGTGGGGGGTGTGCCGTGCGGGAGGGGGGCGCCTGCGT
>NZ_JBVHPY010000001.1:564838-625708 GCF_055567695.1 Streptomyces sp. NPDC026417
CACGCGGCGCCGGGTTCGCCGACCGGCCTGGCGTGCGCGGGGTCGCCGGGTGCCGTGGAGGCGGTGGGGGGTGTGCCGTGCGGGACGGGGGCGCCTGCGCGGCGCCGGGTTCGCCGACCGGCCTGGCGTGCGCGGAGTCGCCGGGTGCCGTGGAGGACGGTGGGCGTGCGTGCCGGACCGGAGTGAGCGCCGGGTGCAGCCCCGGCGGTGGGGGTGCGTGCCGGGCGAGGCCGGCGACCACCGCCTCGGCCCGCCGGCGCCCGGCGACCGTAGAATCGCCGGGTGAACGCCCCCGCCTCCCCCGCCGAAACCCTGCGCACCGCCCTCGCCGGGCTACTCGACGGCCTGCCCCCGAAGGCCGCCGCGCAGTCGGTCGAGCGGCTGATCGCGAACTACCGGGGCACCACCCCCACCCACGCCCCGATCCTGCGCGACCGCTCGGACGTGACGGCGTACGCCGCCTACCGGATGCCGGCGACGTTCGAGGCGGTGCGCGCGGCGCTCGACGCGTTCGCGGACGCCGTGCCGGGGTGGACTCCCGAAAGCCACGTGGACGTCGGCGGCGGCACCGGCGCGGCGACCTGGGCGGTCAGCGCGACCTGGGAGGGCGACCGCCCGGTGACCGTGCTCGACTGGGCGGAACCGGCGCTCGCGCTGGGCCGCGACATCGCCGCGGCGAACCCGGCGCTGAAGTCCGCCGAGTGGCGCCGCTCTCGTATCGGAGCGGCGCTCACCATCGAGAGCACTGATCTCGTCACCGTCTCCTACGTCCTCGGCGAGCTCACCGAGACCGACCGCGCCTGCGTCGTGGACGCCGCCGCGACCGCCGCCCGAACCGTCGTGATCGTCGAGCCGGGAACCCCCGACGGGTACGGGCGCGTCATCGCGGCCCGCGACCGCCTCGTCGCCGCCGGCTTCCGGATCGCCGCGCCCTGCCCGCACAGCGCCGCCTGCCCCCTCGTCCCCGGCGAGGACTGGTGCCACTTCTCCGCCCGGGTCAGCCGTTCGTCCCTCCATCGCCAGGTCAAGGGCGGCTCGCTGGCATACGAGGACGAGAAGTTCAGCTACGTCGCCGCCACCCGGCTCCCGGCGGCTCCGGCCGCCTCCCGTGTGGTGCGCCGGCCCCAGATCCGCAAGGGCCAGGTGCTTCTCGACCTGTGCGGGCCGGACGAGTCCCTGCACCGGGAGACCGTGACCAAGCGCCACGGTTCCCTCTACCGCGCCGCCCGCGACGCGGACTGGGGAGACGGCTGGCCCCCGGCCGAGTAGACCGACGGGCCCCGGCCGGCAGACCCCCGACGGGCCTCCGCCGAGGGCCCGCCACCGTGCGCCCCCGACGGGCCGCGCCCGAGCCCGGCCCACGCCCCGAGCCCGGCCCCCATCGATCGGGCCGGGCTCGGGCGTCACCCCCGTTCACTTCTCCGGCGCCCCTACTCCGCCGGGTCCCCCCGCTCCTCCGCCCCGGGCCCTCCCCGGTCCGGGGCCGGCTCTCCCGGTCCCTGTGCCGCCGGGTCCCCGTCGCGGCCTTCCTGCAGCCTGCGGAGCAGCTCCCGCTTCTGGGCCTGTGGGTCCGCCCCGCCGCCGATCCGGCCGCCGCGGCCGCCGCCGCGCAGCGCCGTCCGGCCGAGCTTCCGCCGGGCTCCGCCGACGCCCAGCATGTTCCCGTCTCCACCTCGCGCCATCACCGGCTCCTCACTCGTCGATCACCGTGGTCGTACCGCCTCCAATACGAGACGTTCCGTCTCGCAGAGACACGCCTTCACTGTCCGGCGAGACGTACCGTCTTGTCAACCTGTTACATTCGACCCATGGTCCAGAAGCCCGCCCCCGACGCCACCCGCCGCAGCGAGAGGTCGCGCCGCGCGATCTACGACGCCGCCCTCGCCCTCGTCGCGGAGGTCGGCTACCCGAGGACGACGATCGAGGGCATCGCCGCCCGCGCCGGGGTCGGCAAGCAGACCATCTACCGCTGGTGGTCCTCCAAGGCCGACGTCCTGCTGGAGGCCTTCCTCGACCTGAGCGACCAGGCCGCCCGGGCCGCCACCCCGCCGGGACAGGACCCGCGGCAGCCGTACGCGATCCCGGACACGGGCGACCTCGCCGCCGACCTCAAGCTCGTCCTGCGGGCCACCGTGGACGAACTGCTCGACCCCCGGTTCGACGCCCCCTCGCGCGCGCTCGCCGCCGAGGGCCTCGTCGACGAACAGCTCGGCGCCGAGTTCGTCGGCAAACTGCTCGAACCGCAGCTCCAGCTCTACGTGCAGCGCATCCGCTCGGCACAGGAGCAGGGCGAGGTGCGCCCCACCGTCGACCCCCGGATCGCCCTCGAACTCTTCGTCTCCCCGCTGGCCCAGCGCTGGCTCCAGCGCACCGGACCGATCAGCCACGCGTACACGGACACCCTCGTCGACTACGCCCTTTACGGAATCGCCCCGCGCTGAGCCGTCCGCAGCACCCGCAGGGTGTGCCGCGCGCCGAGCGCCCTCGCGGTCCTCGCCGCCCGGGCCGCCCGGGCGGCGCTCACCGGGTGGCGGGCCAGCCGTCCCGGCGCGTCGGTGATGATCCCGTTGCAGCCGAGGCCGAGGGCCCGGTCGCGCTGCGCCGGGGTCACCACGGTGTGCGCCCACACCCGGGGGATGCCCGACCTCGCCGCCCGTACGAGATCCGCGGCACGCGCCTTGTGGTCCACGTCGAGCAGATCCACGAACGGTGCCCAGCGCTCCGGCCGGTCCCGGCGCATCTGGTCCGCCGAGCGCCAGAGCTGGGCGATCAGGCCCAGGCGGTGGGCGCGGAGGGCGACCTCGGGCCGGTTGGAGTTGACGAACACCGAGCGGGTCAGCCCCCTGGCCCGCAGCAGTCCGGCGAGCGTGCGCAGACTCTCCGGGTCCTTCGCCTCCAGCATCAGCACGATCCGGCCGCCGAACCGGTCGAGCACCTCGGCGACCGTCGGCGGCCGTTCCGAGCGCCAGCTGCCGGGCAGGACGTCCTTGGGCCGCAGCCGCACGCCCTGCCAGTCCCGCAGGCTCAGGTTCCGCACCGGGCCGCCGAGATAGGTCGTGCGGTTCAGGGTCTCGTCGTGCATGACGACCAGGTGCCCGTCCCGCAGCCTGCGGGTGTCGAAGTCGAGGACCTGGGCCGTACCGCGTTCGTAGGCGGCCATCAGACCCGACATGCTGTTCTCCGGGACCTCGCGGGCGCCGCCGCGGTGGGCGGCGTAGACGACGCGGGGGAGTGCGTCCACCGTCAGCGGGCGGGCGCCCCACTCCAGCGGGGCCAGGGTGCCGCCGTGCGCGGCGAGGGCCAGCGAAGTGAGACCGGCGATACCCGTGAGCGCAGTCCGTGTGACCATGGCGACCACGGTAGGGGGACAAATCCCATCAAAGTATGCAATGACACTCGATCCGGGTCGGAGGTCGGGCTGCGCCGTCCACCCCGGATGCGGGCTCCGGCCACCCAGGGCGCAGGATGGTGGGACCATGAAGCAAAGCTGTCCGCACCACAGCGAGGCGAGGGGATAGATGAGCGCGGAGTTCGGCGGCCGTTCCGGCCGGCAGGGCAGGATCTCCCAGTGGCTGCGCGGACGTCGCCCCAAGGAGGCGGTGGCCGACGCGGGCAGCCGCGAGGATCTGCTGCTCGCCGCCGCCGGTGCCGGACTGCCGCTCGCGCCGGCCGCCCACCCCGCCGGCTACCGGTGCTCCTGCGACCGCGTCGGCTGTCCCACGCCCGCCCGGCACCCGGTCTCCTTCGCCTGGCAGACGCAGTCCACGACCGACCGCGGCCAGATCGAGCGCTGGGCCCGGCATGAGCCGCAGGCCAACTTCATCACCGCCACCGGCATGGTGCACGACGTCCTCGACGTGCCGCTGGAGGTGGGGCGCGAGGCCCTGCAGCGGCTGCTCGCCGCCGGTGTCGAGGTGGGCCCCGTCGCCGAGACCGGCGACGGACGGATGCTCTTCTTCACCCTCACCCGCGGCACGCCCGAGGACGAGGACGAGTGGTGGCCCTGCGAGCTGGACTGCCACCCGGAGACGGCGGACGAGCACCCCGGACTGCGGTGGCACTGCCGTGGTTCGTACGTCCTCGTGCCCCCGGCGCAGCTGCCGGGCGGCCTGTCCGTCGACTGGCTGCGCGGCCCGGAGCACGCGCTGCCCGACCCGCTCAGCCTCCTCGAAATCCTGACCGACGAATGCTCCCGCTCCGCGGCGGACGGCTCGGGTCAGCTGGCCGCCTGGCCGCACGGCGGCTGAGCCCCGCGGGTCGGCCGCACCGGAGGCCGAGCCCTCGCGGACCCGGCCGGGCACTGCCCCGCGGGCGTGGCTACTCGCCGTGGGCCGCCGTCAGCCCCTGGATCCGGCTGACGAACTCCACCTTCCGGTCCGGCGCCGTCCGCGCCGGGTCGAGCACCGCCTGGTTGGAGACGAATTCGAGGGTGAGGGACTGCTTGACCTCGCCGTTCAGCAGGGCCTTGATGTTCGGGTCGGCGACGTTGAGGTCGACGCCCTGCGCCGCCGTCTGCTTCTCGAAGTGCCGCGTGCTGAAGAACACCAGCGCGCCGCCGTCCGTGGTGCGCAGCCCCACCGGTGCGTAGTCGCCGGACGTCAGCGACTCGTCGACGTACTGCCGGGCCAGACCGGGCTTCACCGCGTTCTTCTTGCGCAGGGCCCGCCAGTCGGACGTGTGCGTGCCGGGCGCGAAGCTCTCGCCGCCGTCCTTCAGGTACGTGGCGTAGGACGCGCTCAACTTGTCGGGCCGCACGGCCAGTCGCGCGTCGTCGGCGGTGACCGGCTCGGCCCAGCCGTCGCGGTCCTTCGCGAACTGCGGCACGTCGTCGGCGGCCACCACGGTCAGATACGCGACCTGCCATGCGTCGTCCGCGTCGCCACGGGTGAAGACCAGCAGCCAACGGGACTCCGCCGCGCCCTTGTTGGCCTTGGTGTCGGCGACGAACCAGCGCGGCCAGCCCGCCTTCTTCGGAATGGCGAACTTCGCGTCGGTCAGCTTCAGCGGCCGGTGTCCCGGGTTGCCCGAAGGGTGGTTCGCGTGACCGGCCTTGAGCTTCGCGCCGTCGATGTCGGCGAGCGGCCCGGTGACCCGGTCGGCGTCCAGGGACGCGTCGTAGGCCTTGTCGGCCTTGTTGTACGCGGACGTGAAGTCGTCGAGAGCGCGCGCTGCTTCGGACTTCTTCGCTCCGGGGAGGACCTCGCGCTCCCCGTGCACCACCACGCATCCGCTGACCGTCACGGTCAACGCGATCCCGGCCGCCACGACCGGCACGGACCGCCTCAGCCTTCCAAGCCTGCTCATCGGGTCCCTTCACCTTCCCCGTTCCCGGGCCCGAACCCTACCGGGGAGCGGCCGGGCCCCGGGCGCGGGTACCCGGAACCGGGCCCGCATCGTGACCTCGGCCGGCTCGGCTCAGCCCCGGTCGGCCACCGGACCGCCGGCCGCCGGCTGCGGCTGCTCGGGAGTCCGCGCGGCCTTCTTCGCGCCGGGACGGGGCGGCCACAGGAAGATCAGCAGCGTCGGCACCAGGTACAGCGCCCACACCAGGACCTGCAGGACGGTCGGGTCCGGCTGGAAGTTGAAGACGCCCTTCAGCAGGGTGCCGTACCAACTCGTCGGCTCGATGGTGCCGCTGATGTCGAACGCCAGGTTCGTCAGGCCCGGGATCCAGTCGGCCTCCTGCAGATCGTGGACTCCGTACGCGAGCACGCCCGCGGCGACCACGACCAGCATGCCGCCGGTCCAGGTGAAGAACCTGGCGAGGTTGATCTTCAGTGCGCCCCGGTAGAAGAGCCAGCCGAGCAGGACCGCGGTGGCCAGGCCCAGGGCGACGCCGACCAGCGGGCGCGGCGTCCCGTCGCTCGCGGCGTGCACCGACGCCCAGACGAACAGCGCCGTCTCCAGGCCCTCGCGGCCGACCGCGAGGAACGCGGTGGCGACCAGCGCGCCCGTGCCCATCGCCAGTGCCGCGTCCAGCTTGCCGTGCAGCTCGGCCCTCAGGTGCCGGGCCGTGCGCCGCATCCAGAAGACCATCCACGTCACCAGGCACACCGCCACGATGGACAGCGAACCGCCCAGCGCCTCCTGCGCCTGGAACGTCAGCTCCTGCGAGCCGAACTCCAGCGCGCAGCCGAAGCCCAGCGCAAGCACGACCGCGACACCGATGCCGGCCCAGATGGGCTTCAGGGCGTCCCGGCGGCCGGTCTTCACCAGGTACGCGATCAGGATGCAGACGACGAGGCTGGCTTCCAGCCCCTCGCGCAGGCCGATCAGATAGTTGCCGAACACGGCTACGCCTCCTCGGAGAACAGCGCCCGGCCCCACCAGTCGTCCTTGTCCCGGACGCCGGGGGGAACCGCGAAGACCGCCGAACCCACGTGCTGGATGTACTCGTTGAGCGCGTCGGTGCGCGACAGATTGCGCTGCACGGGAATGAAGCCCTTGCGGACGTCGCGCTGGTAGGCGAGGAAGAACAGCCCCGCGTCCAGGCGGCCGAGGCCGTCCGTGCCGTCGGTGAAGGAGTAGCCCCGGCGCAGGAGCGTCGCCCCGTCGTTGGAGTGGGGGTGGGCGAGCCGGACGTGCGCGTCGGGCTTCATCGCCTTCAGGAACGGTTCGTCGCGCTCCTTCGCCTTGCCGACGGGGGCGCCCTCGCCCTTGTCGCGGCCGAAGACGTCCTCCTGCTCCTGCAGCGAGGTGCGGTCCCAGGTCTCGATGTTCATCCGGATGCGGCGGGCCACCAGGTACGAGCCGCCGGTCATCCAGTCGGGCCCCTCCCCGTCCACCCACACGAACTTCTTCAGCCGGTCGGTCTCGGTGCCCGCGATGTTGCGGGTGCCGTCCTTGAAGCCCATCAGGTTGCGGGGGGTCTGCGCGTCGGGCGTCGTCGAGGACGTCTTGCCGAAGCCCAGCTGGGACCAGCGGACGGCGACCTTGCCGAAGCCGATCCGGGCGAGGTTGCGGATCGCGTGCACCGCGACCTGCGGGTCGTCCGCGCAGGCCTGGATGCACAGGTCGCCCCCGCTGCGGGCCTTGTCCAGGTTGTCGCCGGGGAACTTCGGCAGGTCCACGAGCGCCTCGGGACGCCGGTCCCGCAGGCCGAACCTCTCGAAGAACGAGGGCCCGAACCCGATCGTCAGCGTCAGCCGCGACGGCTTGAGGCCCAGCGCCTCGCCGGTGTCGTCCGGCGGGGCCTCGGCGAGCCCGCCGTACGCGCCCTCGCCGACCGCGTGCCCGGCGGTCATCCGGGCGGCGGCCTCGGTCCAGTCCTTCAGGAGCTGGACGAAGGCGGCCCGGTCGTCCGTCTTCACGTCGAACGCGGCGAAGTGCAGCCGGTCCTGGACCGCGGTCGCGATGCCGGCCTGGTGCGTGCCGTGGAAGGGGACCGCGGCCCCCGTCTCGGCGCCGGCCGGATCCACGTCGTTGCCGGCGCGGCTCATCGCCACCGCGCCGCCCGCCGCGACGGCGCCCAGTGCGAGCCCGGCACCGCCCCAGCCGATCAGGGAACGGCGGGACGGGGCCTGCGCGCCGTCGTCGGCGGCGGTGGGAGTGGTCTCGGTGGTGTCCGTCATGGGGCCCCTCGCTACTTCACGACGGCGGCGGCGAGCTTGGACAGGGGCTCGGCGAGCGCGTTGACCGCGTCCTGGAGGTCCTTGACGTCGGACTTGCCGAGCTTCTCGTACGAGACGAAGTCGTACGAGGTCTTGTCCGAGCGGTACTTGTCGAGCAGCGTGTCGAGCGCGGCGAACTGCTTGTCGAGCTCCTTGGTCAGCGCCGCGTCGTTCTCCGCGGCGACCGGCTTCAACAGCTCGTAGGCCTTCTGGGCGCCCTCGACGTTGCCCTTGAAGTCGACGAGGTCGGTGTGCGAGTAGCGCTCCTCCTCGCCGGTGACCTTGCCGGTGGCGACCTCGTCGAGCAGTTCCTTGGCGCCGTTGGCCATGGAGGTCGGGGTGATCTCGGCCTTGCCGACGCGCTGCTGCCAGTCGGTCAGGTCGGCGACGAGCCGGTCGGCGAGCTTCTTCTCGGTCGCGCCGATCTTCTTGTCCTGCCAGAGCGACTTCTCCAGGCGGTGCCAGCCCGTCCAGTCCTTCTCCGGGTCCTGGCCCTCCTCCAGGCCGTCCTCGCGGACGTCGACCTTCGGGTCGATGTCGCCGAAGGACTCGGCGACCGGCTCGGTGCGCTCCCAGCCGAGGCGGGAGTCCGCGTACTGCTTCTTGGCGGCCTCCAGGTCGCCGTCCTTGACGGCCTTCGCGAACGCCTCGGCCTTCGGCAGCGTCGCGTCGGCCTGCTCCTGCGCGTACGCGCGGTAGGCGGCGACCGCCTTGTCGAGGCGGGGGTCGCGCTTGGCGACCTTGCCGCCCCCGGTGACCGTGAGCTTCTGGCGGACGCCGTGGCCCTTCATGCCCGGACGGCAGGCGATCTCGTAGGAACCGGCCTTGACCTCGGCGGTCAGCGTGTACTTGGTGCCGGGACCGATGTTCTCCTTCTCGGAGACGATCCGGTCGTCGGGGAAGAGGATCTCGACCTCGGTGGCCTTGGAGCCCGTGTTCTCGATCTTCAGCGTGACCTGGCCGGCCGGGACCGACTTCGAGGAGGTGTCGCACTTGGCGTCCGCGGCGGTCACTTCGATCGCGTCGCTGCCGCCCTTGGCGTCGCTCTTCTCGGTGCAGCCCGTGACGGCGGTCAGAGCGGCCGCGGTGACGGCTGCGGTGACGACTGAGAGTCGGACGGCTCGCATGAAGGCTCCAGAGTGAGGGACGGACCCGGCGCACGGGAACGGCCCGCGCGATAAGGGGTGAGGCTGGCCTAACTTATCTGAGGCTTGCCTCAGTGATACCCGCCCGTCCGGTGATTCAGCTCTCACAGGAGGCGCATGGACACGGCCTGATCACGGTGGCCAAAAGTCGACCCCATGGAAAGGTCAAGCGAGAGTCAAGTGGTGTGCTTTACGGCCCTTCCGCCCCGGGGAAATCGGCCGTGTCACGGCGGGCGCACGGAGGCGCGACCGGGCGCGCGGCCGACGGCCCGGTGCGCACGAGGCCCGGGCTCGCCGTGCGGGTGGTGTTTGAATGCGAGGGTGACTGATTTCGACGTACTGCGCGTCTTCTGCGGACCCGGCGGCGGCCACGGGAACGAACTCGGCGTCGTCCGCGAGGGATCGCTGCTGCCGGACCGCGGGGAGCGGCAGGACTTCGCCGCCAAACTGGGGTTCAGCGAGACCGTGTTCGTCGACGATCCCGAGCGCGGAGTCGTCGACATCTACACGCCGACCCTGCGGCTGCCCTTCGCCGGGCACCCCTGCGTCGGTACGGCCTGGCTCCTCGACGTGCCCGAACTGGTCACCCCCGCCGGGGTGGTGGGCGCCCGCCTGGACGGCGAGTTCAGCTGGATCGAGGCGCGGCCGGAGTGGGCGCCGCCGCGCACGCTGCGCCAATACGCCTCGGCGTCCGAGGTCGACGCGCTCCCCGTGCCGCCGTCCGGTGAGTGGATCTACGCGTGGGCCTGGGAGGACGAGGCCGCGGGCCGGATCCGCGCCCGGGCCTTCCCCGGCCGCGACGACGGTATCGAGGAGGACGAGGCCACGGGGGCGGCGGCCCTGCTGCTGACCGCTCGGCTGGGCCGGGCGCTCAACATCGTTCAGGGAGCCGGTTCGCAGATCCTCACGGCGCCGCAACCGGGGGGATGGGTCGAGGTGGGAGGCCGGGTGCGGCTGACGCGCCCCTGAGGGTGCCGCCGGGGCCCCTCGGGCTGCCGGACGGGAGGTGGGCGAGGAGGTGCCGTCCGCGCCCGGGTCCGCAAACCGCGGGTGTCCCGGGGCCGGTGTCAGGCGGTGAGGGGGAACTCCTCGCCGAGGGCGCGGAAGACCGCGGTGTTCAGAGCGAAGGCGCGCTTGCACTCGGAGACGATCCGCTGCTTCTCCAGGTCGTCCGCCCGGATCCCGTCCAGCAGCTCGCGGTAACTCCGCTTGAAGGCGGCCGGGTTGGCGATGTCCTCGAACACGTAGAACCGGACGCCGTCGCCCTTGCGCGCGAAGCCCCAGGTCCGCTCGGCCTTGCCGCGGATGATCTGGCCGCCGGAGAGGTCGCCGAGGTAGCGGGTGTAGTGGTGGGCCACGAACCCGCCGGGCCACTGCCGGGCGCACTCCTCGACCCGTGCCGCGTAAGCCCGGGTGGCCGGCAGTGCGGTGAGGGTCGAGCGCCAGTGGGGGCCGCGGAGGTGGGCCAGGTCCCGCTCCAGGGCGGCGCGGCGGAGCAGTTCGGGGCGGACGAAGGGGCCCGCCACCGGATCCGTCGCCAGCCGCTCGGTGTCGGCCTCCAGTGCCTCGTACACGAACCACAGTTGCTCGGTGTAGCGGGCGTACGCGTCGACGCCGAGCCGGCCGCCGAGCAGGTCGCTCATGAAGGTCGAGGTCTCGGCCTCCGTGTGCTGCTCGTGCGAGGCGGTGCGGATCAGGTCGGAGAACGCCGCGTTCGCCGTGCCCGTCGTGGCCGACGCGTTCATGGAGGACCTCCGGGGCCGAGGGGGACGAGGACGGTCAGCTCTTCCATGGTGGCGATCTTCCAGGTTAGGCTTACCTAAGTCAACCTGCTTCCCGACACCCTGTCGGTAAAACCCTACCCGGATCACGCTCCCGGCACCCGTGCTCGCGCGAAAGAAGGCCCACCCTGCGAACAGGGCGGGCCTCGGGTCGTGCGGAACCGCGGTGGGGCTACGGCAGCGTGAGGATCTCGGCGCCGCTGTCGGTGACGACCAGGGTGTGCTCGAACTGGGCCGTCCGCTTGCGGTCCTTCGTGACGACCGTCCAGCCGTCGTCCCACATGTCGTAGTCGTGCGTACCGAGCGTCAGCATGGGCTCGATGGTGAACGTCATCCCGGGCTGGATCACGGTCGTGGCGTGCGGGCTGTCGTAGTGCGGGACGATCAGCCCGGAGTGGAACGACGAGTTGATGCCGTGGCCGGTGAAGTCCCGGACCACCCCGTACCCGAAGCGCTTCGCGTACGACTCGATGACCCGTCCGATGATGTTGATCTGACGGCCGGGCTTGACCGCCTTGATCGCCCGGTCGAGCGACTCACGGGTCCGCTCGACGAGCAGCCTGCTCTCCTCGTCGACCTCGCCGACCAGGTAGGTGGCGTTGTTGTCGCCGTGCACCCCGCCGACGTACGCCGTCACGTCGAGGTTGATGATGTCGCCGTCGCGCAGGACGGTGCTGTCCGGGATGCCGTGGCAGATGACCTCGTTCAGCGAGGTGCACAGCGACTTGGGGAAGCCCCGGTAGCCGAGCGTCGACGGATAGGCCCCGTGGTCGCACATGTATTCGTGCGCGACCCGGTCCAGCTCGTCCGTCGTCACACCGGGGGCGATCAGCTTGGCGGCCTCGGCCATCGCCCGCGCCGCGATGCGGCCGGCGGTCCGCATCGCCTCGATGGTCTCCGGGGTCTGCACCTCCGGGCCGGTGTACGGCGTCGGGGCGGGCTTGCCCACGTACTCGGGACGCCGGATGTTTCCCGGCACGGAACGGGTGGGAGAGAGCTCCCCTGGTACGAGCAGCGACTGGCCAGACATGCCAGCGAGTCTAACCAGCGGCCATGGGGGAACATGTCTCTGGCGAAAGGAGCTGGTCATGGCCTTGTTCAAGAAGCGGACCGTCGGCAAGCCCGGCGAGTGGTACTACTGCCTGGAGCACAAGAAGGTCGAGGAGGGCCCCGAGTGCCCGGCCAAGGACCGGTTCGGCCCGTACGCCTCTCGTAGGGAAGCCGAGCAGGCGATGGAGACCGCCCGGGAGCGGAACCTCGAATGGGAGAACGACCCGAAGTGGCACGACTCCACGGCCCGAGGCACGGACGAGAGCTGACGGATCCGCGGAACCCCGCCACCCCGGGCCGCGGTCGCGTCCCGGGCCGTGGCGGGCTCACCCACCCCCGTCCCCGGGGGAGGCCCGCCGGTGGCGGCAGTCGCGGGGTCACACGGGACTCGCAGCGGTCGCCCCTTCCTCCCGCCGGGCGCGCAGCCGCACCGCGTGCTCGTTCGTCCGCACGTCGTACGTCATCAGCTTCGGCAGGCACAGCGCCAGCAGCCCCACCGCGCCCACGCAGACGACCCCGCCCGCCCACACCGACGTCCGGACGCTCGTCCACGCGGCCATGCCGCCCGCGCGGACCTGCCCCAGCTGTGGCCCGGCGGAGTAGGAGAGCAGCTCGATCCCGGCCAGACGGCCGCGCAGCTCGTCCGGGATCGTCTGGTTCCACATCGCCGCGCGGAAGATCCCGCTGACCATGTCGAAGCAGCCGCCGAGGACGAGGAACAGCAGGACCAGCCAGACGTCGTGCACGGCGCCCGCCGCCACCATGGCGAGCCCCCAGCAGGCTGCCGCCAGGGCCACCATCCGGCCGTGGCGGTGGACCCGCGAGGTCCACCCGCTGGTGAGGGTCACGAGCAGTGCGCCGGCGGGCAGCGCCGCGTACATCAGTCCCAGCGACCACTCGGCGTCCAACTCGTCGGCGAGGAACGGCAGCAGGGCGAGCGGCATGGCGAAGAACATCGCGGCGAGGTCGACGGCGTAGGTGCCGAGCAGTTCCTTGCGGCTCCAGGCGTACCGCGCCCCCTCGGCGATCGACCGCAGCGACGGCGCGGCGGCCTCGCGGGAGGCGGGGGAGGCGGCGAGCCGGACGACCAGCGCCACCGACACGGCGAACGTGAGCAGGTCCACGGCGTACGCCCAGCCGAGTCCCGCGTACGCCACCACGACGCCCGCGAGAGCCGGTCCCGCGACCCCGCCGACCGTCCAGCGCAGCGAGTTGAGCGAGGCCGCGGCGGGCAGGTGCTCGTGCGGGACGATCCGCGGCACCAGGGAGTCGAGCGCGGGCCGCTGGATCGCGCCGAGCGCGGAGGAGAGCGCGGCGACCGCGTACAGCGGCCACACCGCCGGCTGCGGCAGCAGCGAGTTGACCAGGAGCCCCGCGCACAGCAGGCCCTGCCCGGCCTCCGTGCGCACGATCAGCCGGCGCTTGTCCAGGGCATCGGCGAGCGCCCCGCCGTACAGCCCGAAGACGATCATCGGGACGAGTTCGACGGCGCCGATCGCCCCCACCGCCACGGCCGAGCCGGTGAGCCCCTTCATCTGCACCGGCAGGGCGACGAGGGTCAGGAAGCTCCCGAAGTTCGTGATCAGTCCCGCCAGCCACAGCCTGCGGAAGTCGGCCGACAGCCGCCACGGCGCGAGGTCGGGCAGCACCGAGCGCAGGCCCGGGGGAGCGGCGGTTTCCCCGGCGGCGGGGGCGTCATCGGTCACAACGGGCCATGCTCAGCGGCGGCCCCGCCCGCGGGCAACCGGTTTTTCCCGCCCGTCCCGGCTCCCGCCCGTCCCGGCTCCCGCCCGTCCCGGCGCACCGGGCCCTCCCGCCCCCCGCCCGTCCTACCAGCGGGCGGGCGGTGGTGATGTCAGCTGGTCCGCCAGCCGCGACAGCCGGTCGCGGAACCGCCGTCGCCCGCGGCGCACCGGCAGCGAGTTCTCCCCGGCCGCCGCGCTGACCAGGTGCTGCACCGTGTCCAGATCGAGCTCGGGTCCCGCGGGAACGGAGAGCGACTCGTGGGCCAGCGACCGCAGTTCGCCGTCCCCCTCGTCGAGGGCCAGCACCGTGGCCCCGGCCCGCCGGGCGTCGGACACCCGCTCCAGGAGCCGCGCCCCCGGCGCGTCCGGCGACACCACCAGCAGGGTCTCCCCCCGCCGGGCCGCCTCGATCCGGCCCAGCCCGACCGCCAGATGCGCGGGATCAGACGCCCGCGCCCCGTGCCGCACCAGCGTCGGCGACAGCTCCGGCGTCCCCGACCACGCGGCCTCGTCCACCAGATGCGCGGCCAGGTGCCAGGGCTCGTAGTCGGCCGTGCCCACCAGCAGCAGCCCGCCTCCGTGGGACACCACCGCCCCTCTCAGGGCCCCGGCGAACCGCCGCGTGGCCCCGAGCCATTCGGTCCCGGCGAGCACTTCGCGCAGCAAGGCGACCCGTACGGCGTCCATGGCCCCGCATCCTGCCCCAATCGACAGCTCGTCAGGCCGAGTTCACCGCGAATTCGCCCGACCGGGGAATGGGCAACGACCGCTGCCCAGCCGGGCAGCCCGACCCAGGAGCCGCCCATGACCGAGGCCAGCATCCCCTTCCGCGCCGGCCGCGAGGGATACGCGAGTTTCCGCATCCCGGCCGTCGTCGCCACCGGCGCCGGCACGCTCCTCGCCTTCTGCGAGGGCAGGGTGGGCTCCGCGAAGGACCACGGGAACATCGACATCGTGCTGAAGCGGTCGGCCGACGGCGGCCGCACCTGGGGCCCGCTGCAGGCCGTCGCCCGGAACGGGGACCACCTCGCGGGCAACCCCGCCCCCGTCGTCCTCGACACCGGCCGGGTGCTGCTCGTCCACGTCCGCAGCGCGGCCACCGCGACCGAGGACGCCCTCCTGCGCGGCAAGGTGAAGGCCGCGGACGGCCGCCGGGTCTGGGTGCAGCACAGCGACGACGACGGAGCGGCCTGGTCGGAGCCGCGCGAGATCACCGCCCAGGTGAAGAAGGCGGGCTGGCGCTGGTACGCGACCACGCCCGGGCACGCGGTCCAGCTCACCACCGGCCGCGTCGTCGTGCCCGGCAACCACACCCTCCCGCCCACCGGCCGGGACAACGGCACGGAGGCCAGGTACAACAGCGGGCACTGCCTGCTGAGCGACGACCGCGGGCAGACCTGGTACCTCGGCTACATCGACGAGAACACCGACGGCCGGATCAACGTGAACGAGACCACGGCGGCCGAACTCCCCGACGGGCGCGTCTACTTCAACACCCGCAACGACTCGCCGTCCCCCGGCAACCGCGCCGACGCCCACTCCCGGGACGGCGGCAGAACCCTGGAGAAGCCGTTCCGTCCGCAGGCCGGCCTCGTCACGCCCGTCGTCCAGGGCAGCCTCCTGCAGCTGCGCGACCCCGACCTGCTGCTGTACTCGGGCCCGGCCGACCCCGCCTTCCGCGCCCTGATGACGGTCCGCGCCTCCGCGGACGGCGGCACCACCTGGCGGCCCGCGCACACGGTGGACGGGCTCCCCGCCGCGTACTCCGATCTCGTCCGCGTCGACCCGTCCACCGTCGGGCTGCTCTACGAGACCGGTGACTTCGGCGCGTACGAGACGATCACCTTCCGCCGCATCCCCGTGGCGGCCCTCACCTGAGCGGCAGGGCCGCGAACCGCGCACGTAAAGTCGGCCCATGACCTCTACCGACAGTGCGTCCACCGCCAGTGCCAAGAAGGCTCCCGCCAAGGACCCCTGGGACCTTCCCGACGTCTCCGGACTCGTCGTCGGCGTCCTCGGCGGCACCGGCCCGCAGGGCAAGGGCCTCGCCCTCCGGCTCGCCGGGGCCGGCCAGAAGGTGATCATCGGGTCCCGTGCCGCGGACCGTGCGCGCAGCACCGCCGAGGAGCTCGGACACGGCGTCGAGGGCGCCGACAACGCCGAGTGCGCGCGGCGCAGCGACATCGTGATCGTGGCGGTGCCGTGGGACGGGCACGGCAAGACACTGGAGGCGCTGCGGGAGGAGCTGGCCGGCAAGCTCGTCGTCGACTGCGTCAACCCGCTCGGTTTCGACAAGAAGGGCGCCTACGCCCTGAAGCCGGAGGAGGGCAGCGCCGCCGAGCAGGCCGCCGCCCTGCTGCCGGACTCCCGGGTCACCGCCGCCTTCCACCACCTCTCCGCGGTGCTCCTGCAGGACCCGGAGATCAAGGAGATCGACACCGACGTGATGGTCCTCGGCGAGGAGCGGGCGGACGTGGAGATCGTGCAGGCGCTCGCCGGACGCATCCCCGGTATGCGGGGGATCTTCGCCGGACGGCTGCGCAACGCCCACCAGGTCGAGTCCCTGGTGGCGAACCTGATCTCCGTGAACCGGCGCTACAAGGCCCACGCGGGGCTGCGGCTGACCGACGTGTAGGGCGGGCCCGGGCATGGGGGACACTGGGATGTCGTCACACCAGTCCGTATGTCAGGAGCCGACCCCCATGCCCCGCCTCGCTCTGTACGCCCTCGTCGTCTGCGTCCTCTCCGTCACCGCGGCCGTGGTCTCCTTCGTCCAGGGCAGCCTGCTGGGCATCGTGTGGGTGCTGCTGGCCGGTCTGTCGTCCAACATGACCTGGTACTACGCGCGCCGCGCCCGGATGCGGGACGGCTCCGTCACCGGCTAGCACCCGCCTCAGCGGACGCAGAGCTCGTCGGTGCCCCGCCAGAACCGGTAGAGGTCCTGACCGCAGTAGCGCTGGAGATCGTCGATGCCCAGTCCGTGCAGGATCGCGTAGACAGCGTCGAAGAACGCGATGTTCACCGACGGGATCCACAGCACGGCGAACACGGCGAGCAGACCGAACGGCGCGAACGGCTCCACCTGCCGCCGCACGCCGTACGACAGCCAGGGTTCGATCACCCCGTAACCGTCCAGGCCCGGGACCGGCAGGAAGTTCAGGATCGCCGCGGTGACCTGGAGCAGCGCCAGGAACGCCAGCGCGTACCGGAACTCGGCGGGCACGCCGTCCAGGGCGTGCAGCCAGAAGGGGGCCGTGCACACCACGGCGAACAGGACGTTGGTGAGCGGGCCGGCCGCCGAGATCAGGCTGTGCTTCCAGCGGCCCCGGATCCGGCCCCGCTCGATGAAGACCGCGCCGCCCGGCAGACCGATCCCGCCCATGATCACGAAGATCACCGGCAGGACGATGCTCAGCAGCGCGTGCGTGTACTTCAGCGGGTTGAGCGTCAGGTAGCCCTTGTCGCCGACCGAGATGTCCCCGCTGTGCAGGGCGGTGCGGGCGTGCGCGTACTCGTGCAGGCAGAGCGAGACGATCCAGGCGGCCGTCACGAAGAGGAACACCGCCACACCGGGCTGCTCGGCGAAGCCGGTCCAGGTCGCCCAGCCGGTGACGGCCGTGACGGCCAGGATGCCCAAGAAGACGGGGCTGATCCGCCGGTCGCTGCGGCGGGACGCGGCGGTGGTCATGGGGCTCCCTGGGCTGCTGGCGGCCTGCTCGTCATGCCGGTTGGTCTGCCCGACCGTACCGGGCGCAATCCGAAAACGTCTCGCGATCGCCCGCCGGTTCCGGAGAAGGTGGGGGCATGCGCATGCGGCAGGACACGGTTCGGCGAGGGGCCAACCGGGAGACAGGCCCCGGCACCCCCACCGGGCGAACCCGGCCCACCGGGGAGCCCCGGCCCACCGGGGAAACCGGGTGCATCGTCCCCGCCGGGGAGGCCCCGCTCACGGTCCTCGCCGGGCGGACCCGGCCCACGGTGCCCGCCGGGCGAACCCGGTCCACGGTGCCCGTCGCGGTGGCCCGGTCCACCGTCCCCGCGGGGGGACGAGCGCCGCTCACCGTTACCGCCCACGGGGACAGCGCGGCCGGTCTCCGTTCCGGGCGGTCTCCGGGGGCCGCCGCGGACCGTCCCGGCTCCGGGCGGTGCGGCCGGCCGTACGCCCGTACGCTCCTGTCGGGGCCCCGGCCCGCCCGAGCACCGGGTATCGCCCCGGACGCCGCGGGCCGTCCCGGGCGACCCGGGCGGCCCCACCCCCACCCGCCCGGAACGGCGCCCCACGCCGTCCGGGCGTCCGGCATCCAACCCTGACGTCACCGGAGACAATGGACCCCGTGCGCTACCGCGTCCTCGGCACCACGCAGGCACTCCGCCCCGACGGCAACCCCGTCCCGGTCGGCGGAGCGCGGCTGCGTGCCCTGCTGACGGTGCTCGCCCTGCGGGCCGGCCGGACCGTACCGGCCGCCCACCTCGTCGACGAGGTGTGGGACGGCGAGCCGCCCGCCGACGCCACCGGCGCGCTCCAGGCGCTGGTGGGACGCCTGCGCCGGGCGCTCGGCCCGGACGCGGTCGCCTCGATCGACGGCGGCTACCGGCTGGCCGCCGCCCCCGACGACGTGGACCTGCACCGTTTCGAGCGGCTGTCCGGCGAGGGCACCCGCGCGCTGGCCGACGGCGACCCCGCCAAGGCGGCCGTGATCCTCGACGACGCCCTCGCCCTGTGGCACGGACCGGCACTCGCCGACCTGCCCGACCGCACCGCGGAGTCGGCCCGCTGGGAGACCCGCCGCCTCGACGCGCGCCGCGCCCGCCTCACCGCCGCCCTCGCCCTCGGCCACGCCGCGCAGGCCCTGCCCGAGCTGACCGCCCTGTGCGACGCGCACCCCCTGGACGAGCCCCTCCAGGCCCTCCGGCTGCGAGCCCTGCGCGACGTCGGCCGCCCCGCCGAGGCCCTCGCCGCGTACGACTCCGTACGCCGCGCCCTGGCCGACCGGCTGGGCTCCGACCCCGGACCGGAACTGCGCGCCCTGCACGGCGAACTCCTGCGGGCCGGGGAGACGCCCGCGGCGCCCGCCGCCCCCGTCACCCCGCACCCCGGCAACCTCCGCGCCCGCCTCACCTCCTTCGTGGGCCGGGAGGCCGACATCGATGCCATCCGCGGCGACCTCGCGGCGGCGCGGCTCGTGACGCTGCTCGGACCGGGCGGGGCCGGCAAGACCCGCCTGTCGCAGGAGGCCGCGGAGACGGTCGGGGACGCGGCCCGCGACGGGGTGTGGCTGGCCGAGCTGGCGCCCGTCGACGACCCCGGGGCCGTCCCCGAGGCCGTGCTCACCGCGCTCGGCGCCCGCGAGACCGTGCTGCGCGGCGCCGGAGCCGAGGAGCTGCGGGCGGTGGCCGACCGGCACGACGACCCCGTGTCCCGGCTCGCCGAGCACTGCGCCAAACGCCGCCTGCTGCTCATCCTCGACAACTGCGAACACGTCGTCGACGCCGCCGCCCGGCTCGTCGAGCAGCTGCTGGAGCGCTGCCCCGGCCTGACCGTCCTCGCCACCAGCCGCGAACCCCTCGGCGTACCGGGGGAGTTGCTGCGTCCCGTGGATCCGCTGCCCGAGCCCGTCGCGCTGCGGCTGCTCGCCGACCGCGGAGCCGCCGCACGGCCCGGATTCCGTGTCGAGGACGACCCGGACGCCGCCGCCGAGATCTGCCGCCGGCTCGACGGGCTGCCGCTGGCCATCGAACTCGCCGCCGCCCGGCTGCGGATGCTCACGCCGCGGCAGATCGCCGACCGGCTGGACGACCGCTTCCGGCTGCTGACCTCGGGCAGCCGTACGGTCCTGCCCCGGCAGCAGACCCTGCGCGCCGTCGTCGACTGGTCCTGGGACCTGCTCGACGAGGAGGAGCGCGAGGTGCTGCGACGGCTGTCCGTCTTCGCGGGCGGCTGCGACCTGCCCGCCGCGGAGGCCGTGTGCGGCCCGGCCGCGCTGGAGGTCCTCGGCTCGCTCGTCGACAAGTCCCTCGTCGTCGCGGCGCCCGCGGGGGACGGTGCGATGCGCTACCGGCTCCTGGAGACCGTCGCCGAGTACGCGGGCGCGCGCCTCGACGAGTCGGGCCGGCGCCCCGCCACCGAGCGCGCCCACCTCACGTACTACCGCGAACTCGCCCGCACCACCGACCCCGAACTGCGCGGACCGGGCCAGCTCGCCGCCATCGAGCGGCTGCAGCGCGAGTACGAGAACCTCCGCACCGCCCTGCGGCACGCCGTCGCCGAACGCGACGAGCAGGAGGCGCTCTGCCTCGTCCTCTCCCTCGCCTGGTACTGGCAGACCCGCGACCAGCGCGTCGAGACCCGCGCCTGGTCCCGCGAGGTCATGGCGCTCGGCCCCGACCCCTTCGCACCGCCGCCGCAGCCGATCGCCCCGCTCTACGAGAGCTGCACCGCCGCCCCGCCGCCGATGCGCCCGGACGTCCTCGAAGAGGCCCGGCGCGGAGTCCACCTCATCCACCTCGCCTGCATGGACATGGACCTGAAGGCGTGGGAGACGCCCGAGGCCCAGGAGAAACTGCGGGCCATCAGCGAGGCCTACCGGCCCGGGCTGCCGCAGACCTGCCGCAGCCCCGGCTACCTCTGGTTCTACGCCGTCCTGCTGACCGGTGACATGGACCGGATGCGCACGGTCATCGACATGACGGTCGCCACCTGCCGCGACCTGGGCTACTCCTGGGAACTCGCCGTCGCCCTGCAGATGCGCGCCAACATCCTCGCCAACCGCTCCGACTGGGCGGGCGACGCCTCCCGCGACGCCGACGAGGCACTGCGGATCTTCGTGCGCCTGGGCGACGCCTGGGGCGCGGCCGAGGCCCTCTCGGCGCGCGGAGAGGCCCACGAGCGGCAGGGTTCGTACGCCCTCGCCGCCACCGACTACACCGAGGCGATCACCTACGCCGAACGGCTCGGCGCCCACGCGCAGTCGGCGGTGCTCAGCGCCCGGCTCGGCAGCGTCCTGGTGGAGTCGGGGGAGCCCGAGCGGGGCGAGCGGATGCTGCGCGACGTGCTGGCGGCCGGCCACGGCGCGGTCAACGAGGCGATGCCCGCCTCCCGCCTCTTCCTCGCGGTGTGGCTCGGCCGCACCGGCCGGGTCGAGGAGGCACGCGAGCAGATGCGCCTGCTGCGCACCGACTTCGAGGCCGTCACCTTCGTGGTCTTCGACGGGTTCGTCGTCGGCGTGGAGGCCTGGCTGGACACGGTCGAGGGGCGGTTCGCGAGCGCCCGCGAGAAGGCCCGGACGGCCCTGGCGCGGTCCACGGACCCGCTGACGCAGATGATCGCCCCGCACATGACCTCCACCCACCTGATCACGGCCGCCATCGCCCTCGCCGGAGTCGACGCGGGCCGGTACGCCCGGGACGCGGCCCGGCTCATCGGGGCGGCCGACGCCATGCTGCCGCCGGGGCACTTCGCCCGTCCCACGGAGGACGAGGTGCGGGCGCAGGCCGAGGCGGGTGTGCGGGCCGTGCTCGACGACGCGGCGTACGAGGCCGCGTACCGCGAGGGCGGCGGGCTCTCCCTGGAGGAGGCCGCCGCCCTCGTCTGACGCTGTCCGGGCCGCCGCCCGGCGGGCGTCAGCTCTTGGTCCGGAACTTGTGGATCGCGATGGGGGCCATCACCAGCGTGAGGGCCGCCGTCCAGCCGAGGGTCACCCACAGGTCGTGCGCGACCGGTCCGCCGACCATCAGACCGCGAGCGCTGTCCGCGAGGGCGGACAGCGGGTTGTAGTCCGTGAAGGTCTGCAGCCAGCCGGGCATCGTCTGGGGCGGCGAGAAGATCGACGAGCCGAACTGCAGGGGCATCAGCACCAGGAATCCCATCGCCTGGACGGACTGCGCGTTCTTCATGGTGACGCCGAGGACCAGGAAGATCCACATCAGGGCGGAGCCGAAGAGGGTGGCGAGTCCGACGGCGGCGAACAGGCCGGGCCAGTTCTCGATGTCGAAACCGACCAGCACACCGACGACCATCAGGATCGTGGTCGCCACGAGCATCCGCATCAGCTCCACCACGATCTTGGCGAAGAGCACCGAGCCCTGACCGATCGGCAGGGTGCGGAAGCGGTCCATGACACCGGTCTGGAAGTCCTGGTTGAAGCCGGTGCCGACGGCCGTGGCGATGTTCATGCCCATCATGGCCATCAGGCCGGGCACCACGTACTGCACGTACTGCTGCTGCCCGCCGCCCAGCGACTGCCCGATGGACCCGCCGAAGACGTACACGAACAGCAGGGTGAAGACGACGGGCATCAGGACGGCGTCGAACATCGACTCCGGGTCCTGGCGGATCCACAGCAGGTTGCGGCGGACCAGCGCCCCGATGTGGCGCGCGTGGGCGCGGGGTGTGATGCGGGAGTCACCCTCGACGGCGAGGGGGGCTTCGGCGACGGCGGTGGTCATGCGGAGACCTCCTCGTAGGCGCGGGCGGGGGTCTCGTCCTGCGGGGCACTGGCCTTGTGGCCGGTGAGGGACAGGAACACCTCGTCCAGACTGGGCAGTTCGGTGGAGATGGAGGCGATGGTGATGCCGCGTGCGGTGACCGCGCCGACCACGGCGGTGAGCTGCTCGTCGCTGAGGATCGGGACCAGCACGCTGCCGGTCTCGGCGTCCACGATCGTCGAGGCGAGGCCGGTGAGCCCCAGGTCGTCGAACATGGCGGCCAGCGGGCGCAGTTGCAGCGGGTCCACCGGACGGATCCGCAGCGTACGGCCGCCGACCCGTGCCTTCAGCTCGTCGATGCGGCCGTTGGCGATGACCTTGCCGCGGTCGATGACCGTCAGCTCGGAGGCCAGCTGCTCGGCCTCCTCCATGTACTGGGTGGTGAGCAGCACGGTGACGCCGTCGGCGACCATGCGCTTGACCTCCTGCCACACCTCGTTGCGGGTGCGCGGGTCGAGGCCGGTCGTCGGCTCGTCCAGGTACAGCACGGCCGGGCTGCCGATCATGGAGGCGGCGAGGTCGAGCCGGCGGCGCATACCGCCGGAGTACGTCGACGCCGGGCGCTTGGCGGCGTCGGTGAGCGAGAAGCGCTCCAGGAGCTCGTCGGCCCGTCGGCGGGCGTCCTTGCGGGACAGGTCGAGCAGCCGCCCGATCATGTACAGGTTCTCCCAGCCCGGGAGCTTCTCGTCGACCGAGGCGTACTGGCCCGTGAGGCCTATCACCCGGCGCAGCTGCCGGGGCTGCTTCAGCACGTCGTAGCCGGCGACCGTGGCCTGTCCGGCGTCCGGGGTGATGAGGGTGGACAGGCAGCGCACCAGGGTGGTCTTGCCGGCGCCGTTGGGACCCAGCACACCGAGGACCGTGCCCTCGCGCACCTCCAGGTCGACCCCGTCCAGTGCCTTGGTCGCGCCGTAGTGCTTGACCAGCCCCCGTACGGTGACGGCGCTTCGTGCGCCGCCGGTGGGGTTGTCGTCGATTCGCGTCATGCAGCCAAGCTCCCACCCTCCACCGACAAACCACCGACAGAGCACCGACAGCTCACCGACACCGGGGTTCCGGCCCGTCGGGGACCCGGCCCGTCGGGCATTCCGCCTCGCCCGGGAACGGCACAGCCCCGCCGACGGGGGAAGATCGGCGGGGCTGCTCGGTGCCGCAGTGGTTCGGTGGGGCGTACGACCGGTCCGGCCGCGCGCCCGGATCGGGGAGGCGTTCCCCGGAGGGCGCCGGGGCTCAGTGCACGGAGTGCTCGTCGAGCGGGAACGTCCCGCCGACCACGTCGTCGGCGAACGCCTTCGCCGCGTTCCCCATGACCTCGCGCAGGTTCGCGTACTGCTTGACGAACCGGGGCATCCTGCCTCCCGTCAGGCCGAGCATGTCGGTCCAGACGAGGACCTGCGCGTCGGTCTCGGGACCCGCGCCGATGCCCACCGTGGGGATGTGCAGCACCCGCGTGACCTCGGCAGCGAGCTCCGCCGGCACCAGCTCCAGGACGACCGCGAACGCACCCGCGTCCTGCACCGCCTTGGCGTCCCGCAGCAGCTGCTGGGCCGCCTCCTCGCCGCGTCCCTGTACGCGGTAGCCCATGGAGTTCACGGACTGCGGGGTCAGGCCGATGTGCGCCATGACCGGGATGCCGGACTCCACGAGCAGCTCGATCTGGCGGTGCGACCGCTCGCCGCCCTCCAGCTTCACCGCGCCGACGCCGGCCTCCTTGACGAGGCGGGTGGCCGACCGCAGGGCCTGCACCGGCCCCTCCTGGTACGAGCCGAAGGGCAGGTCGCCGACGATCAGGGCGCGGCTGGTGCCGCGTACGACGGCCGCCGACAGCATGGTCATCTCGTCGAGGGTGACGGGCACGGTCGTCTCGTACCCCAGGTGGCAGTTGCCCGCCGAGTCGCCGACGAGCATGACCGGGATGCCGGCCTCGTCGAAGACGGACGCGGTCATCGCGTCGTACGCGGTGAGCATGGGCCACTTCTCGCCGCGTTCCTTGGCGGTGGTGATGTCACGCACGGTGATGCGGCGAGTGCCCTTGCCGCCGTACAGCGCCTTGCTGTCGGACTTCTGGCCAGACTCCTGACCCGGCTTCGGGGCAGCCGAAAGCTGCGTCATCGCAACGGCTCCTTCTGTCTGTCATCTCGAGGCGCCCTGACGGCGTCCCCGGATCACCCCCATGGTGGCACCTCGTGCCACGGGAGGCCAGACCGCGGGGAGCGAGGTGCGTCTCCCGGCCCGTCTGCGGTCCGGCGCGGGCCCTCGTAAGTTGTTGGTAAGTTCTCCGTAAAGTACTTTCGATACGAGACGGTGCCGTATCGAATCTAGTTAGGCTGGCGGGCATGACAACTTCCGCTCCCTCCACCGAACGACGGGTGCCAGAGGCGGTGCACCGGCGCCGCTGGGCCATCCTCGGTGTGCTCATGCTCAGTCTGCTGATCGTCGTGCTCGACAACTCGATCCTGAACGTCGCCATCAAGACGATCTCGACACCGGCGCCCACCGGCCTGGGCGCCACCCAGAGCGAGCTGGAGTGGGCCATCAACGCCTACACGCTCGTCTTCGCCGGCCTGCTGTTCACCGCGGGCCTCCTCGGTGACCGGCTCGGCCGCAAGAAGGTGCTGCTCGCCGGTCTCGCCGTGTTCGGCATAGGGTCCGCACTCGCCGCGGAGTCCGGCTCGCCGGTCCAGCTCATCGTGTTCCGCGCGGTCATGGGCCTCGGCGCCGCCTTCGTGATGCCCGCGACCCTCGCCGTCCTCATGAACGTCTTCGAGCGCGACGAGCAGCCCAAGGCCATCGGCATCTGGGCCGGCGGCGTCGGCCTCGCCATCGCCATCGGGCCGATCACCGGCGGCATCCTGCTCGACCACTTCTGGTGGGGCTCGGTCTTCCTGATCAACGTGCCGATCGTGGTGCTCGCGCTGGGCCTGATGCTCTGGCTGGTCCCCGACTCCCGCGACCCGAACCCGGGCCGGCTCGACCCGGTCGGCGTGGTCCTCTCGGTCGTCGGACTCGTCCTGCTCGTCTACGGCATCATCAAGGGCGGCCAGCTCGCCGACTTCACCGACCCGAAGGTGCTCGCGACCGTCGCGGCCGGACTCGCCGTCCTGGTCGTCTTCGTCGTGTACGAGAAGCGCAGCGACCACCCGTCCATCGACGTGACGTACTTCCGGAACAAGGTCTTCTCGGCCGCCATGTCCGCCATCGCGCTGGTCTTCTTCGCGCTGATGGGCGTGACCTTCTTCTCGGTCTTCTACACCCAGAGCGTGCGCGGCTACTCGCCGCTGCAGACCGGTCTGCTGATGCTGCCGCTCGCCGCCGCCCAGATCATCTTCGCGCCGCGCGCCCGGCTGGTGGTCGACCGCTTCGGCAACCGCGCCACCTGCACCGCCGGCCTCGTGATCATCGCCGCGATGCTCGCCGCGTTCGCCACCCTGGAGGCGGACACGCCGATCTGGATCCTGGAGGTCATCTTCTTCCTGATGGGCACCGGCATGGCGCACATCATGACGCCGACCAGTGTCGTCATCATGCAGGCGCTGCCGCGCGAGAAGGCGGGCTCCGCGTCCGCGCTGAGCAACACCTTCCGCCAGGTCGGCGGTGCCCTCGGCATCGCGGTGCTCGGCTCGGTGCTGTCGACGGCGTACCGCAACGGCATCGAGGACGATCTCACCGCGCTGCCCGCCGGTCTGCGGCACACCGCGGGCGAGTCCATCGAGGCCACGCTCGGCGTCGCCGCCAAGCTCGGCCCCCGGGGCGAGGCCCTCGTCGCGCCCGCCAACGACGCCTTCCTGCACGCCATGCACGTCACCGCCCTGTGCGGCGCGGGCGTGGCGGTCATCGGCGCGGTCGTGGTCGCCCTGTTCCTGCCGGGCCGCCCGCCGGCCCCGCAGGAGGGCGAGGAGGAGACGGAGTTGGTCACCGCGGAGCACTAGATCCCGGACGGCCGGACCCGATCCGGGAGAATCACCCCAGCGCAACGGAGAAACGGAGTCGACGTGGGCCTCGCGGACAGCCGAGCCGGACAGGAGGTGACCGCCTCCCGGGGACGCCCCCGCAGCGAGGCAGTGGAACGGGCGATCATCGAGGGCGTGATGAAACTCCTCGAGGACGGCGTCCCGTTGGGGGAGGTCTCCATCGAACGGGTGGCCCGCACCGCGGGAGTCGGCAAGGCGACCATCTACCGCCGCTGGCGCGGCAAGGAGGAACTCTTCGTCGACGTCCTGCGCGCCGCCGAACCCTCGGAACCGGATCTGCCCGGCACGTCGATGCGCGACGACCTCGTCGTCCTCGTGGAGGGGCTGCGCCAACGGGGTCTGATGAACCGTTCGTCGGCAATCATGCACAACGTCTACGTCCAGATGAAGAGCAGTCCGAAGATCTGGGCGGCGTACCACGCGATGGTCGTCGAGCCCCGCCGCAGGCTCACCGTCGAGGTCCTGCGCCGCGGACAGCTCAGCGGTGAACTCCGCGACGACCTCGACGTGGAGCTCATCAACGACATCGTGGTCGGCCCCATGCTCGTGCGTTCCGTCATGCGTCCCGACGCCGACCTGCCCGACGACCTCGCCGCACGGATCGTCGACGCGGTGCTCACGGGACTGCGGCCGCCCACGCCGTAGTCCCGTGGCCCGCGCGGTAGTTCATCGGGCAACCAGATGCCCGTATGTGCGTGTTTCGTCACAGAGGCGGGGCAGAACGCCGAGGTCCGGAACTCCGAAGGGCGAGTTGTACGTCCTCGTGCCCGTACGGCCGTCGCGGGACGGCAGGAAGGGCACCGATCATCCCCTAGGGTCGTAGACGCGGGACAGACGGTGTGCACGGCAAGTGGTGAGGCGACGGTATGGCGCAGGCGTATGTGACGGAGACGGGCAGCGGCGGCTCGGGACCCGACCGCCGAGGATCCCGGCTTCGGCGCCTGACCGACGGCTGGCGCGGCGACCGGGGCATCTGGCGCCGCGGTCTGGTGCTCGCCGCGCTCGCGCTGATCCTCGCCCTCGTCATGCTGCTGCACGCGCAGATCCCCAACACCATCGGCAACCTCGGCAGCCTCACCGAGACCTTCCTGCCCTGGCTCGGCGTCCTCGTGCCGGTCCTGCTGGTCCTCGCGGTGGTCCGGAAGTCCGCGACGGCCCTGATCGCCGTGCTGCTGCCCGCGGTCGTCTGGCTGAACCTGTTCGGCGGGCTGCTCTCGGACAAGACCGGGGGCGGTGGGGACCTGACCGTCGTCACCCACAACGTCAACGCCGACAACCCGGATCCGTCCGGCACCGCGCGCGACGTGGCCGCCTCCGGCGCCGACGTCGTGGCCCTGGAGGAGCTCACGGCCGCAGCGGTCCCGGTGTACGAGAAGGCGCTCGCGTCGACGTACAAGTACCACTCGGTGCAGGGCACCGTCGGGCTGTGGAGCAAGTACCCGCTGACCGGTGCCGGTCCCGTGGACATCAAGCTGGGGTGGACGCGCGCGATGCGGGCGACGGTGACGGCGCCGGCCGGGCAGGTCGCGGTGTACGTCGCCCACCTGCCCTCGGTCCGGGTGAAGCTGGAGGCCGGGTTCACCGCCCGCCAGCGCGACAAGAGCGCGGACGCGCTGGGTGAGGCGATCGCCGACGAACAGGTGCAGCGGGTCGTCCTGCTCGGCGACCTCAACGGCACCATGAACGACCGCGCGCTCAACGCCGTCACCGCGCAGATGCGCTCCGCCCAGGGTGCGGCGGGCAGCGGGTTCGGCTTCAGCTGGCCCGCGTCGTTCCCGATGGCCCGCATCGACCAGATCATGGTCAAGGGGATCGAGCCGGTGACCTCCTGGACGCTGCCCGAGACCGGCAGTGACCACCTTCCGGTCGCCGCGCGCGTCAAGGTGGACGCAACCGCTTCCTGACGGCCTGGAATACTGGGCCAGGGGAGTTTGTTCCTGCACTGAACTTATGGTGCCCGTGCACAGCGACGTGCACGGGCACGACCGTGTGCCCGGACCTGTCCCCGCACGGGAGTCCGCGCGCCCCTCCGCTCCACTGAAAGGCCCCTCATGCCCCTGGCCCTGCTCGCCCTCGCCGTGGGCGCCTTCGGCATCGGTACCACCGAGTTCGTGATGATGGGCCTGCTGCCCGACGTGGCGGACGACCTGGGCGTCTCGATCCCCACCGCCGGCCATCTGGTCTCCTCGTACGCGCTGGGCGTCGTCATCGGCGCCCCGCTGCTGGCCGCCGTGACCTCCCGGATGTCCCGCCGTACGGTCCTGATCGCGCTGATGGGCCTCTTCGTGGTCGGCAACGCGCTGTCCGCCTTCGCGCCCGACCATCACTGGCTCCTGGCGGCCCGTTTCCTCAGCGGCCTGCCGCACGGCGCCTTCTTCGGGGTCGGCGCGGTCGTCGCCACGAGCCTGGTCGCGCCCGAGCGCAAGGCGCGTTCCGTCTCGCTCATGTTCCTCGGCCTGACCGTGGCCAACATCGCCGGTGTGCCCGTCGCCACGCTCATGGGGCAGCACCTCGGCTGGCGTGCCACGTTCCTCGGCGTGAGCGTGATCGGCGTGGCTGCCGTGGCCTCGCTCGCGCTGCTGATCCCCCGCGACCACGCGCCCGCCCCGGCGGGCGGCCTGCGCGGTGAACTGGCCGCGCTGGGCTCGCTGCCGGTCTGGCTCGCGCTGGGCACGACGGTCGCCGGCTTCGGCGCCCTGTTCTCCGCGTACAGCTACATCACGCCGATGCTGACGGACGCCGCCGGGTACGCCGACGGCAGCGTGACTCTGCTGCTCGCCCTCTTCGGCGTCGGCGCGACCGCGGGCAACCTGCTGGGCGGACGCCTCGCCGACCACTCCCTCCGGGGGACCCTCTTCGGCGGCCTCGCGTCGCTGGTCGCCGTACTGGCGCTCTTCCCGGTCCTCATGGCCGCCCAGTGGAGCGCGGCCGTCGGGGTCACCCTCCTCGGCGCGGCGGCGTTCATCACGGGGTCGCCGCTGCAGCTGATGGTCATGGAGAAGGCCGCGGCGGCGCCGTCCCTGGCGTCCTCCGCGAACCAGGCGGCGTTCAACCTGGCCAACGCCGGCGGAGCGTGGATCGGGGGGCTCGCCCTCGCGGCGGGCTTCGGGGCGACGTCGCCCGCGGTGGCGGGGGCGTTGCTCGCGGTGCTGGGGCTGGGGGTCGCGGCGGTGGCGTACGCCGTGGACCGGCGGCGGGTCGTTCCGGCGGACGGGGCTGGGGTCGGGCGCCTGGTGGCGACCCACGTCCCCCACCACCAGGAGTCGGCCCACCACTGAGCCCGTCCCCGTCCCCGGCCGAGGTCCCCCCCTCACGGCCATCGGCCTGGCGGCCTCGTCCTCAAGTGCCGGACGGGCTGAATATTCCTCCCGTCGGCCGCGGGGGCGGGGCTGAGGCGCGTCCAGCGTCCGTCACGGCTGTTGGCCTGGCGGCCTCGTCCTCAAGCGCCGGACGGGCTGAATATTCCTCCCGTCGGCCTTGCGGGGGCTGTCTCGTCTTCAAGTGCTGGGTGGGCTGAATCTGCCGTCCCGTCTGTCAGGGGGCGGGGCCGAGGCGCGTCCAGCGTCCGTCGCGGCTGTTGGCCTGGCGGCCTCGTCCTCAAGCGCCGGACGGGCTGAATATCCGTCCCGTCGGCCGCGGGGGCGGGGCTGAGGCGCATCCACCGTCCGTCACGGCTGTCGGCCTGGCGGCCTCGTCCTCAAGCGCCGGACGGGCTGAATATCCGTCCCGTCGGCCTTGAGGGGGCTGTCTCGTCTTCAAGTGTTGGGCGGGCTGACTATCCGTCCCGTCGGCCGCGGGGGCGGGGCTGAGGCGCGTCCAGCGTCCGTCGCGGCTGTTGGCCTGGCGGCCTCGTCCTCAAGCGCCGGACGGGCTGAATAGCCCTCCCGTCGGCTCTGCGGGGGCTGTCTCGTCTTCAAGTGCTGGGCGGGCTGAATCTGCCGTCCCGTCTGTCAGGGGGGCGGGGCCGAGGCGCGTCCAGCGTCCGTCGCGGCTGTTGGCCTGGCGGCCTCGTCCTCGAGCGCCGGACGGGCTGAATATTCCTCCTCGCCGGACGGACTGCGAGTTTCCGTCCCGTCGGTCGTGAAGGGGGTGGCCTCGGCGCTGCGTGGGCCGGAAGGGGCTGGCCTCGTTGGCGGCCCGACTCCCTGGGGCTGGGGTCTGACCTCCGTTGGGGGCGGTCTGTGGGCGCTGTACGGCCGGAGGGGACGGGGCGGTACATCAGATGCCTGTCGCGGGGTGGGCACGTAACGCGGGGAGCCTAGGGAGCTGGCCTGGGTGCCCGGCCCGCGACAGGCGGATGTACCGCCCCGGCCCCGCCCCACGGACCACCTCTCGCGCCCCACCCCCGACCGGTCACCCGCCCACCGGGCTTAGCCGGGACCATCGCCCACCGGTCACCTGCCCACCGGGCCCAGCCGGGACCATCGCCCACCGGTCACCTGCCCACCGGGCCCAGCCGGGACCATCGCCCACCGGTCACCTGCCCACCGGGCCCAGCCAGGACCCTTCCGACCGGTCACCTGCCCACCGGGCCCAGCCAGGACCCTTCCGACCGGTCACCCGCCTACCAGGCCAGGACCCTCCCGACCGGTCACCCGCCCACCGGGCCCGGCCCGGACTACCCCCGAACCGTCCCGGCCACCCGCCCGCGCGGCCCATCCCCGCCGTACCCCGACGTGCCCTCCGACCCGGGCCCGCCGATCATGTGACCCATGACGACGTCGTCCCGCTCCCGCAGCGACAGCCGTGACCGACGTGACCGCCTCGCCGTCGCTCTGCTTCTCGGGCTCGGGGCTCTCGCGTACACCGCGTGGACGCTGGAGGCCGTCCTGCCGACAGGGCTCGCGCCGGCGCGGACGTACGTCAGTGAACTGGCCGCGCGGGACCAGCCCCACGGCGGCCTGTTCCGGACGACGGACCTGCTCGCCGGGGTGCTCCTGTGGGCCGGCGCCCTCTGGGCGCTGCTCCGACTGCCGTCCCGGGGCCGGTGGAACACCGCCGGCTGGACGACCGTCGTGCTCTTCGGCGCGGCCACCGCCGTGGACTCACGACTCCCGATGAGCTGCACACCGACCGTCGACCGGCTGTGCGCCCAGCGCGAGCACGCCGGCCTCGTCCCGGTGACCCACACGGCGCACGCCACGAGCAGCACGATCGCGGTCGGCGGCGCCCTCGTGGCGATGCTCGCCCTGACCCACGCCGCCCGCCGCACCACCCCCACCTCCCTCCTCGCCCGCCTCGGCCCTCCCCTCGTCGTCCTCGAACTGGCCTCGACGCTCTGGACCCTGGCGGCCGTCGCCGCGTTCGAGGAGGGGTACGGCGACTGGTCCCTGGGCATCGCCCAGCGCCTCCAGGTGGGCCTGATCGCCGTCTGGCTGGGAACCCTGGCGCTCACCCTCACCAGGCCCGCCCCACCCCCGAAGGCTCCCGCGAAGGCCACTACCGCGACCACCGCCGCCGCGACCACTGCCCCGACGCCCCGATGACCTTCGTACGCATCGACGGCGTCCCCCACCACGTGCAGGTGGACGGCACAGGCCCCGTCTGCGTCCTGGGCGCGGGTCTCGGGTTGTGCTGGTTCGACTGGGACCCGGTGATGCCCCTGCTCACCCCGCACCGCACGGTCGTACGGTTCGACCGCCCGGGGCTGGGACTCAGTGGCCCCGGGCCCAGGCCCGGAGCCGCCCGGGCCTGGCCCACGCTGCACGACGAGGCGCGGCGCATCGCGCACGTCCTGGACGCGCTCGGGCTCGACACCCCGGCGACCGTGGCCGGACACTCCCTCGCGGGCTTCCACGCGGAGGCCTTCGCCCGGCTCTTCCCGGCCCGCACGGCGGGGCTCGTCCTGCTGGACACCAGCGTCGAGGAGGAACCGCGCCCCCGCAGAGCACGGGCAGCCCGGAACGCGTGCACGCGCGCGTGCGGCACGCTCCTGGCCGCGGCGGGTGCACCCCGGCTCCTTGGCCCCCCGCTGCGCCGCACGGTGGTACGGGCCGGCCGCAGGACGGGCGGCGACCCCGCCTCCTACGATCTGGTCCGGCGGGCGTACTCCACCAGCCGCTCGCTGCACGCGGTCCTGGCCGAGAACGCCACGTATCGCGACGAGGCGGTCGAACTGGCCTCGCTGCGAAGGAACTTCCCGCTCCCGGCCGTCCCCGTCACCGTCCTCTCGACCGGTTCCCGACGCTGGCTGGCCCGGCAACAGGCCCTGGCCGAGCGGCTGGACGCCGACTTCCGTGTGGCGCACCGCCCCTGCGGTCACCTCCTCATGCTCGACCGCCCCGAGGACGTCGCGTCAGCGGTGCTCGCGCCCGACCCCCAAGTCAACGAGCACCCCTGACCACCAGGGACGCGCCGACGCCGACGCCCGCCCCTCAGGGACGCACCGATGCCGACGCCCGCCCCTCAGGGAGGGGCGGGCGCAGACCTGGTGACGCGTCGTCAGCGAACGCGATACGAGTCGACGTATCCCGCCGCGGGCGACCCCACGCCGGTGACGTCGTCGTACCCCTTGACGGCCTTGAGCGAGCCGTCCTTGCCGAGGCTGCGGACGGACGTGAGCAGCCCCTCCGTCGCGTCGTAGCCGTTGGCGAAGTCCACGCGCGCCACGGCGAGTCCGGACCCCGTCGGGTTGTCCGTCACGTCGTGGTAGACCTTCGAGCCGTACTTGGCGTAGACCGACGGGTTGGCGAAGCCGATCGCCTTGCCGCCGCGCGCCTCCTGGGCGAGGGCCTGAACGGCCGCGATCACCGGCGCGGCGAGCGAGGTGCCGCCGATCCGGTACTCGTCGTACTGCTGCGACCCGTCCGGGAAGGTCTGTGTCTGACCGACCTTGAAACCGGTGTTGGGGTCGGCGATCGCCGCGATGTCCGGCACGGTCCGCATGGCCGTCGTACCGTTCGCCTTGGCGAGCGCGTCCGGCACCGTGCCCTTCTGGTAGAAGGGCTGCGACACGGTCCGGCTGGTGCCGCCGCCCGCGCCCGAGGTGAACGCCCCGGGGAAGCCGGTCCAGCTCTTGCCGTCCTCCGAGAGGGCGGCCTTCTCGGTGCCCCAGCCGGTCTCGAAGAGGTACTTGTCGTCCTTGCCGACGGCCAGCGAGGTGCCGCCGACCGCGGTCACCCAGGCCGAGTTGGCGGGGGTGTCGACCTGCTTCGTGCCGGTGTTGGCGACCTCGTCGCCGTTGTCGCCGGAGGAGAAGTAGAAGCCGATGCCCTCGACGGCGCCGAACTGGAAGACCTGGTCGTAGGCGGCCGCGATGTCGGGCGTCTCGTTGGCCTCGATGTCGCCCCAGGAGTTGGAGACGATGTCGGCGAGGTGACCGTCGACGATCTTGTTCAGCGAGTCGAGCAGATCGTCGTCGTAGCAGGAGGCGGCGCCCACGTACGTGATGTTCGCGGCGGGCGCGACCGCGTGCACGGCCTCGACGTCGAGGGTCTCCTCGCCGTACCAGCCGGCGGCCCCGCACTCCTCGGTCTTCGTGTACTTCCCGGGCAGCACCTGACGCAGCTGACCGCCGACGTACCTCGCGTCACCGTGCTTCTTCGCGTAGGTGGCCGCGTCGAAGGCGATGGTCGGCGAGGCGTACGCGTCGGTGATGGCGACCCGCACTCCCTTGCCGGTGCGGGTGCCCGCCCCGTAGGCGGCGCGCAGCTGCTTGCCGGTGTACCCCTTCACGGCGTACGGGATCTTCTTGCCGTACGCGGACGGCAGGGTGCTCGCGATGTTCGAGCCGTGGTACGAGGAGAAGGGCCCGGAGTTGCGGAACACGGCGTCCGGCGGCGGAAGTTGGTCCTGGTGGGTCGCCTTGTGCGGGGCGCTGTCCAGGCCGGTGACGGTCAGGACGGCACCGTTCAGGGCGGCCGGTGCGGAGGCCGTCCGCGACGGCGCCCGGTAGGTCTTCCTGCCCTTGGCGTAGTTGTGCAGTTGCGTGCCGAACGCCTTCTCGGCGGCGGCCACGTCACCCGTCACGGAGACGTAGTGCCGCGTCGTGCCGGTGACCCTCAGGCCCGCCGACCTCAGCCAGGAGGTGACGGCGGTGACCTGCGCCCTGGTCGCGCCGAAGCGGGCCTGGGCCCGTCCCGCGCTGAGGTACTTGCCGTACGAGGCCGAGTGCGGGTCGGACACGGCCTTGGCGTACGCGGCCAGACCGGAGGCGTCCCGGCCGGCGAGGTAGACCCGGGCGGAGACCCGGGAGCCGTCGGAGGCGGCCCCCTGGTCCGCGGAGGCCGTGGCCCAGGCGGGCTTGGTGCCGGTGAGGGTGTCGCGGGCCGGGCCGTCCGCGGCCTGGGCCGCGGGTATGCCGAGCGCCAGCGCACCGGCGAGCAGCGGCAGTGTCGCTGCCAGGCTCACTCCGGCGCGCCCTGTGGCGCGGTTGGATCTCATAGAACCCCCTGCGATGCGGTTCGTCGCATGTAGTGGTCGGTCCGTGATCCGCGTAGACCCCGTGCGGTCAGGGGGCACGGGGAAAGGATCACGCTCGGGCCACTCTCGCGACGAACCGTTCATGCCAGGGGAATGCATGGGCCAAGAAGAGCCCAAGGAACCGTATACGTAAGGGAATTGGGATGTCCTGCCCGTCATGTACGGTCTTGCGCCCGGGAGTCCGGCCGACCGGGGCGCGGCGCTGCTCCGTAGTCCGGCCACCGGCGTGCGCCCGCCCGGGAGCCCGGCGCTGCTCGGTAGTCCGGCCGCCGGCGTGCGGCCCGCCCGGGAGCCCGGCGCGCGGGTACACCCGTCAGGCGCGGGACGGCACGGGTCCCGGCGGCCTACGGCCGTCCGCCGGACACGGAGTTCTCGGCCGGTCCGACCGTCCGCCTGACGCGCCGCGGCGTGGCGCGGGGTTCGTTCAGTCCGACGGCGCGGAGCCGCGCTCCTTGAGCATGCCGGTGATGAGCTCCATCTCGGAGCGCTGACCCGCCACCATGCCCTTGGCCAGCCGGCGTTCGACGCCGACCCGGCACCTCTTCACGCACCCCTCGGCCATGTGCACCCCGCCCGCGTGGTGGGCGTACATCAGCCGCAGGTAGGTGATCTCGGCGTCCTTGCCGCTCTTCCTGCCGAGGTCCTTCAGCTGGGTGTTGGTCGCCATGCCGGGCATCAGCGCGCCGTCCTTGCCGGAGGCCATGCCGCCCATGTCCATCCACGTCATGGGCGGCTCGGCGGAGACCTTCGGCAGCTCCCACAGGTCGAGCCAGCCGAGCAGCATGCCGCGCTGGTTGGCCTGGGTCTGCGCGATGTCGTACGCGAGGCGCCGCACCTCCTCGTCCTCGGTACGGTCGCGCACGATGTACGACATCTCCACGGCCTGCTGGTGGTGGACGGCCATGTCCCGCGCGAAACCCGCGTCCGCGGAGTCCGCGGCGGGCGCCGTCATGCCGGACTCGCCGCCGTCGGCCACCGAGTACGTGATCGCCCCGGCCGCGACGAGGACGGCCGCGGCGGTCCCCGCGATCCAGCCGGTCTGCCTCATCCGGCTCACTTCGACAGGCCGTTGGTGCAGGCGGCCCCCGGTTCGGGCGTCTGCTTGCCCTGCACGTACGCCGAGAAGAAGGTGTCGACGTCCGGGTCGCTCGCGCCGGTGACCGTGCGCTGCTTGCCCCAAGCGCTGAGCATGATCGGGTCCTTCTGGTCCTCGACCGGGCTCATCAGCGTGTACGGGGTCTTCTTGACCTTCGCGGCGAGCGCCTTCACGTCGGCGTCGGAGGCCTTGTCGTTGTACGTCACCCACACGGCGCCGTGCTCCAGCGAGTGGACCGCGTTCATGTTGCCGACCGGCTTGGTGTAGACGTCGCCGTTGCAGTTCATCCACACCTGGTTGTGGTCACCGCCCACCGGCGGCTCCATCGGGTACTTCACCGTCTTGGTCACGTGGGTGCGGCCCAGTGTGCCCTTCCAGGTCTTCACCCCGTCCTTGCCGGTGACGAAGTGGCCCGACGCCGCCTTCGAGTCGCTCGCGCCGTCCTTGTCGGACTGCGACATGACGAGGTACGTCCCGCCGGCGACGAGACCCGCGACGATCACCACGCTCGCACCGATGGTCAGGATCCGGTTGCGGCGGTCGCGGGAACGCTCGGCGCGACGCATCTCCTCTATACGCGCCTTGCGCGAGGCATTGCTGCTGTTCTTGGCGGAACCCATGGCGAGTCCTTCGGAGAATGGTGGAAGTGGGACGGTCGGGTTTGCTGATCGTAGTGGGATCGGGGGCGGGGTATGCAGGGAGGTCACAGGATTGTCCGAAGGTGCCCCGGCGCCGCCCGCCGCCGCACCGGAACCGGGCCCCGCCCGCGGTATCGCCGGACCCGGGTGAGCAGGCAGTATGGGCAGCGGCGCGGTACACCTGCCGTACGCCGGGCGTTCAGACCATGGCCGGTCGGCCGATCATGGTCCGCAACGCGCATGAAATGGTGTTGTGGTGGGATGCTCATGTGCCCCGATCGTCCCCGAGACGTGGGAGCAGGCGGCCTGACCAGCAAGGATGGGTGGAAGCGGAAGATGGACAAGCAGCAGGAGTTCGTGCTCCGGACACTGGAGGAGCGTGACATCCGGTTCGTGCGCCTCTGGTTCACGGACGTGCTCGGCTTCCTGAAGTCGGTGGCCGTGGCCCCGGCCGAGCTGGAGCAGGCCTTCGACGAGGGCATCGGGTTCGACGGTTCGGCGATCGAGGGCTTCGCCCGGGTCTACGAGTCGGACATGATCGCCAAGCCGGATCCGTCGACGTTCCAGGTGCTGCCGTGGCGTGCGGAGGCCCCCGGGACGGCCCGGATGTTCTGCGACATCCTCATGCCGGACGGCTCGCCGTCCTTCGCGGACCCCCGCTACGTCCTCAAGCGTGCCCTCGCCAAGACCTCCGACCTCGGCTTCACCTTCTACACCCACCCCGAGATCGAGTTCTTCCTGCTGAAGGACCGCCCGCTGGACGGTTCGCGGCCCACCCCCGCCGACAACTCCGGCTACTTCGACCACACCCCGCAGAACGTCGGCCAGGACTTCCGTCGCCAGGCCATCACGATGCTGGAGTCGATGGGCATCTCGGTCGAGTTCAGCCACCACGAGGGCGCCCCCGGCCAGCAGGAGATCGACCTGCGCTACGCCGACGCGCTCTCGACGGCCGACAACATCATGACCTTCCGGCTGATCATGAAGCAGGTCGCGCTGGAGCAGGGGGTGCAGGCCACCTTCATGCCGAAGCCGTTCTCGGAGTACCCGGGCTCCGGCATGCACACCCACCTCTCCCTCTTCGAGGGCGACCGCAACGCGTTCTACGAGTCCGGCTCGGAGTACCAGCTCTCCAAGGTCGGCCGCTCCTTCATCGCGGGCCTGCTGCGGCACGCGGCGGAGATCTCCGCGGTCACCAACCAGTGGGTCAACTCCTACAAGCGCATCTGGGGCGGCTCGGAGCGCACCGCGGGCGCCGGCGGCGAGGCCCCCTCGTACATCTGCTGGGGCCACAACAACCGCTCGGCGCTGGTCCGCGTCCCGATGTACAAGCCCGGCAAGACCGGCTCGGCCCGGGTCGAGGTCCGCTCCCTGGACTCCGGCGCGAACCCCTACCTCGCCTACGCCCTGCTGCTGGCGGCCGGCCTCAAGGGCATCGAGGAGGGCTACGAGCTGCCCCCGGGCGCCGACGACGACGTCTGGGCCCTGCGCGACGCGGAGCGCCGCGCGCTGGGGATCGAGCCCCTCCCGCAGAACCTGGGCGAGGCGCTGACCCTCATGGAGCGCAGCGAACTCGTCGCCGAAACCCTCGGCGAGCACGTCTTCGACTTCTTCCTCCGCAACAAGAAGAGCGAGTGGGAGGAGTACCGCAGCGAGGTCACCGCCTTCGAGCTGCGGAAGAACCTGCCGGTGCTGTAGGCGCGTGAGGGCGGGTTCCGCCCTCGGTACGGCACAGGGGCCGACGGTCGTGGACCGTCGGCCCCTTCGCGTGGGAACGGGGTGGACGCCCGTCCGCAGGCCCGGCGAAAAGAGGTTGACGTCTGCCGGGCGAGGCGGTCGGATGGCGCCTCATGGGTGTGGGGGAGATGCGACCCGTCGACGACGGTCTCGTGCGCCGGCTGGTGGCCGGGCAGTTTCCGCGGTGGGCCGGGCTCGGGGTGGAGCGGGTGCCGTCCGGGGGCACGGTGAACGCCATGTACCGGCTGGGCGAGGACATGGTCGTCCGGCTGCCGCTGACGGCGGGCGGGGCCGGGGACGTGTTCCTGGAGCGGGAGTGGCTGCCGCGGCTGGCCCCGGCGCTCCCGGTGGCCGTTCCCGAGGTGCTGGGGGCCGGAGAGCCCGCCGAGGGCTGGCCGTGGCCGTGGTCGGTGTACCGGTGGCTGGCCGGCACCCTGCCCGAGGCGGGGGCGTTGAGCGCGCCGGAGCCGCTGGCCGAGGACCTGGCCGGATTCGTGACCGCGATGCGGGGCGTCACCCTGCCGGGGGCGCCGCGGGCCCACCGCGGGGGACCGCTCGCCTCGCTCGACGAGGAGACGCGGGCGGCGATCACGGCGCTGCGCGGGATCCCGGAGGAGGGCGTCGACTGCGACGCCGTGACTGCCGTGTGGGAGGACGCGCTGCGTACCCCCGGCCCCGACGGGCCGCCGGTGTGGCTGCACGCCGACCTGATGCCGGGCAACCTGCTGGTCGACGGGGGCCGGCTGACCGCGGTGATCGACTTCGGGTGCATGGGGGCGGGCGACCCGGCCTGCGACCTGTTCCCGGCCTGGAACCTGCTGCCCGCCGGGGCCCGGAAGGTCTTCCGCGAGGCCCTCGGGGCGGACGAGGCGTCCTGGACCCGCGGCCGGGCGCGCACGCTCTCCCAGGCGGTGATCGCCCTGCCGTACTACCGCACGACGAACCCGTCGATGGCCCGCAACGCCCGGCACGTGATCCGGGCGGTGCTGGAGGAGGTCCGCTGATCCGCGCGTCCGGGGACGGGTGGGTCAGGGCAGGAACGCCGGGGACACGGCCGCGGGGGTGGTGCGCCGCGGCCTGCCCGTGCCGTCGGACGGGACGGCGTAGAGGTCGGCCCCGTAGTCGCCGGGGAGGGCGTAGACCAGGGTGTGCGCGTCCTGCCAGACGGCCTGGTCGTCGACGCTGCGGGGTTCCGCGAGCGGCGTCTCGCGCATCGTCCGCAGGTCCAGGACGTGCAGGCGCCAGGGCGCGTCGGCCGGGAGTCCCTCGACCCGCTTCTTGAAGGCGACGCGGGTGCCGTCGGGGGAGAGCGACGGGCACTCCACGTTCGTACGGAGCGTGGTGACCGTACGGGCGCGCAGGTCCCCCCGGACCAGATGGGTCCGCCCCCTCGTGGCCAGCGTGGCGTAGAAGTGCCGGTCGTCCGCGGCGAAGGTGACGCCCCAGAAGTTGACGTCCGCGGCGCGGTGGCGGCGGCCGTCCATGACGATGCGGAAGGCCTCCAGGGACGGGGTCAGCCGGCCCGTGCGCGTGTCCACGATCGCCGTGCGGGTGGAGAAGTCCGTCCCCGCGTACGAGTCGCCGCCCACGAATGCCGTCCAGGCGGCGAACCGGCCGCTGGGGGAGACCCGCGCCCGGGAGGGGATGCCCGGCACGTCGTAGCGGGCCCTCTCGTGCAGAGCGGCGTCGAGGATCACCGCCCGGTAGGTGTCCTGGACGGTGCCGTGCACCGCCTGGAGGCAGACCCCGGTGCCCGAGGCCGCGTGGAAGCGCAGGCACTTCACCTTCGACGCGGTGCGCGGTCCCGCGGGGTCCGACGCGGAGACCGTCGTCAGCTCGTCCCGGTGCGGGCCCCACGCCATGTTGCGGAAGACCAGGCGGCGGTCCGGACCGGTCAGCGCGACCGGGCCCGGGGTGATCCTCGGGCCGCCGGGCTGTGCCCGGTCCCGGCGGTCGGCGCGGGCCGAGGCGTGCAGCACGGACGCCATGGCGACACCGGCCAGCAGCAGCAGCGCGAGGGCCAGGACGAGGACGCGGGCGCGGGTCGTCATACGGGAACCTCCGGAGTCGTCGCCCTCGGCCGGAGGCGGAGCGCCCACAGCGCGCAGCCGGCCAGCGCCACGGCGGACGCGGTGAGCGCCGTCCGGTCGCCCCACGCCGTCCAGGCCGTGCCGAAGCCGAGCGAGCAGACGAAGCGGGCCAGCGCCTGCCCGGTCTGGACGAGGGCCAGCCCGGAGGAGCGCAGCGCCTCCGGGACGCTGTCCGACGCGGCGGCCATCAGCACGCCGTCGGTGGCCGCGTAGAAGCCGCCGTGCAGGAGCAGTACGGCGTACGGCAGTGCGGTGCCGTGCCAGGACGAGAGCAGCAGGCCGTACGCGAGGAGCAGGGCGCCGTGGCCGGCCAGGAACACCCGCCACCGTCCGGCGCGGTCCGCGAGCCGGCCCAGCGGGACGGCGAGCAGCAGGAAGGCGGCGGCGGTGCCGAGGGGGAGCAGCGCGAACCAGCGGTCCGGTACGCCGAGGCGCCGCTGGAGCAGCAGGTACACGAAGGAGTCGCTGACCGTCGCGAGGCCGAGCAGCAGGGCGCAGACGGTGATGCGGCGCAGCCCGCGCTCCCGGAGGAGGCCGAGGGCGGCACGGAGCGTGGGCCGCGACGGGACCACCCCGGCGCCGACCCCATCCACGCCACCGCTGCCGCGACCGGTTCCGGAATCAGCACCGGCTCGGGCTCCGGCACGACCCGGTACGGATCCCGCCGCCGGGGCATACGTTCGGGCTCCGGCACGACCCGGTACGGGGGCATCCGCCGGCCCCGCGCGTCCCCGCGAAGCGGCTCCCGGCACGAACAGCACCAGGACCAGCACGCCCGCCACGGCCACGCAGAAGCTGACCGTGAACACCGCGTCGTAGCCGTCGACCGTCGCCCGCAGGATGAGGAAGGCGGCCAGGGGGCCCAGCAGGGCGCCCGCCGTGTCCATGGCCCGGTGGACGCCGAAGGCGCGGCCCCGCGTCGCGGGTGTGCTCGACAGGGAGATGAGCGCGTCGCGCGGGGCCGTGCGCAGCCCTTTGCCGGTTCGGTCGGCCGCCAGGACGAGGCCGATGGGGGTCAGCGTGTGGGCCAGCAGGAGCAGGGGTTTGCAGGCCGCCGACAGTCCGTAGCCGAAGCCGGCCACCCATTTGTGGCGGCCGCCCCCGCGGTCGGCGAGGTGCCCGCCGGCCAGCCGGACCAGCGCCGAGAACCCGTTGTAGATCCCGTCGAGCAGGCCGAAGCCCAGCGGCGACAGGCCGAGGCCCGCCACCAGGTACAGCGGCAGCACCGCCGTCACCATCTCGGAGGAGACGTCCGTGATCAGGCTGACCGTGCCGAGCGCGAGCACCGTGGGGGCGACCGCGGCGGAGCGCCGCCCGGCGCGGGGCCGGGCGGCGCCTTCCGCGGACGCCGTCGCCGGGGTGCCGGCCCGGCTGTCCGCTACGTACACGTCAGGACGTCCAGATCCCGGTGATGTCCTTCGCGGAGGCGGCGTTGCCCGCGTGCGGGAGGCCGTGCATGTCCTCCAGGGTGCGGAGCAGGTCGTAGTGGTTGTAGCTGGTCGAGGAGCTGGAACCGGCCGTCACCTGCCGGCCGTACAGCACCGTCGGGATCCGGTTGCCGCTGAGCCGGTTGTCCTCGTCGAAGGTGACGACGAGGAGGCTGTTGTGGGTCCTGGCCCAGGTGGCGTACGCGCCCAGCTTGTTCTTGAGCCAGGTGTCGCCGGTGGACACCGAGCAGTCGTGCATGTCGCTGCACAGGTTGGGGACGACGAAGGAGACCTGGGGGAGCGTCGCGTAGTCCGTCGGGAACTGGGCGAAGGTCTTCGCCGAGGAGGTCGGCACGTTGCTGAAGCCGAACCACGGGTTGTGCTTGCGGGCGTACGAGCCGCTGCTGCACGTCGTCGAGCCCTGGCTGGGCAGCGTCTCGTTGTAGCTCGCCCAGCTCTTGCCGGCCGCGATCAGCTCGGAGGCCAGGTTCGGGGCGGAGGAGAAGCCGGGCGTGTAGCAGCTGTCGTCGGTGACGCCCTGGGTGGAGCCGCTGAAGAGCGCGAAGTAGTTGGGCTGGCTCGGGTGGGTCTCGGCGTAGGACTGGGAGAGGCTGGCGCCGCCGGTCCTGAGCGAGTTGATGTACGGGGCGCTGGAGGAGCCGATGACCTGGCTGTAGGCGTGGTTCTCGAAGACGACCACGACCACGTGGTCCGGGGTCGGGACCCCGGCCGCGGCCCGCGCCGGGGAGGAACCCCCGAACCCGGTCCAGAGCCCGGCCGCGGCGGCGGCGAGGGCGAGCGCGGACGCCACGAGGGCACGGCTGCGGCGGTACACGGTTCTGCCGGACACTTCAGACCTCCGGTGTGGGGGACGAGGACGGGAGCGGTGCGGACAGAGCATGCACACGCCAACATTCCCGTGGCCCACGTCCCCCAACCCGAGGAGTGAAGAGCGGGTGAACTACTGTCGCCCGGCGGCCAGCTCCGCGAGCAGCTTGTGCAGCGGCTTCGCCGCCCGCTGCCGGTACTCCTGGATCGCCCAGCCGTTCCCGTCCGGGTCAGTGAAGTACATGAACGTGGCGCCGTCCTGGGGAGCGAACGCCTGCGGCTCGCTGACGTCGAGTCCGCGCTCCCTCAGCTCCTCGTAGGCGGCCTTGGCGTCCTCCACGCACAGCTGCATGCCGTGGTAGGTCCCCGGCTGCGGGGTCCCCGTCGGGATCCGCAGCCCGTCGACGAGCGCGATGGAACACCCGGAGCCCGGTGGTGTCAGCTGCACGATCCGCACTCCCTCCATCACCTCGCCGTCCAGATCGACGTGGAAGCCGACCTTGTCCCGGTAGAACTCCTTGGCCCGGTCCACGTCGGAGACGGGCAGCAGGATCACTTCGAGGGTCATGTCCACTGGATGCATCCCTTCGTCGCGCGCCGGCCGGGGCGCCTGTGCGTCCGGCCGCGTTCCGCTCCCCTCACCGAAGCCGAATGCGGGCCGCCGCGCCACCGCTTGCGCCGAAGAGACCGGCCCGGTTACCGGCGGCCGCCCCGGAGCCGCCCCCGCACTCTGCGGTTAGGCTCAAACCCGTACGACCTTGATCCGACAGGAGGCCGAGGATGACGGCGCCGGGGCGCAGAAGCAGTACCTTCTCTCGGCTGCTGCGGCACGGTTTCACCGATCCGTCCGCGGCCGAGCGACTGCTGGACGGCGCCGAGCTGGCGCCCGTCCGGGCCGACCCCGTCCTGCTCGACGCGCTGGGCGCGACCGCGGACCCCGATCTCGCGCTGCTCGGGCTGGTCCGGCTGGTGGAGGCGCAGGACGGCCACACCGCCCAGCGGGAGCTGCTGGACACGCTCATAGCGTCGAAGCCGCTGCGGGACCGGCTGCTCGGCGTGCTCGGGGCCTCGTCCGCGCTCGCCGACCATCTCGCCCGCCACCCGCAGGACTGGCAGGCGTTCGTGATGTACGAGCCGCGCGACCTCCATCCCGGAGTGGAGGAGTTCGAGCGGGGACTGGCGGAGGCGGACGACCCCGTCCGGCTGCGCGTCGCCTACCGGCGCTGCCTGCTGTCCATCGCCGCCCGGGACGTGTGCGGCACCACCGACCTGGCCCAGACCGCCGCCGAACTCGCCGACCTCGCGACGGCCACCCTGCGCGCGGCCCTCGCGATCGCGGGCGCCGCGGCGCCCGACGACGCCGCGCTGTGCCGGCTCGCGGTCGTCGCGATGGGCAAGTGCGGCGGCCACGAGCTGAACTACGTGTCCGACGTCGACGTGATCTTCGTGGGGGAGGCCGTCGAGGGCGCCGACGAGGGCAAGGCGATCCAGGCCGCGACCCGGCTCGCCTCCCACATGATGCGCATCTGCTCCGAGACGACGGTCGAGGGCACCATCTGGCCCGTCGACGCCAACCTGCGCCCGGAGGGCCGCAACGGCCCGCTGGTGCGGACCCTGAGCAGTCACCTCGCCTACTACCAGCGGTGGGCCAAGACCTGGGAGTTCCAGGCGCTGCTGAAGGCGCGGCCGGTCGCCGGGGACCTCGCGCTCGGCCGGGAGTACGTCGCCACGCTCGCCCCGCTCGTCTGGCACGCCGCCGAACGCGAGAACTTCGTCCCCGACGTGCAGAAGATGCGCCGCCGCGTCGTGGAGAACATCCCCGTCGCCGAGATCGAACGCGAGCTGAAGCTCGGCCCCGGCGGCCTGCGTGACGTCGAATTCGCCGTGCAGCTCCTGCAGTTGGTGCACGGGCGGGCCGACACCTCGCTGCGCAGCGGCACCACGCTGGACGCCCTGAAGGCGCTGGCCGCCGGCGGGTACGTGGGGCGCGCCGACGCGGTGCAGCTCGACGCGGCGTACCGCTTCCTGCGATCCATGGAGCACCGGATCCAGCTCTACCGGCTGCGCCGGACCCACCTCGTCCCCGAGGGCGAGGCCGATCTGCGGCGCATCGGCCGCTCGCTCGGGCTGCGCACCGACCCGGTCACCGAGCTGAACCGCGAGTGGAAGCGGCACGCGTCCGTCGTACGACGGCTGCACGAGAAGCTCTTCTACCGGCCGCTGCTCGACGCCGTCGCCCAACTCGCACCGGGCGAGCACCGGTTGAGCACGGACGCGGCACGCGAACGGCTGGTCGCCCTCGGGTACGCCGATCCGGCCGCCGCGCTGCGGCACCTGGAGGCGCTGGCGTCGGGTGTCACCCGCAAGGCCGCGATCCAGCGGACCCTGCTGCCGGTGCTGCTCGGCTGGTTCGCGGACTCCGCCGACCCGGACGCGGGTCTGCTCAACTTCCGCAAGGTCTCGGACGCGCTGGGCAAGACGCCCTGGTACCTGCGACTGCTCCGGGACGAGGGGGCCGCCGCCGAGAACCTGGCGCGGGTGCTGTCGGCGGGACGGCTCGCGCCCGACCTGCTGATGCGGGCCCCCGAAGCGGTCGCCCTCCTCGGGGACGGCGCCGCCGGCGGACTGGAGGCCAGGTCGCGGGCCCACCTGGAGCAGGAGATCCTCGCGGCGGTCGGCCGGGCCCCCCACGGCGAGCAGGCCGTCACGGCCGCGCGCGGGGTGCGCCGGCGCGAGCTGTTCCGCACCGCGGCCGCGGACATCGTCGCCTCCTACGGCACCGAGGAGACACCCGCCGTGGCCGATCAGGGAGCGCTGGTGGACCGGGTCGGCGCCGCGATCTCGGACCTCACCGCGGCCACCCTGTCCGGCACCCTGCGTGCCGTCGTGCGGGACGGGTGGGGGGACACGCTGCCCACCCGGTTCGCCGTGATCGGGATGGGCCGCTTCGGGGGCCACGAACTGAACTACGGCTCGGACGCCGACGTGCTGTTCGTGCACGAGCCGCGCGAGGGCGTCGACGAGCAGGAGGCCTCGCGCGCCGCGAACGCCGTCGTCTCCGAGATGCGGCGGCTGCTGCAGCTGCCGAGCTCGGATCCGCCGCTGCTCATCGACGCCGACCTGCGGCCCGAGGGCAAGTCGGGCCCGCTGGTGCGGACCCTCAACTCCTACGCGGCCTACTACCGCCGCTGGTCGCTCGGCTGGGAGTCGCAGGCGCTGCTGCGTGCCGAACCCGTCGCGGGCGACGAGGACCTCGGGCGCCGCTTCGTCGAGCTGATCGATCCGCTGCGCTACCCGGCGGACGGGCTGGGGGACGACGCCGTGCGGGAGATCCGCCGCCTGAAGGCGCGGATGGAGGCGGAGCGGATGCCGCGCGGCGCCGACCCGACCCTGCACACCAAGCTCGGCCGGGGCGGGCTCTCCGACGTGGAGTGGACGGTCCAGCTGCTGCAGCTGCGCCACGCACGGGCCGAACCCGGGCTGCGCACGACGCGGACGCGGGCCGCCCTCGCCGCCGCGTGCGCCGCGGGCCTGCTCTCCGAGGAGGACGCGGGCATCCTGGACGAGGCGTGGGTCCTCGCGACCCGGGTGCGCAACGCGGTGATGCTGGTGCGCGGGCGGGCCGGGGACACCTTCCCCTCGGACGGGCGGGAGCTGGCCGCCGTGGGGCGGTACCTGGGCTACGAGACCGGGCACGTCGGGGACCTGCTGGAGGGGTACCGGCGGACCACGCGACGGGCACGTGCCGTGGTGGACGAGCTGTTCTACGCCGGCTAGCAGCCGGGGCCCCGGGACCCCGGCTCAGACGCCGGCCGGCTCCCGGGGTTCCCTGCCGGGCTCCGGGACCCGGCGCGGCAGGGAGTAGGGCAGCGCCCCGTACCACAGGCCGGCGACCGCGAAGCCGAAGGCCAGGCAGAGCACGCCGCCCACCGCGTCGAGCCAGAAGTGGTTGGCCGTGGCGACGATGACCACCAGGGTGGCCGCCGGGTAGAGGAGGCCGAGCACGCGGGCCCAGGGGGCCGAGGCCAGGGCGAAGATCGTGAGGCCGCACCACAGCGACCAGCCGATGTGCATCGAGGGCATCGCCGCGTACTGGTTCGACATGTTCTTCAGGTCGCCCGACGCCATGGAGCCCCAGGTCTGGTGGACCAGGACCGTGTCGACGAAGCCGCTGCCGCTCATCAGCCGGGGCGGCGCGAGGGGGAAGAAGTAGTAGCCGACCAGTGCGACGGCGGTCGTCGCGAAGAGCGCCGTGCGGGTGGCCGCGTACCGGCCCGGGTGACTGCGGTAGAGCCACACCAGAACACTCAGCGTCACCACGAAATGCAGTGTCGCGTAGTAGTAGTTCATGCCGACGATCAGCCAGGTCACCGCGTTCACGGTGTGATTGACCGACTCCTCCACGGCGATGCCGAGCTGGTGCTCGACCCGCCAGATCCAGTCGGTGTTGCGCAGCGCCTGCGTCCGCTGCTCCGGGACCGCGTTGCGGATCAGCGAGTACGTCCAGTAGCTCGCACCGATCAACAGGATCTCGAACCAGAAACGGGGGCGTCGCGGGGCGCGCATCCGGCGCAGCAGGACACGGTCCGCGCGGGCGTTCGAGCCGTCCTCGACGGACTGTGGAGTGGCCTGCTCCCGGCCTTCCAGTGTCGTCACGGTCTCACCCATAAGGACAGAGTCTGCCAGAAAAGCCTTCCCTCCCCGATGATCCCCGAGTCGGGTCCGGGCCGCATGTCCAGCTCTCCACGGCGCCGGGGCCCGCGGATTCACTCTCAGGGGCGACTGCGGTCCCCGGGCGCGGACGCGGTCGAGCCGCGCACCACCAGTTCCGGCATGAAGACGAATTCGCTGTGCGGGGCGGGCGTCCCGCCGATCTCCTCCAGCAGCGTGCGCACCGCCGCCTGTCCCATGGCCGGCACCGGCTTGCGGACGGTGGTGAGCGGCGGGTCCGTGAAGGCGATGAGGGGCGAGTCGTCGAAGCCGACGACCGAGATGCCCTTCGGCACGTCCAGGCCGAGCTGCCGTGCCGCCCGTATCGCGCCCAGCGCCATCATGTCGCTGGCGCACACCACCGCGGTGCAGTCCCGGGCGATGAGGGCGGTGGCGGCGGCCTGTCCGCCCTCCAGCGTGTACAGGGAGTGCTGGACCAGTTGCTCCTCGATCTCGGCGGGACGCAGGCCGAGCTGCTCCTGCATCGTGCGCACGAAGCCCTCGATCTTCCGCTGCACCGGTACGAAGCGCTTCGGGCCGAGGGCGAGACCGATCCGGGTGTGGCCGAGCGAGACGAGGTGGGTGACCGCCAGGCTCATCGCCGCCCGGTCGTCGGGCGAGATGAACGGGGCCTGGACCTTCGGCGAGAAACCGTCGACGAGGACGAACGGCACCCCCCGGGCGCGCAGCTGCTCGTAGCGCTGCATGTCCGCGGAGGTGTCCGCGTGCAGGCCCGAGACGAAGATGATGCCGGCGACGCCCCGGTCGACGAGCATCTCCGTCAGCTCGTCCTCGGTGGAACCGCCGGGGGTCTGGGTCGCCAGCACCGGGGTGTAGCCCTGACGCGTCAGCGCCTGGCCGATGACCTGGGCCAGCGCCGGGAATATGGGGTTCTCCAGCTCCGGGGTTATCAGCCCGACCAGTCCCTCGCTGCGCTGCCGCAGCCGGACCGGGCGTTCGTAGCCCAGCACGTCGAGGGCGGCCAGGACGGACTGGCGGGTGGTCGCGGCGACGCCCGGCTTCCCGTTCAGGACGCGGCTGACAGTCGCCTCACTGACCCCCGCCTGGGCTGCGATGTCGGCAAGCCGTGTGGTCACGGGATTGGACTGTACCGGCCGGGTCTCGCGTTGCCCACCAACCAGGCGCCGTGCGCGGCCGGTTGAACGGCTCGCTCCGGGCTGCTGCGTCATCGGGCTCCCTCGTGTTCTGGTCGGCTCGGCGTCCCGTGCGTGCGCCGCGGGAAAGGGGTGGCTCCTGCAAGGCGCTGACGGGCCGATGATCCTCGTATACGGCAGCGGTGGCAAGAGCTTGCAGAGTCTTGCACAGACGCCCGGGGGTCCGCTGATCGGCCCGGTACGGGGTTCCCGGGCGGCAACGGCGAGGTCACGGGGGCGTAACTCTCGGCAGTCCTTGCATTTTTTTGCTGCAAGCTCTTTCGCGGCGCTTTCAACGCTGTTACGTTCACGTCGCCCGGCGGACGCAACGGCGCAGTCGGCAAGTCGGCAAGGGGTGCGGGCGGGACCGCCTCCCCAACCACTCGGGCTTTCACCCTCAAGGAGATCTCATGCGGCGTGGCATAGCGGCCACCGCTCTGGTGGCGTCCATCGCCCTCACGGCGACGGCGTGCGGCGGCGACGACAGCGGCGACAAGTCGGACGGCCCCACCACCATCACGTGGTGGGACACCTCGAACGCCACCAACGAGGCCCCGACGTACAAGGCCCTCGTCAAGGAGTTCGAGAAGGCCAACCCCGACGTCAAGGTCAAGTACGTCAACGTGCCGTTCGACCAGGCGCAGAACAAGTTCGACACCGCCGCGGGCTCCAAGGGTGCACCGGACCTGCTGCGCTCGGAGGTCGGCTGGACCCCCGCCTTCGCGAAGAAGGGCTTCTTCCTGCCGCTCGACGGCACCGAGGCGCTCGCGGAGCAGGCCAAGTTCAAGTCCAACCTGATCGAGCAGGCCAAGTACGACGGCAAGACGTACGGCGTGCCGCTGGTCACGGACACCCTCGCGCTCGTCTACAACAAGGCGCTCTTCGAGAAGGCCGGCATCAAGGAGGCCCCCACCACGTGGGCCGACCTCCGGACCGCCGCCGCGACGATCAAGAAGAAGACGGGCGTCGACGGCTACTGGGGCTCCACCCAGGCCTACTACGCGCAGTCCTTCCTGTACGGCGAGGGCACCGACACGGTCGACGCCGACGGCAAGAAGATCACCGTGAACTCGCCCGAGGCCAAGAAGGCGTACGGCACCTGGCAGGGGCTGTTCTCCGGCAAGGGCCTGCACAAGGCGGACACCACCGCCGACGCGTACGCCCACATCCAGGACGCGTTCGTCAACGGCAAGGTCGCCGCGATCGTCCAGGGTCCCTGGGAGATCACGAACTTCTACAAGGGCTCCGCGTTCAAGGACAAGGCGAACCTCGGTATCGCCACCGTCCCGGCCGGCTCGTCCGGCAAGGCGGGCGCCCCGACCGGCGGCCACAACCTCTCCGTGTACGCGGGCTCGGACAAGGCCCACCAGGACGCCTCGCTGAAGTTCGTGAAGTTCATGACCTCGGCGAAGTCCCAGGAGAAGATCGCCCTGAAGAACTCCACCCTGCCGACGCGTGACGACGCCTACACCACGGCCGTCAAGGCCGACCCGGGCATCGCCGGCTACCAGACGGTGCTCGCCGCCGCCCAGCCGCGCCCGGCGCTGCCCGAGTACAGCTCGCTCTGGGGTCCGCTCGACACCGAGCTGCCGAAGATCGCCGGTGGCAAGGAGTCGCTGGACAAGGGCCTGAGCAACGCGGAGACCGCGATCGCCAAGCTGGTGCCCGACTTCAGCAAGTGACCCGCGTGGCCGTCGGATCCGCCTGCACCGGGGGGACGGATCCGACGGCCATCCGGCCTGCGCGCCACGGCGGAGCCGCCGCCGGCGCCGGACGTGCGCCCAACCCCTGAACTTCCAGAAGGTGTCGAATCATGACAGTCGCCATCGACAGAGCGACCGGCAAGCGGCGTGGTGACCGCGGGCACCGGCCCGGTCGGATCGAGCGCCTCAAGCACTCGTACCAGAAGTACTGGTACGCGTACGCGATGATCACCCCGGTGGTCGTCGTGCTCGGCGTGCTCGTGCTGTACCCGCTGGCGCGGGGCCTGTACCTGACGCTGACGGACGCCAACAGCCTCAACTCGGCCCGCACGATCGGCGTCAACCACATCGACGCCACCTACAAGTTCATCGGCCTCGACAACTACGCCGACATCCTGTGGGGCCCGACGTCGTACGACCGGTTCTGGTCGCACTTCATCTGGACGATCGTGTGGACCGCGCTCTGCGTCACGCTGCACTACGTGATCGGCCTCGGCCTCGCGCTGCTGCTCAACCAGAAGCTGCGCGGCCGCACCTTCTACCGTCTGCTGCTGGTCCTGCCGTGGGCCGTGCCGACCTTCGTCACCGTCTTCGGCTGGCGCTTCATGCTCGCCGACGGCGGCATCATCAACTCCGTGCTCGAATCGGTGCACCTGCCGACACCGCTCTGGCTGGAGGACACCTTCTGGCAGCGGTTCGCCGCGATCATGGTCAACACCTGGTGCGGTGTGCCGTTCATGATGGTCTCGCTGCTCGGCGGCCTGCAGTCCATCGACTCCACGCTGTACGAGGCCTCCGAGATGGACGGCGCGAACGCCTGGCAGCGGTTCCGGCACGTCACCCTTCCGGGCCTGCGGTCCGTCAGCTCCACCGTCGTCCTGCTCGGCGTCATCTGGACGTTCAACCAGTTCGCCGTCATCTTCCTGCTGTTCGGCAACACCGCCCCGGACGCGCAGATCCTCGTCACCTGGGCCTACTACCTGGGCTTCGGTCAGCAGCCGCGCGACTTCGCGCAGTCGGCGGCCTACGGCATCCTGCTGCTGGCCATCCTGATCGTCTTCACCTCCTTCTACCGCCGCTGGCTGAACCGCAATGACCAGCAGCTCGCGATCTGAGGCGGGAGCCCCCATGAGCACCACGACTCTTCCGACAGCCGCCCCCGCGGACCAGGGCGCCCAGGCCGCCGCGCCGCGCAAGGGCCCCCGGCGGGGCGAGAACACCCGCTCCGGCTCGGTGCTGTCCCACGGCATCCTGATCGTCGCGAGCCTGATCGCGCTCTTCCCGATCGCCTGGCTGGTCTACCTGTCCCTCGGCCCGGACAAGGACGACTACCTCCACCCCGGGCGCATCTGGGACAAGATGACGTTCGACAACTACGCGTTCGTGCTGCAGCACACGAACTTCTTCGCGTGGATGAAGACCTCGCTCATCGTGTCGTTCGGCACCTCGCTCGTCGGTGTGATGGTCGCCGCGACCACCGGCTACGCGGTCTCCCGCATGCGCTTCCCCGGCTACCGCAAGTTCATGTGGGTCCTCCTGGTGACCCAGATGTTCCCGATCGCCGTCCTCATCGTGCCGATGTACCAGATCCTCTCGGACCTGCAGCTCATCGACACCTACCTCGGCCTGATCCTCGTCTACTGCTCGACCGCGGTGCCGTACTGCGCCTGGCTGCTCAAGGGCTACTTCGACACGATTCCCTTCGAGATCGACGAGGCGGGACGCGTCGACGGGCTGAACCCCTTCGGCACCTTCCTGCGGCTGATCCTGCCGCTCGCCAAGCCGGGCCTGGCCGTCGCCGCCTTCTACAGCTTCATCACCGCGTTCGGCGAGGTCGCCTTCGCCTCGACGTTCATGCTGTCCGACACGAAGTACACCTTCGCCGTCGGCCTGCAGAGTTTCGTCAGCGAGCACGACGCGCAGCGCAACCTCATGGCCGCCACCGCGGTGCTGGTCGCCATACCGGTCTCCGCCTTCTTCTACCTTGTGCAGAAGAACCTGGTGAGCGGCCTGACCGCGGGCGGCACCAAGGGCTGACGCCCGTCAGGACTCCCGTGCGCGCATCGCGCGCGGGTGGCGGCCGCGACGCCCATCCGACCCCGCCGGCGTCGCGGCCGCCTCATCACCCGCCTCCATGACCCGAACTGCTCCCCCCGCTCCCGGCGACGCCCGGCCGGGGGGACCCCCCATCGCATCAAGGACGCCATGAGCCAGCACTCCGCCGACCAGGCCCCGACCTCCGCGCTCGCCACCGTCGCCGCACACCGCGACTGGTGGCGCGACGCGGTGATCTACCAGGTCTATCCGCGCAGCTTCGCCGACAGCAACGGCGACGGCATGGGCGACCTGGAGGGCGTACGTTCCCGACTTCCGTACCTGCGCGACCTCGGCGTCGACGCCGTGTGGCTGAGCCCGTTCTACGCCTCGCCGCAGGCCGACGCCGGCTACGACGTCGCGGACTACCGTGCCGTCGACCCCATGTTCGGCAACCTCCTCGACGCCGACGCGCTGATCCGCGACGCGCACGAGCTGAGCCTGCGGATCATCGTCGACCTGGTGCCCAACCACTCGTCCGACCAGCACGAGTGGTTCAAGCGGGCGCTGCGCGAGGGCCCGGGCTCACCCCTGCGGGACCGCTACCACTTCCGGCCCGGCAAGGGCGCGGACGGCGAACTGCCGCCCAACGACTGGGAGTCCATCTTCGGCGGCCCGGCCTGGACCCGGGTCACCGAGCCCGACGGCACCCCCGGCGAGTGGTACCTGCACCTCTTCGCCCCCGAGCAGCCCGACTTCAACTGGGAGCACCCCGCGGTCGGCGACGAGTTCCGCTCGATCCTGCGCTTCTGGCTCGACATGGGCGTCGACGGCTTCCGCATCGACGTCGCGCACGGCCTGGTCAAGGCGGACGGCCTGCCCGACCTCGGCGACCACGACCAGCTGAAACTGCTGGGCAACGATGTCATGCCGTTCTTCGACCAGGACGGCGTGCACGAGGTCTACCGGCAGTGGCGCACCATCCTCGACGAGTACTCCGGCGAGCGCATCTTCGTCGCCGAGGCGTGGACGCCGACCATCGAGCGCACCGCCAACTACGTGCGCCCCGACGAGCTGCACCAGGCCTTCAACTTCCAGTACCTGGGCACCCACTGGGACGCCGCCGAACTGCACTCCGTCATCGACCGCACCCTGGACTCGATGCGCCCGGTCGGCGCCCCGGCGACCTGGGTGCTGTCCAACCACGACGTGACCCGGCACGCCACGCGCTTCGCCAACGAGGCCGGCCTCGGTACGCAGATCCGCACCGCGGGCAACCGCGAGCTGGGACTGCGGCGGGCGCGGGCCGCGACGCTGCTGATGCTGGCGCTGCCCGGCTCCGCCTACGTCTACCAGGGCGAGGAGCTCGGCCTGCCGGACGTCGTGGACCTGCCGGACGAGGTGCGCCAGGACCCCGCCTACTTCCGTGGCGCGGGCCAGGACGGGTTCCGCGACGGCTGCCGGGTGCCGATCCCGTGGACCCGCGCGGGCTCCTCGTACGGCTTCGGCGACGGCGGCAGCTGGCTTCCGCAGCCGGACGGCTGGGGCGAGCTGAGCATCGAGGCGCAGACGGGCGTGCCCGGCTCCACCCTGGAGCTGTACCGCACGGCGCTGGCCGTGCGGCGCGAGCGGGCCGACCTGGGCGCGGGTGACGCGGTCGAGTGGCTGCGGGCGCCCCAGGGCGTCCTCGCCTTCCGCAGGGGCGACTTCGTCTGCACCGCGAACACCGGCGGCGAGTCGGTGACGGTGCCCGCGTACGGGCGGGTGCTGGTCTGCAGCGGTGAGGTGACCATCGCGGACGACGAGGCGAAGCTGCCCGCGGACACCACCGTCTGGTGGGCCGTCTGACCGAAGGAGTGAGCCTCCTGCGCCGGGTCGGGCGGGGGGTGAGGGTGCGCCAAGGGGCCGTGTCGCGACGTGAGTTGGAATTTCTTGCGACATCTTGCTGAAACTTGTCTGCAAGCGCTACGGTCCCGACCACACCGGGGTTGTTCGGTCTGCAACCTCCGGCCCCGCACCCTCCCCCACCCGCACGACGAAGTGCAGGAGATCACATGGCCAGGAGAACTCCGGCCGTCATAGCCGCCCTCACGGCGGCCCTGGCGGCCTCGGTCACCCTCCCCACGGGAGTGGCCCAGGCGTCACCCCCCGGCACCAAGGACGTCACCGCCGTCCTCTTCGAGTGGAAATTCGACTCGGTCGCCAAGGAGTGCACCAACACCCTAGGTCCGGCCGGATACGGATACGTCCAGGTGTCCCCGCCCGCCGAGCACATCCAGGGCGCGCAGTGGTGGACCTCGTACCAGCCCGTCAGCTACCGGATCGCCGGCCGGCTCGGTGACGCCACCGCCTTCCGGAACATGGTGAACACCTGCCACGCGGCCGGTGTGAAGGTCGTCGCGGACACCGTCGTCAACCACATGTCGGCCGGGTCCGGCACCGGCACCGGCGGCTCCTCGTACACGAAGTACAACTACCCGGGCCTGTACTCGTCCAACGACATGAACGACTGCACGGCCACGGTCGCCAACTACGGCGACCGCGCCAACGTGCAGAACTGCGAGCTCGTCGGGCTCGCCGACCTGGACACCGGCGAGGAGTACGTCCGCGCCACCATCGCCGGGTACATCAACTCCCTGCTCGCTTACGGCGTCGACGGCTTCCGCATCGACGGCGCCAAGCACATCCCCGCCGCCGACCTCGCCAACATCAAGTCGCGGCTGACCAACTCGGGCGCCTACTGGAAGCAGGAGGTCATCTACGGTTCCGGGGAGGCCGTGCAGCCGGGCGAGTACACCGGCAACGGCGACGTCCAGGAGTTCCGCTACGCCTACGACCTCAAGCGGGTCTTCAACAACGAGAACCTCGCCTACCTGAAGAACTACGGGGAGGGCTGGGGCTACCTGAGCAGCGGTGTCTCGGGTGTCTTCGTCGACAACCACGACACCGAGCGCAACGGCTCCACGCTCAGCTACAAGGACGGCGCCAACTACACCCTGGCGAACGTCTTCATGCTGGCCTGGCCCTACGGCGCCCCCGACATCAACTCGGGCTACGAGTTCTCCGACGCGGACGCCGGACCGCCGAACGGCGGCAGTGTCACCGCCTGCTGGCAGAACGGCTGGAAGTGCCAGCACGCCTGGCCGGAGATCAAGTCGATGGTGGCCTTCCGCAACGCCACCCGCGGTCAGGCCGTCACCAACTGGTGGGACAACGGCGGTGACGCCATCGCCTTCGGCCGGGGCGGCAAGGGCTTCGTGGCCGTCAACCACGAGTCCGGTTCGCTCAGCCGCACCTACCAGACCTCCCTGGCGGCGGGCACGTACTGCAACGTGCAGAACAACACCACGGTGACGGTGAACGGTTCCGGCCAGTTCACGGCCACGCTCGGCGCCAACACGGCGCTGGCGATCTACTCCGGCAAGTCCTCCTGCTGATCCGGCGCCGCGCGCGACACGGCCCGGCCCGCCGCCCGCGGCAGGCCGGGCCGTGTCCACGGCCGCCCACCGGACGCCAACACCGGTGAAAGTTCTTTCCGTTGATTTCAAGCCTCTTGCTGTAAAGCTTGCGTAAGCGGTACGGTCACGCCGGCGCCCGGCATCGAAGCCGTGCCGCGGCGGTGGGGTCGGACCCAATCGAGCCGTATTCGCTAGGAGTTCACACCTGTGGCCCTGATACCGAGATGGCCGGCGCCCGGGGCGCGCCGCGCCGCGCACTCCGGAACGACCCCGTACAGCAGGCGGCTGGCCGCCGTCACCGTGGCCGCCCTCGCGGCCGCGCTGGTGCAGCCCGTCGCGGCGCAGGCCGCCGCCCCGCCGCCACCCCCCTCCGACGCGAAACTCGCCGCGGAGCCGTCCCGCCACGACGCCACCCGCGAGCAGTTCTACTTCGTCCTGCCGGACCGGTTCGCCAACGGCGACACCTCCAACGACCGCGGCGGCCTGACCGGTTCGCGTCTGTCGACCGGCTACGACCCCACCGACAAGGGGTTCTACCAGGGCGGCGACCTGAAGGGCCTGACCAGGAAGCTCGACTACATCAAGGACCTCGGCACCACCGCCATCTGGATGGCGCCGATCTTCAAGAACCAGCCCGTGCAGGGGAAGGGGGCCGACGCCTCCGCCGGCTACCACGGCTACTGGATCACCGACTTCACCCAGGTCGACCCGCACTTCGGCACCAACAAGGACCTGGAGACCCTGATCTCCAAGGCGCACGCCAAGGGCATGAAGGTCTTCTTCGACGTCATCACCAACCACACGGCGGACGTCGTCGACTATCAGGAGAAGTCCTACGGCTACCTGTCCAAGGGCGCCTTCCCGTATCTGACCGAGGACGGCCAGCCGTTCGACGACGCCGATTACGCGGACGGCACGGAGAGGTTCCCCGAGGTCGACGCGGACTCCTTCCCGCGCACGCCGACCGTGCCCGCCGCGAAGAAGAAGACCAAGGTCCCGTCCTGGCTCAACGACCCGACGATGTACCACAACCGGGGCGACTCCACCTTCGCCGGCGAGAGCTCCACGAACGGCGACTTCTCCGGCCTCGACGACCTGTGGACCGAACGTCCCGAGGTGGTGCGCGGCATGGAGCGCATCTACGAGAAGTGGGTCGGCGACTACGGCATCGACGGCTTCCGCATCGACACCGTGAAGCACGTGAACATGGAGTTCTGGACCCAGTGGGCGACGGCGCTGGACGCCTACGCGGCCAAGCGGGGCCGGGACGACTTCTTCATGTTCGGCGAGGTCTACTCGGCCGACACGTCCGTCACCGCGCCGTACGTGACCCAGGGCCGCCTCGACTCCACGCTGGACTTCCCCTTCCAGGACGCGGTCCGCTCCTACGCCTCCCAGGGCGGCAGCGCCGGGAAGCTCGCCGCGGTCTTCGGTGACGACTACAAGTACGCGACGGACAAGGCCAACGCGTACGAGCAGGTCACCTTCCTCGGCAACCACGACATGGGCCGCATCGGGTCCTTCCTGAAGCAGGACGACCCGAAGGCGAGCGACGCCGAACTGCTGAAGAAGGACCGGCTCGCCAACGAGCTGATGTTCCTCGGCCGCGGCAACCCCGTCGTCTACTACGGTGACGAACAGGGCTTCACCGGTGCGGGCGGCGACAAGGACGCCCGCCAGACGATGTTCGCCTCCCGCACCGCCGACTACCTCGACGACGACGAGCTGGGCACCGACCGCACCCACGCGAGCGACGCCTACGACACGAGCGCGCCGCTCTACCGGCGCATCGCCGCCCTCTCCAAGCTGCGCAAGGCCAACCCGGCCCTCGCCGACGGCGTCCAGACGGAGCGGTACGCGGCCGACGGCACCGGGGTGTACGCCTTTTCCCGCACCGACGCGAGGACCGGCGTCGAGTACGTCGTCGCCGTGAACAACGCGACCGGGGCGAAGGAGGCGACCTTCGCGACCGGCTCCGCGGACATGACGTTCCGCGGCATCTACGGCACGTCCTCGGACGTGACCAGCGGCGCCGACCGGAAGGTCACCGTCACCGTCCCGGCCGGATCCGCCGTGGTCTGGAAGGCGGCGGGCAGGCTCGCCGCCCCCGCGACCAGGCCCACGGTCACCCTCAAGGCGCCCGACGCGGGTGCCACCGGCACCGTCGAGCTCACCGCGGACGTCGACGGCGGCCGACTGAACCGTGTCGTCTTCGCCGCGCAGACCGGCAACGGCAGGTGGCGCACCCTCGGCACCGCCGACCACGCCCCGTACAAGGTCACCCAGACCATCGGCAAGGACGTACCCGCCGGCACCGCCCTGCGCTACAAGGCGGTCGTCGTCGACGCGGCCGGTCGCACCGCGAGCGCGACGGCCACCGCCACCACCGGGACCCCGCCGGTCCCCGAGGTGCCCACCGCCTCCTCGCGCGAGTACGCGGTCGTCCACTACAAGCGCACCGACGGCGACTACAAGGACTGGCGGCTGTACGCGTGGGGCGACCTCGCGGACGGCGAGTCGACGACCTGGCCCGCGGGCCACGACTTCGTCGGCCGGGACGCCTACGGCGCCTTCGCCTACGTGAAGCTGAAGCCGGGCGCGTCCAGTGTGGGCTTCCTCGTCATCGACAAGGACGGCAACAAGGACGTCTCCGCCGACCGCACGATCGACGTCACGAAGACCGGCGAGGTCTGGGTCGAACAGGGCAAGGAGGCCCTCCTCACCGAGCGGCCCGACTACCCGGCGCAGGACACGTCCAAGGCGGTCCTGCACTACCACCGCGCCGACGGGGACTACGCCGGCTGGGGTCTGCACACCTGGACCGGGGCCGCGACGCCCACGGACTGGACGAAGCCCCTGGAGCCGGTGCGGACCGACGCCTACGGTGCCGTCTACGAGGTGCCGCTCGCCGAGGGTGCCACCAGCCTCAGCTACATCCTGCACAAGGGCGACACGAAGGACCTCCCCACCGACCAGTCGCTCGACCTCACGGCCGACGGCCACGAGGTGTGGATGCTGGGCGGCCAGGAGAAGTACCTGCTGCCGCAGCCCGCGGGCAGCGCCGCCGCACTCGACCTGACCACCTCCAAGGCGGTCTGGATCGACCGTGACACGGTCGCCTGGAACGGCGCCGAAGGGGCCGCCTCGACCCAGCTCCTGGCCTCCCGCGACGGTTCGATCGCCGTCAAGGACGGGGCGCTGACCAGCGACGACGAACGCTGGCTGCGCCTGTCCAAGACCAGCCTCACCGACGCGCAGAAGGCCGCGTTCCCGCACCTGAAGGGATACACGGCCTGGTCCGTCGACCCGCGCGACCGCGACCGGGTGCGCGCCGCCCTGCGCGGTCAGGTCGTCGCCTCGCAGCGCGCGGCCAACGGCGCCGTGCTGGCGGCGACGGGCGTGCAGATCGCCGGCGTCCTGGACGACCTGTACGACGCGACGAAGGCCGACCTCGGCCCGACGTTCCACCACGGGCGGCCCACGCTCGCGGTCTGGGCGCCCACCGCGCAGTCGGTGAGCCTCGACCTCGACGGGACCCCGGTCGCGATGGAGCGGGACGCCGCCACCGGCGTCTGGTCCGTCACCGGCAAGAAGTCCTGGAAGAACAAGCCCTACCGGTACGTCGTGAAGGTGTGGGCGCCGACCGTCCGCAAGGTGGTCGCCAACAAGGTCACCGACCCCTACTCGGTGGCCCTGACCGCCGACTCCGAGCGCAGTCTCGTCGTCGACCTGGCCGACCGGTCCCTCGCGCCCTCCGGCTGGTCCTCCCTGAAGAAGCCCCGGGCGGTGGCGCTGAAGGACGCCCAGATCCAGGAGCTGCACATCCGGGACTTCTCCGTCGCCGACGGCACCGTGAAGGCCGCCGACCGGGGCACCTACCGCGCCTTCACCGACCGCGACAGCGACGGCTCGAAGCACCTCAGGGAACTGGCCGCCTCCGGCACCTCCTACGTGCACCTGCTGCCCGCGTTCGACATCGCCACCATCCCCGAGAAGAAGGCCGACCGGACGAGCACCGACTGCGACCTCGCCTCGTACCCGGCCGACTCCGAGAAGCAGCAGGAGTGCGTGGCGAAGGCCGCCGCCAAGGACGCCTACAACTGGGGCTACGACCCGTACCACTACACGGTCCCCGAGGGCTCCTACGCCGGCGACCCCGACGGCACCCGCCGCACGGTCGAGTTCCGCGACATGGTCAAGTCGTTGAACGAGGACGGCCTGCGCGTCGTCATGGACGTCGTCTACAACCACACGGCGGCGAGCGGCCAGGCCGACACCTCCGTGCTCGACCGGGTCGTCCCCGGCTACTACCAGCGGCTCCTCGCCGACGGGTCCGTGGCCAACAGCACCTGCTGCGCCAACACCGCGACCGAGAACGCCATGATGGGCAAGCTGGTGGTCGACTCGATCGTCACCTGGGCCCGTGCGTACAAGGTCGACGGCTTCCGCTTCGACCTCATGGGCCACCACCCCAAGGCCAACATCCTGGCGGTCCGCAAGGCCCTCGACGCACTGACGCCGCAGAAGGACGGCGTCGACGGAAAGAAGATCATCCTCTACGGCGAGGGCTGGAACTTCGGCGAGATCGCCGACGACGCCCGCTTCGTGCAGGCCACCCAGAAGAACATGGCCGGGACGGGCATCGCGACCTTCTCCGACCGCGCCCGCGACGCCGTGCGCGGCGGCGGCCCCTTCGACGAGGACCCCGGCGTCCAGGGCTTCGCCTCTGGTCTGTACACCGACCCCAACTCCTCGAAGGCCAACGGCACTCCGGCCGAGCAGAAGGCCCGCCTCCTGCACTACCAGGACCTCATCAAGGTCGGCCTGAGCGGCAACCTCGCGGGATACCGCTTCACCGACTCCGCGGGCAAGGAGGTCAAGGGCTCCGAGGTCGACTACAACGGCGCGCCCGCCGGATACGCGGACGCACCCGGAGACGCCCTCGCGTACGCCGACGCGCACGACAACGAGTCGCTGTTCGACGCCCTCGCCTTCAAGCTGCCGAAGGACACCTCGGCGAGCGGCCGGGCCCGCATGCAGGTCCTCGCCATGGCGACGGCGGCCCTCTCCCAGGGGCCGGCCCTCTCCCAGGCCGGCTCGGACCTGCTGCGCTCCAAGTCGCTGGACCGCAACTCCTACGACAGCGGCGACTGGTTCAACGCCGTCCACTGGAACTGCAAGGACGGCAACGGCTTCGGGCGGGGACTGCCCCCGGCCACCGACAACGAGTCCAAGTGGCCCTACGCCAAGCCCCTGCTGACCTCCGTCAAGGTGGGATGCGAGCAGATCGAGGGCGCCTCGGCCGCGTACCGGGACCTGCTGAGGATCCGTACCGGTGAGGACGCCTTCGGGCTCGGCACCACGGGTCGGGTCCAGTCGGAGCTGTCCTTCCCGCTGTCCGGCAAGGACGAGACGCCCGGCGTCATCACGATGAAGCTCGGCGACCTCGTCGTCGTCTTCAACGCGACGCCCGGGAAGCAGGAGCAGAAGGTCGACGCACTGGCCGGGACGGCGTACGCGCTGCATCCGGTCCAGGCGGCGGGCGCGGACTCTACCGTGAAGAGCGCCGCCTACGCGGCCGAATCCGGCACGTTCGCCGTCCCGGGCCGTACCGTCGCGGTATTCGCCCGGACCTCGCGCTAGCGCAGTACTTTGGTGGGGGGGGGGGCCCCAGCCCCCCCCCCCCCCCCCCCCCACGGGGGGTTCGCAGGAGAGGGTACGCAAAAGAGGGCACCGGAAGAGCGGCCACCCCTCTCCTTGTTGACGAAGCGATGGCGCACAGTTCCCT